>NZ_CEEDDZ010000005.1:0-333342 GCF_979253585.1 Pseudomonas sp. AC463 | reverse complement strand
GCTCCGCCTTTTTCCCGTATCCATTGAATCCTCCTGAAGATCGGTCAGAAGGTGTAAACCTTATTCAGGACGGGACACCCGCCACAAAAAAGCCCCGACTCGCGAGAGCCAGGGCTTTTTGTTGGTGCGCTACAACGGCTTAGCCGTTGAACACATCATCCACGCTTTGCAGCGGGTAGTGCTTCGGATACGGCAGGGTGGCCACACCGGTCTCGATGGCGGCTTTGGCCACGGCATCGGAGATCAGGGTGATCAGGCGCTTATCCATTGGTTTCGGAATGATGTACTCACGACCGAATGCCAGCGGTGCACCGCCGTAGGCGTCGCACACGTCCTGAGGTACCGGCAGCTTGGCCAGTTCGCGCAGGGCGTTGGCGGCAGCGACTTTCATCTCTTCGTTGATGCGCTTGGCGCGAACGTCCAGGGCACCACGGAAGATGAACGGGAAGCCCAGCACGTTGTTGACCTGGTTCGGGTAGTCCGAACGGCCGGTGGCCATGATCACGTCGCTGCGGGTGGCGTGAGCCAGCTCTGGCGAGATCTCAGGGTCCGGGTTGGAGCACGCGAACACGATCGGGTTGGCCGCCATGGACTTGAGGCCTTCGGCGCTCAGCAGGTTCGGGCCGGACAGACCAACGAACACATCGGCACCGTTGAGGGCGTCAGCCAGGGTGCGCTTGTCGGTAGCGTGGGCAAACATCGCCTTGTACTGGTTCAGGTCGGTACGCTCGGACTGGACCACGCCCTTGCTGTCGACCATGAAGATGTTTTCCAGCTTGGCGCCCATGCTCACCAGCAACTTCATGCAGGAGATGGCCGCAGCGCCAGCACCCAGGCAGACGATCTGTGCGTCGCCGAGGGTTTTGCCAGCGATTTCCAGAGCGTTGATCATGCCGGCGGCGGTAACGATCGCGGTACCGTGCTGGTCATCGTGGAATACCGGGATGTCGCACTGCTCGATCAGGGCCTTTTCGATCTCGAAGCACTCAGGTGCCTTGATGTCTTCCAGGTTGATACCACCGAAGGTGATGGAAATGCGCTTTACGGTGTCGATGAAAGCCTGCGGGCTCTCGGAATCGACTTCGATGTCGAAAACGTCGATGCCGGCAAAGCGCTTGAACAGCACGCCTTTACCTTCCATGACTGGCTTGGAAGCCAATGGGCCGAGGTTACCCAGGCCCAGAATCGCGGTGCCATCGGAAATCACTGCAACCAGGTTGCCTTTGCCGGTGTACTTGTACGCCAGTTCGGGGTCGCGCGCGATTTCACGTACGGGCTCGGCCACGCCAGGGCTGTAGGCCAGCGACAGATCGCGGGCGGTGGCGGTGGCTTTGGTGAGCTCTACACTCAGCTTTCCTGGACGAGGATGGGCATGATATTCGAGAGCGGCAGTTTTCAAATCAGACATATCGGCATTCCGCTTTTACTGTTGGTCGACGGACCGCCGAGGATACGCGTGTCGTAAAGCCCCTACAAGACTGGTCAGTCACAGGTGTCAAGGGCCCGAAGCGACGTACTTTAGTCTAAAGCCACGGCGCGCAAGGGCTGGACTGTTCACAATCGACTCAAAAAATGTCTACAATTTTTTCTTAATGCGTCGATTTGAGCATGCCGGGATCGGTCAATGGCAGCAGCCAGCGTGCCTGGCCATTTTTCAAGCTGCCGCGCCGCGAGCGATCCTGCACCCAGCCACGCGCCTCGATTGTCTTGCCTTGCAGACCATTGAGCTGGGCGACATCGAATTGTCCGGCCAGATCGGGTGCAACCCGTAATACCAGTGAGCCGTGCAATTCGATCCAGATTCCACCGCGATTGCGTTCGATCTTGCTCACCCGGCCGCTGACCAGGGCAAACCCGGATTGCTTGAGCTGCGCCACGCTCTGCACCGGCGACTGCCGCCACACGCCCAAACGTGCCGCGCGAGCGGTGTTTTCAGCAACCTGCTGGCAAGCCACAAGGTCGATATTCGGCGCGACACCGACCTGGAAACCCAGGCCCTCAGCCAGCAGCTGCGCTTCCAGGTTCTCACCATTAGCGCCATAGAGGTGAGCCAGGGTTCGGCCATAGCGGTCTTTGCCCTCACGCCCCGACACCAGGCCGACGCGACCGCCGCTGGCCGCCACCAAGGCCTGCAAACGCTGGCGGGCGGCGACCGCATAAGGCTCGTCGACACGCCCCTTTTTACCGGTTTCCGGCGCATTGAGGCCGATCATGCGCACGCTGCGGCCATCCTTGAGGCGCACCGTGTCGCCATCCACCACGCGCTGCACGTCTACCTGCAGCAGGGCGGCCGGTGCCGGACAATAAACCTGGGCCTGGGCCTGGGCGACGTTCAGCAAAATCCCAGGCACAAAAAAGGCGCCCACAAGGGACGCCTTCTTCAACAGCTGGCAAAAGCCCATAAGGCTTTTGAGCCTTACTCTGCTGGAGTAGCAGCAGGCTTCTTGCCGAAAGCACCAAAGCGATCTGCGAAGCGCTGTACGCGGCCGCCGGTGTCCAGAGTTTTCTGCTTACCGGTGTAGAACGGGTGGCACTCGTTGCATACGTCAGTACCCAGTGGCTTGCACAGGTTCGAACGAGTTTCGAACTTGTTGCCGCAGCTGCAGGTTACTTCGATGGTTTCGTACGCTGGATGGATATCGGCTTTCATGGCACTTCCTCGGGCTAGCGTGCCGCCACTCGACACTATTGTCGAATACCGCACGTAATTAGGCCGCGGATTCTACCAGACCTTTTTAAACGCGCAAGCGGTGGCTAGTGCCGATTCAGCCCATAAAGGCCCCTTTCATCAGAAAACTATCGGCTACCCCAAGCCTTGCCGCGTCTGCTAGGCTCCCGCCCCTGCGCCACCGCCTGCCTTTATAGATGAGACCCCTCGCGTGCCCGACGCCATCTTGCGCCTAGCCCTGCCCTCGCCCCTGCGCCGCCTGTTCGATTACCGCGCCCCGGCCGGTGTGCTGCGGGCGCAGTTGCAACCGGGCATGCGTGTGCGTGTGCCGTTTGGGCGGCGGGAAATGATCGGCATCCTGATCGAAATCGCCGATCACAGCGAAGTCCCGGCGGAAAAACTCAAGCCCGCCCTGGCCATCCTCGACGCCACGCCGCCGCTGCCGCCCGCGCTGTTCAAGCTGTGCCTGTGGACTGCCCAGTATTACCAGCACAGCCTGGGCGACACCCTGAGCTGGGCGCTGCCGGTATTGCTGCGCCAGGGCGAACTGGCCGAAGCGCGCCAGGAGCGCTTCTGGTCGATGGTGCCCGGTGCCCGCCTCGACGACCCGCGCATCGCCCGCGCCCCGCGTCAGCGTGAAGCCTTGGCGACCCTGGCCCAGCACCCCCACGGCGTGGCCCATCAGCTGTTGAGCAAGCTGATGCTGAACAAGGACAGCCTCGACCTGCTGCTGGCCAAAGACCTGGTGCAGGTGGAAATCCGCAAGCACGCCCCCGACCCGCGCCACGAACACTGGCTGGCCCAGCCGGAACTGCCGCTGAACCCCGAGCAGCGCGCCGCGTATGAGGCGATTCGCGCCGGTTTCGACAGCTTCCACGCGTTCCTGCTGGCCGGCGTCACCGGCAGCGGCAAGACCGAAGTGTATTTGCAACTGATCCGCGAAACCCTGCAAGCCGGCAAACAGGCGCTGGTGTTGATCCCCGAGATCAACCTGGGCCCGCAAACCCTGGCGCGCTTCGAGCAGCGCTTCAACGCGCGCATCGCCCTGGTGCACTCGGCGGTCAACGACCGCGATCGCCTGGAGGCCTGGCTGGCCGCAAGGGACGGCGAGGCCGACATTATTATCGGCACCCGCTCGGCGCTGTTCACGCCGATGAAAAAACCTGGCCTGATCATCATCGACGAGGAGCACGACGGCTCCTATAAACAGCAGGAAGGCCTGCGCTACCACGCCCGCGACCTGGCATTGGTTCGCGCGCGCCAGGAAGACATCCCGATTGTGCTCGGCTCGGCCACGCCGTCCCTGGAAAGCCTGCACAACGCCTACACCGGCCGGTATGGGCTCCTACGCCTGAACGAACGCGCCGGTGGTGCCAAACAGCCGCGTTTCCTGCGCCTGGACGTAAAAAGTCGCCCGCTGGACAGCGGCATTTCCGGGCCGATGCAACAAGCCATCGGCCAGACCCTCGCCGCCGGCCAGCAGGTGCTGGTGTTTCTCAACCGCCGTGGCTTTGCGCCGACGCTGCTATGCCATGACTGTGGCTGGATGTCCGAGTGCGAGCGCTGCGACGCGCGCATGACCGTGCACCAGCGCCACGGCGAGTTGCGCTGCCACCACTGCGGCCATGTGGAGCGTGTACCGCGCCACTGCCCGCAGTGCGGCAAGGTGGATCTGCGCCCCGTGGGTGCAGGCACCGAACGCGCCGAAGAGCGCCTGGGCATCCTGTTTCCGGATTACCCGGTGCTGCGGGTCGACCGCGACAGCACCTCGCGCAAAGACGCGATGAACCAGCTGTTCGCCACCATCCAGAAGGGCCAGCCGTGCATCCTGGTGGGCACGCAGATGCTCGCCAAAGGGCATCACTTTCCACGGGTGACCCTGGTGTCGATCCTGGATGCCGATGGCGGGCTGTTCTCCGGCGACTTCCGCGCCAGCGAGCGCATGGCGCAGCTGATCGTGCAGGTCGCAGGCCGTGCCGGGCGCGCCGAGGAGCCGGGCAAGGTGATTATCCAGACGCACCTGGCCGATCACCCGCTGCTGATCCAGCTGACAGAACAAGGCTACTTTGCCTTCGCCGAGCAAGCCCTGAGCGAACGCCGCGCCGCCGGCCTGCCGCCGTTTGCGCACCTGGCGCTGTTGCGCGCCGAAGCCCACAAGCCGGGCCAGGCCGAAGGTTTTCTGGACGAAGCGTGCAGCGTCGCCGAAGGTTTGCTCGGCGAACTGAACCTGAGCGGCATCGAATTGCTCGGCCCGGTGCCCGCGCCTATGGAGCGCCGCGCCGGGCGGTATCGCGCTCAGCTACTCTTGCAGGCAACCTCGCGCGCGCCGCTGCATCGGCTGTTAACCAGCTGGTTGCTTGCCCTGGAGCAAATGCCCAGCGGCCGCCAAGTGCGATGGTCACTGGATGTTGACCCGGTAGATTTGTATTAACCCTGGCCACAGGTCCCGCGAAGGTTGGCAAGCCCGCCCTCGCCACGGATAATGCCCAGTTTTTCCACCTGCGCATCGCGCGCCGCCGCTTGCGGTCGAAAGAGAACACCATGAAAGACACCATTCGCCAGCTGATCCAACAAGCCCTCACCCAACTCGTCAACGAAGGTGTGTTGCCTGAAGGCCTGACGCCGGCGATCCAGGTGGAAAACACCCGCGACAAGACCCACGGCGACTTCGCCAGCAACATCGCAATGATGCTGTCCAAGCCTGCGGGCATGAAGCCGCGCGACCTGGCGGAAAAAATCATCGCCGCGCTGCCGGCCGACGCCAGCGTGACCAAGGCCGAAATCGCCGGCCCGGGCTTTATCAACTTCTTCCAGAACACCCAGGCCCTGGCCTCGCGCCTCGACGCGGCCCTGGCCGACGCCAGCATCGGCGTGCGCAAGGCCGGCCCGCTGCAGCGCGTGGCCGTTGACCTGTCGGCGCCCAACCTGGCCAAAGAGATGCACGTCGGCCACCTGCGCTCGACCATCATCGGCGACGGCGTGGCGCGGGTGCTGGAGTTCCTCGGCGACACCGTGATCCGCCAGAACCACGTGGGCGACTGGGGCACCCAGTTCGGCATGCTGATGGCTTATCTGCAGGAAAACCCGATCACCAGCAACGAGCTGTCGGACCTGGAGAACTTCTACCGCGCGGCCAAAAAGCGCTTCGACGAATCCGAAGAGTTCGCCGACCGCGCCCGTGGCCTGGTGGTTAAGCTGCAAGCCGGCGATGAAGAATGCCTGGCGCTATGGGGCCGTTTCCGTGAGATTTCGCTGTCGCACTGCCAGGAAATCTACGAGCTGCTCAACGTGAAGCTGACCATGGCCGACGTGATGGGCGAAAGCGCCTACAACGACGACCTGATCAACGTGGTCAACGACCTCAAGGCCGCCGGCCTGCTGGTAGAGAGCAACGGCGCGCAGTGCGTGTTCCTCGAAGAATTCAAGACCGCCGACGGCGAGCCGCTGCCGGTGATCATCGTCAAGGCCGATGGCGGCTACCTCTACGCCACCACCGACCTGGCGGCCGTGCGCTACCGCAGCGGCGTGCTCAAGGCCGATCGCGCGCTGTACTTCGTTGACCAGCGCCAGGCCCTGCACTTCCAGCAGGTGTTCGAAGTGGCGCGTCGCGCCGGCTTCGTGACTCACCCGATGCAGATGGAACACATGGGCTTCGGCACCATGAACGGCGCCGACGGCCGCCCGTTCAAGACCCGTGACGGCGGCACCGTGAAGCTGATCGACCTGCTGAACGAAGCCCAGGAGCGTGCCTACAGCCTGGTGAAGGAAAAGAACCCGGAGCTGGCCGAGGCCGACCTGCGCAACATCGCCCGCGTGGTCGGGATTGGCGCGGTGAAATACGCTGACCTGTCCAAGCACCGCACCAGCGACTACAGCTTCAACTTCGAACTGATGCTCAACTTCGAGGGCAACACCGCGCCGTACCTGCTCTACGCCTACACCCGTGTGGCCGGTGTGTTCCGCAAGCTGGGCAAGGACTTCAGCGCAGTTGAAGGCCAGATCGTGCTGGATGCCCCGCACGAACAGGAACTGGCCGCCAAACTGGCGCAATTCGGCGAAGTGCTGAACAGCGTCGGCGAGAAAGGCACACCCCACATCCTGTGCACCTACCTGTACGAAGTTGCCGGCCTGTTCTCCAGCTTCTACGAGAACTGCCCGATCCTCACCGCCGACGACGAAGCCCAGAAGCAGAGTCGCCTGCGCCTCGCCGCACTGGCCGGACGCACCCTCAAGCAAGGCCTGGAACTGTTAGGCCTGGAAACCCTGGAGCGTATGTAAGTTGGCTGCCAAGAAAAAACCTGCTCCCAAGCGCGGCGCCAGCCGCTACCAGGCCCCGGCGAAGAAGCCGATTCCGGGCTGGTTGTGGATGGCCATCGGCCTCACCGTCGGCGCGTTTATCGTGTTCCTGATGAAGCTCGACCCGGGCAAGGGCGATGACGTCAAACGGGTCAAGCAGGAACAGCAGAAGGCCACGAAAATGGCCGAAGCCAACAAGACCGCCCCGAGCCCGACCGCACCGGTGAAGCCGAAATACGACTTCTACACCCTGCTGCCGGAATCGGAGGTGATCGTGCCGCCTGACGCCGTGCCGGAGAAAACCCTGCCGACGCCGCAAGTGCCGACCACGCCGGTCACCCCAGCGGAAGCGGCGAAAATCGACACCGCGCGAGCCCAGGCCGCACTGGCCGGGATCACCCCGCCACCCGCGCCGCCAGTGGCAGAAACCAAGGCGGCGCCGGTGACCAAGTTCTTCCTGCAAGCGGGCTCGTTCCCGAAACAGGCGGACGCGGATCGTGTGCGCGCGCAGATCATTCTGTTGGGGCAGACGGTGACGGTGGAGTCCGGCACGGTGAAGGACGCGACCTGGTATCGCGTGCTGGTTGGCCCGTTCAGCAACCGCGAACAGCTGACCGTGGCGCAGAAACAATTGGCCGGCGCGGGCTTTAGCAACCTGTTGTTACAACAACGCCAGAGCCGCTGATCCAGGCCCAACACCGGATCAAAATGTGGGAGGGGGCTTGCCCCCGATGGCAGTGTGTCAGTCAGCATATGTGTCTCTGACACACCGCTATCGGGGGCAAGCCCCCTCCCACATTTGGTTTTGTGGTGTTGGTGAAAGCGTGTAGGACCGATATACACCGCTCGTCCGCACTGAAGTCCTACGGTTGAAATCCCCCCCACGACCCCCATATCAGTTTCCATCAGGGCATTTTCGCCCCGCTGCGTGGAGACTCTCCCCTTGACCACCATCGTTTCAGTACGTCGCCACGGCAAAGTCGTCATGGGCGGCGACGGCCAGGTTTCACTGGGCAATACCGTGATGAAAGGCAACGCCAAGAAAGTGCGTCGCCTGTACCACGGCCAGGTGCTTGCCGGTTTCGCCGGCGCCACCGCCGACGCCTTCACCCTCTTCGAGCGTTTTGAAGGCCAGCTGGAAAAACACCAGGGTCATCTCGTACGCGCCGCCGTCGAACTTGCCAAAGAATGGCGCACCGACCGCTCCCTCAGCCGCCTGGAAGCCATGCTGGCCGTGGCCAACAAAGACGCCTCGCTGATCATCACCGGCAACGGCGACGTGGTTGAACCGGAAAACGGCTTGATCGCCATGGGTTCCGGCGGGGGCTACGCCCAGGCAGCCGCCAGCGCACTGTTGAAGAAAACCGACCTGTCGGCCCGCGAAATCGTCGAGACTGCCTTGGGCATCGCTGGCGATATCTGCGTGTTCACCAACCACAATCTGACCATTGAGGAGCAGGACCTCGCCGAGTAAGCCGTAGGCTTATTCCCGCTTGAGGCCGCCAAACACTATGTCCATGACTCCCCGCGAAATCGTCCATGAACTCAATCGCCATATCATCGGCCAGGACGATGCCAAGCGCGCCGTAGCCATCGCGCTGCGTAACCGCTGGCGCCGGATGCAACTGCCTGAAGAGTTGCGCGTTGAAGTAACCCCGAAAAACATCCTGATGATCGGCCCCACCGGCGTCGGTAAAACCGAAATTGCCCGCCGCCTGGCCAAGCTGGCCAATGCACCGTTCATCAAGGTCGAAGCCACCAAGTTCACCGAAGTGGGCTATGTGGGCCGTGACGTCGAGTCGATCATCCGTGACCTGGCCGACGCCGCCCTGAAACTGCTGCGCGAACAGGAAATGACCAAGGTCAGCCATCGCGCCGAAGACGCCGCCGAAGAACGCATCCTCGATGCCCTGCTGCCCCCGGCACGCATGGGCTTCAACGAAGACGCCGCGCCGGCCTCGGATTCCAACACCCGCCAGCTGTTCCGCAAGCGCCTGCGTGAAGGCCAGCTGGACGACAAGGAAATCGAGATCGAAGTCGCCGAGGTCTCTGGCGTCGACATCTCCGCACCGCCTGGCATGGAAGAAATGACCAGCCAGCTGCAAAACCTGTTCGCCAACATGGGCAAGGGCAAGAAGAAAAGCCGCAAGCTCAAGGTGAAGGAAGCGCTGAAACTGGTGCGCGACGAAGAAGCCGGGCGCCTGGTGAATGAGGAAGAACTCAAAGCCAAGGCTCTGGAAGCGGTCGAGCAGCACGGCATCGTGTTTATCGATGAGATCGACAAGGTGGCCAAGCGCGGTAATTCCGGCGGCGTCGACGTGTCTCGCGAAGGCGTACAGCGTGACCTGCTGCCGCTGATCGAAGGCTGCACCGTCAACACCAAGCTGGGCATGGTGAAAACCGACCACATCCTGTTTATCGCCTCCGGTGCATTCCACCTGAGCAAGCCAAGCGACCTGGTACCGGAGCTGCAAGGCCGCCTGCCGATTCGCGTGGAACTCAAGGCGCTGACCCCGGGCGACTTCGAGCGCATCCTCAGCGAGCCGCACGCGTCGCTCACCGAGCAATACCGTGAGCTGCTGAAAACCGAAGGCTTGGGCATCGAGTTCCTGCCGGACGGCATCAAGCGCCTGGCGGAGATTGCCTGGCAGGTCAACGAGAAGACCGAGAACATCGGTGCGCGTCGTTTGCATACGCTGCTGGAGCGGTTGCTGGAGGAAGTCTCGTTCAGCGCCGGTGACATGGCCGGTTCGCAGAATGGCGAGACGATCAAGATCGACGCTGAGTACGTGAATAGCCACTTGGGCGAATTGGCGCAGAACGAAGATTTGTCGCGGTATATTCTGTAAGCCACACACAGAATCGCTTCGCTCTATGTGGGAGGGGGCAAGCCCCCTCCCACATTTTGAAGCCGGTTTCTTCAGGAATATTTTCAATGGCCAAATTTCCTACTGCAGTAAACCTGCACAAAACATCCAACACCCTCGGCCTCACCTACGGGCCCGATGAGGTCTACCAGCTACCCGCCGAACTCCTGCGCACCCACTCACCTTCCGCCGAAGTCCAGGGCCATGGCAAACCGATCCTGCAATTCGGCAAGCTCAACGTCCGGCTCACCAAGGTAGAACCGGCCGGTCAGTACGCACTGAAATTGACCTTCGACGACGGCCACGACAGCGGGCTGTTCACCTGGGACTACCTCTACCAACTGGCCGTGCGTCAGGAGGCGTTGTGGGCCGATTATCTTGCCGAGCTCAAGGCCGCCGGCAAAACCCGCGATCCGAGCGAGTCGGTCGTGCGGCTGATGCTCTAGCCCAGGCTTCTTGCTCTTTAGAGGGCATTTTCTAATTTCATCTGCTTGAATGCCCTGTCGCGCGGCCAACGATTGGCCCGCTTGCGAAAAAAATTAAACTCGGGTAACCAATGGAACTGGCAAGTTCCCTGCATTTGACGATGCGGTATCAACGGTCACCCGAGTCGCAGTACCAGGCTTGTGTTGTGTATCGAAAAAACCTCGTACGCAGCGGTACCCGGTACTCGTCTTTCGGACAATGGAGCGTCGTAGATGAGTAACAAGAACAACGATGACTTGAAAAGCCAGGCCTCGGAAAACACCCTGGGGCTCAACCCGATCATCGCGTTACGGAAAAAGGACTTACTCGCCTCGGCGAAGATGGTGCTGACCCAAGCCATCAAGCAACCGTTGCACAGCGTCAAGCATGTCGCCCACTTTGGGGTCGAATTGAAGAACGTGATGTTCGGCAAATCCACGCTGGTGCCGGAGAGCGACGACCGTCGTTTTCACGACCCGGCCTGGAGCCAGAACCCGCTCTACAAACGCTACCTGCAAACCTACCTGGCGTGGCGCAAGGAACTGCACGACTGGATCGGCGACAGCAACCTGTCCGAGCAGGACATCAGCCGCGGCCACTTCGTGATCAACCTGATGACCGAAGCCATGGCCCCCACCAACAGCGCGGCCAACCCGGCGGCGGTCAAACGCTTCTTTGAAACCGGCGGTAAAAGCCTGCTCGATGGCCTGTCCCATTTGGCCAAGGACATGGTGCACAACGGCGGCATGCCGAGCCAGGTCAACATGGGCGCGTTTGAAGTGGGCAAGAGCCTGGGCACCACCGAAGGCGCCGTGGTGTTTCGCAACGACGTGCTGGAGCTGATCCAGTACAAGCCGATCACCGAACAAGTGCACGAGCGCCCGCTGCTGGTGGTGCCACCGCAGATCAACAAATTCTATGTATTCGACTTGAGCCCGGACAAGAGCCTGGCGCGCTTCTGCCTGCGCAACGGCCAGCAGACCTTTATCGTGAGCTGGCGCAACCCGACCAAGGCCCAGCGCGAGTGGGGCCTGTCGACCTATATCGAGGCGCTCAAGGAAGCGGTGGATGTGGTCACGGCGATCACCGGCAGCAAAGACATCAACATGCTCGGCGCCTGCTCCGGGGGCATCACCTGCACCGCCCTGCTCGGCCACTACGCCGCGCTGGGGGAGAAGAAGGTCAACGCCCTGACCCTGCTGGTAAGCGTGCTGGACACCACCCTGGACACCCAGGTGGCGCTGTTTGTCGACGAGCAAACCCTGGAAGCGGCCAAGCGCCATTCCTACCAGGCCGGCGTGCTCGAAGGCCGCGACATGGCCAAGGTGTTCGCCTGGATGCGCCCCAATGACCTGATCTGGAACTACTGGGTCAACAACTACCTGCTCGGCAACGAGCCGCCGGTGTTCGACATCCTGTTCTGGAACAACGACACCACACGCCTGCCCGCCGCGTTCCACGGCGACCTGATCGAACTGTTCAAAAATAACCCACTGGTACGCGCCAACGCCCTCGAAGTGTGCGGCACGCCCATCGACCTCAAGCAGGTCACCGCCGATATCTACTCACTGGCCGGCACCAACGACCACATCACGCCGTGGCAGTCCTGCTACAAGTCGGCGCAGCTGTTTGGCGGCAAGGTGGAGTTTGTGTTGTCGAGCAGCGGGCATATCCAGAGCATCCTCAACCCGCCGGGCAACCCCAAGGCGCGCTACCAGACCAGCGACAGCCTGGCCGGCAAGCCGCTGGAGTGGCAGGAGAATGCCACCAAGCATACCGATTCGTGGTGGCTGCATTGGCAGGCCTGGCAGGCGGAGCGGGCGGGCAAACTTAAGAAAGCACCTACAAGTTTGGGTAACAAAACCTATGCCGCTGCTGAGGCGGCGCCGGGAACCTATGTACACGAACGCTAAATTGAAATGGGGTTAAGTGTGGGAGGGGGCAAGCCACCTCCCACACTGACCTCACTCCGGCTGTAGGACTTCACAGGGCTTGAACATGCCGCAACCGTTCATCTTCCGTACCATCGACCTGGATGGCCAGACCATCCGCACGGCGGTGCGCCCGGGCAAGCCTCACCTGACGCCGCTGCTGATCTTCAATGGCATCGGCGCCAACCTTGAGCTGGTGTTTCCGTTCGTCCAGGCACTGGACCCGGACCTGGAAGTGATTGCCTTCGATGTACCCGGCGTGGGCGGTTCCTCCACGCCCAACCGGCCGTATCGGTTCCCCGGCCTGGCCAGGCTCACCGCGCGCATGCTCGATTACCTGGACTATGGCCAGGTCAGCGTGGTCGGCGTGTCGTGGGGCGGGGCGTTGGCGCAGCAGTTTGCCTATGACTACCCGGAGCGCTGCAAGAAGCTGATCCTCGCGGCCACGGCGGCGGGTGCGGTGATGGTGCCGGGAAAGCCCAAGGTACTGTGGCTGATGGCAAGCCCCAGGCGTTATATCCAGCCGTCCCATGTGGTGCGCATTGCGCCGATGATCTATGGCGGCTCGTTCCGTCGCGATTCAAAACTGGCCGCCGAGCACGCCAGCAAAGTGCGCTCGGCCGGCAAGCTCGGTTACTACTGGCAGCTGTTCGCCGGGCTGGGCTGGACCAGCATCCACTGGCTGCACAAGATCCGCCAACCGACCCTGGTGCTGGCCGGCGACGACGACCCGCTGATCCCCTTGATCAACATGCGCATGCTCGCCTGGCGCATTCCCAACGCGCAGTTGCACATCATCGATGACGGCCACCTGTTCCTGATCACCCGGGCCGAAGCCGTGGCGCCGATCATCATGAAGTTTCTCGAGGAGGAGCGCCTGCGCGCAGTGATTCATCCACGACCGGCGGTGTAAGGAGTACACCGCCGCGCAACTTGCCCAGAACCAACTATGGTTCTGAATTGGCGTGCCCGTTGTTGGCTTGACGAAGGAGTGTTGGCTCATGCGAGAAAGACCCGTGACGAACCCGGCGCCCACCCCCGCGGCGTTCATCAATGCGCAAAATGCGATCACCGGCCTGCGCGGCCGGGACCTGCTCTCGACCCTGCGCAGCGTGGCCGTCCACGGCCTGCGCAACCCGGTGCACACCGCCCGCCATGCCCTGGCCCTCGGCGGTCAACTGGGCCGCGTGTTGCTGGGTGAAACGGTGCATGAGCCGAACCCGCGCGACAGCCGCTTCCTCGACCCCACATGGGCCCTCAACCCGTTCTACCGGCGCAGCCTGCAAGCCTACCTGAGCTGGCAGAAGCAGACCCGCCACTGGATCGATGACAGCTCGCTGGGCGCCGACGACCGCGCCCGCGCGCACTTCGCCTTTGCCCTGCTCAACGACGCGGTATCCCCGTCCAATACCCTGCTCAACCCACTGGCGATCAAGGAGCTGCTCAACTCCGGCGGCAACAGCGTGGTGCGCGGCGTCAGCAACCTGTTCGACGACCTGCTGCACAACCACGGCCTGCCCCGCCAAGTGAGCAAGCAAGCCTTCGAAGTCGGCAAGACGGTAGCGACCACCCCAGGCTCGGTAGTATTTCGCAATGAATTACTGGAGCTGATCCAGTACAAGCCCATGAGCGAAAAACAGTACGCCAAGCCGCTGTTGATCGTGCCGCCGCAAATCAACAAGTACTACATTTTCGACCTGAGCCCGGCCAACAGCTTTGTGCAGTACGCCCTGAAAAACGGCCTGCAGACCTTTATGGTCAGCTGGCGCAACCCGGATGTGCGACACCGCGAATGGGGCCTGTCCACCTACGTCGCCGCCCTCGAAGAGGCGCTCAACGTGTGCCGGGCGATCACCGGCGCCCGCGAAGTCAACCTGATGGGCGCCTGCGCCGGCGGCCTGACCATCGCCGCCCTGCAGGGCCACTTGCAGGCCAAGCGCCAGCTGCGGCGCATCTCCAGCGCCAGCTACCTGGTGAGCCTGCTCGACAGCCAGATCGACAGCCCGGCCACACTGTTCGTCGATGAGCAAACCCTGGAAGCGGCCAAGCGCCGCTCCTACCAGCAAGGCGTACTCGACGGCCGCGACATGGCGCGGGTGTTCGCCTGGATGCGCCCCAATGACCTGATCTGGAACTACTGGATCAACAACTACCTGCTGGGCAAGGAGCCGCCCGCGTTCGACATCCTCTACTGGAACAACGACAACACGCGCCTGCCCGCCGCTTTGCATGGCGACCTGCTGGATTTCTTCAAGCACAACCCGCTGAGCCATCCGGGAGGCCTGGAGGTGTGCGGCACGCCGATCGACTTGCAGAAGGTCACGGTGGACAGCTTCAGCGTGGCCGGGATCAACGACCACATCACGCCGTGGGATGCGGTGTACCGCTCCACGCAGTTGCTGGGCGGCGAGCGGCGCTTCGTGCTGTCCAACAGCGGGCACATCCAGAGCATCCTCAACCCGCCGGGCAACCCCAAGGCCAACTACGTCGAAAACCCCAAGCTGAGCAGCGACCCGCGCGCCTGGTACTACGACGCCAGCCACGTCGAAGGCAGCTGGTGGCCGCAGTGGCTGGAGTGGATCCAGCAACGCTCCGGCGTTCAGCGCGAAACCCTGACCGCCCTGGGCAACCAGAACTACCCACCGATGGAAGCGGCGCCGGGCACTTACGTGCGGGTGCGCTAGCTCAACGCTCACATTAAGAAGACTGGATGAAGACCCGCGACCGTATCCTCGAATGTGCCCTGCAGTTGTTCAACCAGAAGGGCGAGCCGAATGTGTCGACCATGGAGGTGGCCAATGAAATGGGGATCAGCCCCGGCAACCTCTACTACCACTTCCATGGCAAGGAGCCGCTGGTACTCGGGCTGTTCGAGCGCTTTCAAAATGAGCTGGCGCCGCTGCTCGACCCACCGGCGGATGCGCAGCTGGAGGCCCAGGATTACTGGCTGTTCCTGCACCTGATCATCGAGCGCATGGCCCATTACCGGTTTCTGTTCCAGGACCTATCGAACCTGGCCGGGCGCCTGCCCAAGCTGGCCAAGGGCGTTCGCGGCCTGCTGACCGCCCTCAAGCGCACCCTGGCGTCATTGCTGGCGCGGCTGAAGGCGGCCGGGCAATTGGTCAGCGATACCCAGGCGCTGGGGCAACTGGTGGAGCAGATCACCCTGACCCTGCTGTTTTCGTTGGACTACCAGCGGATTCTCGACCGTGAAGGCGAGGTGCGTGTGGTGGTGTACCAGATCATGATGCTGGTGGCGCCGCACCTGATGGTGCCGGCGAGACTGGCGACCGAGAAATTCGCCCTCAAATACCTGGATAACCCGAATTAAAACGGTGGGAGGGGGCAAGCCCCCTCCCACATTGGGATTGCGGTGCCTACTGGATCGCCATAAAAAAACGCCCGACCTTTACAGGCCGGGCGTTTTTTATGTCCCCGAAAAATCAGGACTGACTGGATGGCGTCGGGGTTACCGGCGTTGCAGTCGGGGTAACGGCAGCGGGCGTCGGTGCGGACACCGAGTTGGCTGTCGACGCCGTTGGCGCAGGGGTTGCAGGCTTGGCTGCAACCGCAGGCTTGGCGGCGGGTTTCTTCGCTGCTGCTGGTTTCTTCGCGGCGGCTGGTTTTGCCGCTGGCTTGGCGGCGGCCGGCTTGGCTGCAGGTTTCGCAGTGGCTGGCTTGGCAGCCGGTTTGGCGGCAGCGGTTTTAGCTGCAGGTTTCGCAGCCGGTTTGGCAGCGGGTTTAGCCGCTGGCTTGGCGGCGGCCTTCACGGCAGGTTTGGCAGCAGCTTTAGCGGCCACCGGTTTTGCCGCAGGCTTGGCAGCCGGTTTGGCCGCAGCGGTTTTGGCCGCTGGCTTGGCTGCTGGTTTAGCGGCAGCTTTTGCAGGCGCCTTGGCGGCGGGTTTGGCAGCGGCTTTTACTGCCGGCTTGGCGGCGGCTTTCACCAGAGGTTTGGCGGCAGGCTTGGCGGCTGGTTTGGCCGCTGCGGTTTTAACCGGAGCCACTTTGGCGCCGGTAAGTTTCTCGATTTGCTTGGTCAGTGTGTCGACCTTGCTGTGCAGCGTCTTCAACTCAGCTTTGCTCGGCACGCCGAGTCGCGAAATAGCACTGTTGAGGCGCTTGTCGAAGGTTTCTTCCAACTTGCCCCAAGTGTCAGAAATACTCGACTTGGCAGAACCGGCAGTTGCCTTGGCCGCTTCAACTTTTTTACCAACCGTGGTTTTGGTCAACTTCTCGGCTTTCTCGCCGTCCTTGACCAAAGTCTCGAAGTACTTGCCGCCGTCACTGCTAACCTTCGAGTACACGCCTAAACCAGCAAGCCAGATCTTACGGGAATATTTTTCAACTTCCCCGACCCACGAGCTGCCTTCTTTCTGAGTAGTCTTTTTAACAGCCATCCCGATGTCTCCTTAGTGTTTACGCGCGACACGTTCGAGCAATGCCGTCAGCTCTTCGAGCTTAGCAGAGAGTGTCTCAACGTCATGTTTAGACGCAATGCCGATTCGATTCAAGGCACTGGCTACACGAGTATCAAAAGCTTTTTCAACTTTATCCAGCTGAACTTCTACCAGACCTTTGACCGCCGAGACATTACTCTTTACTTGGTCAATCTGACTGTTGGCGGCATCAAGTTGTTCAATAGCAACTTTTTTACCTTTACTTTCAACATGTTGACCCGTCTTAACCAGCTCTTTGAAGTAGTCGCTGCCCTCGCTTCCGACCTTGGCATATGCACCAAGACCTGCCAGCCAGATCTTGCGGGCATAGCTTTTAACGTCACTCAGGGCAGTAGTCTGGGCGTCGATTTTTTTCTTCAAGATAACTTTGGCCATGGTGCACCTCACGCAGAAAAGGGGGGAGGAACGGCCCACAGGAGTTGAGGGCTTGGGCACAAAGTAGGCTGGAAAATTAGAATCGGCACCCTAACAACTGTCGGGTCAGGCCAGCGCCTTATCCAGGGCTTTCTCGATTTCGGACTTGATAGTGCCGCTCATGGCCGACATCAACAGGCCCAGTTCCACATCAATACGCAGCGAATCATCCGCGACTAATACCGTGCCTTTAACCCCCGAACGCTTGAGGTTCAAGGTATCGCCGGACCACGAAGGCTCCAGGCCATATTGCTCCTTGAGTTTTTGCGCCAACTTGTCGGCCTTGGCGCGTGCGCCCTCTTTACCCAGGGAATGTGCACGCTCAACGGTAATACGGGCCATTGCTATGACTCCTCTTTATAACGACTCGGAACACCGGCCATGCGGCAAAAAGCCTCGGTGCCCGCCTATCTTACCTTCAGCCTTGCCAAGACAAAGCAGGCGGTGGGGATTATCATGTCCCGCATTCTCTTTTGGTGACAGCGATATGACTGATCAGCGCAAAGGCAGCGATGCCGAACCCACCACTCACTTCGGCTTCAAGAACGTTCCGGAAAGCCAGAAAGCGGAAAAAGTCGCTGAGGTGTTCCACTCCGTCGCCGCCAAGTACGACCTGATGAACGACGTGCTCTCCGGCGGCATGCACCGCCTGTGGAAGCGTTTCACCATCGAGTTGTCGGGCGTACGCACCGGCAACCGCGTGCTCGACATCGCCGGCGGCACCGGCGACCTGGCGGCCAAGTTCTCCAAGCTCGTCGGCCCCACCGGCCAGGTGGTATTGGCCGACATCAACGGCTCGATGCTCAAGGTCGGCCGTGATCGCCTGCTGGATAAAGGCGTGGCCGGCAATATCGAATTCGTCCAGGCCGACGCTGAAAAGCTGCCGTTCCCGGACAACCATTTCGACTGCGTGACCATCGCCTTCGGCCTGCGCAACGTCACCCATAAAGAAGACGCGATCCGCTCGATGCTGCGCGTGCTCAAGCCGGGCGGCCGCCTGTTGGTGCTGGAGTTCTCCAAGCCGACCAACGCGCTGATGTCCAAGGTCTACGACACCTACTCGTTCGCCTTCATGCCGCTGATGGGCAAGCTGATCACCAATGACGCCGAAAGCTATCGCTACCTGGCCGAATCGATCCGCATGCACCCCGACCAGGAAACCCTGAAGTCGATGATGGTGGAAGCCGGTTTCGACCGCGTGACCTACCACAACATGACGTCGGGCATCGTCGCCCTGCACCGCGGCATCAAGCCCTGATGCTGCTCCAGGGTCTTCTCGCCAGCGTTGAACACGGCATTAACCGTGTGCTGCGCCTGGACAGCACCGCCCTGGCGCGGCTGGCGCACTTGAACGGCAAGGTGATTGCCGTCGACTGCACCAGCCCGGCCTTGCAGCTGTTTATCCTGCCCAGCGATGAAGGCCTGCTGCTGGCCACCCAATGGGCCGCCGACGCCGACTGCACCTTGCGTGCGCCGGCGTCGAGCCTGTTGCACCTGGCCCTGAGCCGCAACAAGACCGCGATCCTGCACGGTCCCGAAGTGCATCTGGAAGGCGACAGCGCGGTGCTGATGGACCTGGCCGCCGTGCTGCAGGATCTGGAACTGGATTGGGAATACGAGCTGTCACGCTGGATCGGCCCCGTGGCCACCCAGCTGATCAGCGGGCACCTGAACAGCCGTAAACGCTGGTACCAGCAAGGGTTCGCCAGCCTCAACCAGAACCTTGCCGAATACCTGAGCGAAGAATCGCGCACCCTGGTCGGAGAACGGGAAGCGCAAGCGCGCTTTCGTGAACTCGACAAGGCCAAAATCGACCTGGAACGCCTCGAGGCGCGCTTCGAGCGCCTGAGCCGTTCCCTTGATCCAAGCGATAACGCATGAAGCTGCTCGCCGTCCGCCGTTTGTTTCGTATCCAGCGCGTCGTAATCCGCTACCGCCTCGATGACCTGCTGTTCGCCCTGCCCCTTCCGTGGTTCCTGCTGGCGGTGCGCTATGTGCTGCCGTGGCGCTGGTTCCCGCGCAAGCCGCTGGAGCTGAGCCGTGGCGCGCGCCTGCGCCTGGCGCTGCAGGATTTGGGGCCGATCTTTATCAAGTTCGGGCAGATCCTCTCGACCCGCCGCGACCTGCTGCCCGAAGACATCGCCGACGAACTGATGCTGTTGCAGGACCGCGTGCCGCCGTTCGATTCCCAGCAGTCGATGAAGCTGATCGAAGAGCAGCTGGGCCGGAAGATCAGCGAAGTGTTCAGCCGTTTCGACGTCGAGCCCCTGGCCTCGGCCTCGGTGGCGCAAGTACACGCCGCGCAGCTCAAGACCGGCGAAGAAGTGGTGGTGAAGGTGATCCGCCCGGGCCTCAAGCCGATCATCGGCCAGGACCTGGCGTGGCTGTTTATCCTGGCGCGCGCCGCCGAGCGTTTCTCGGCCGATGCACGCCTGCTGCACCCGGTGGACGTGGTCGCCGACTACGAAAAAACCATCTACGACGAACTCGACCTGTTGCGCGAGGCGGCCAACGCCAGCCAGCTCAAGCGCAATTTCGAAGGCTCGCAACTGTTGTACGTGCCGCAAGTGTATTGGGACTGGTGCCGCCCCAAAGTGCTGGTGATGGAGCGTATCTACGGCGTGCAGGTTACCGACCTGGCAACCCTGGCCGACCAGCGCACCGATATGAAGATGCTCGCCGAGCGAGGCGTGGAGATTTTCTTCACCCAAGTGTTCCGCGACAGTTTCTTCCACGCCGACATGCACCCGGGCAACATCTTCGTCAGCACCGTCAACCCGTGGAGCCCGCAGTACATCGCGATCGACTGCGGCATCGTCGGCAGCCTGACCCCGGAAGACCAGGACTACCTGGCCCGCAACCTGTTCGCCTTCTTCAAGCGCGACTACCGCCGCGTGGCGCAACTGCACATCGATTCGGGCTGGGTGCCGGCGGAAACCAAGCTGAATGAATTCGAAGCAGCGATCCGCACCGTGTGCGAGCCGATCTTCGAAAAACCGTTAAAAGATATTTCCTTCGGCCAGGTGCTGATGCGCCTGTTCCAGACCGCGCGGCGCTTCAATATGGAAGTGCAGCCGCAGCTGGTGCTGTTGCAGAAAACCCTGCTCAACATCGAAGGCCTGGGCCGCCAGCTGTACCCGGACCTCGACCTGTGGAACACCGCGCAGCCGTTCCTCGAACGCTGGATGCGCGAGCGCGTCAGCCCGAAAACCCTGCTGGGCAACCTGCACAGCCAATTCGAACAACTGCCGCACCTGGCCAACATGACCCGCGACCTGCTGGAGCGCATGTCCCAGCCCCACGCCAAGGACCCGCCGCCGCCGTGGCACAAGCGCAAGGATGACTGGTTCCTGCGCCTGCTCGGCGCCGCGCACCTGGTGGGCGGCGTGATGCTGGCGATTGGCGGGCCGTTGAACCAGCTGGGCCACTGGCCGGCCGGCATCATGGTGGCCGTGGGTGTTTATCTGATCGTGCGTCGATAGCCAATCCGGTTATACACTGTCGCAAATTGCCGGAGCCGAACATGAAAGACTGGCTGGACGAGATCAAGTGGGACAGTGACGGCCTGGTGCCGGCCATTGCCCAGGACTACAAGACCGGGCGCGTGCTGATGATGGCCTGGATGAACCGCGAGGCCCTGAGCCTGACTGCCACTGAGCAGCGCGCCATTTACTGGTCACGCTCGCGTGGCAAACTGTGGCGCAAGGGCGAAGAGTCCGGGCACGTGCAAACCCTGCATGAGATGCGCATCGACTGCGACGCCGACGTGGTGATCCTCAAGGTCGAGCAGATCGGCGACATCGCCTGCCACACCGGCCGTCACAGCTGCTTCTATCGCGTGTTCGAGAACGGCGAATGGAAGGTTGTGGAGCCGGTGCTCAAAGACCCGCACGCCATCTACTCCGCAGGACACTGAACATGAGCGATACCCTGAACCGTGTGGCCCAGGTGCTGGAAGACCGCAAAGGCGCGGACGCCGACAGCTCCTACGTCGCCAGCCTGTACCACAAGGGCCTGAACAAGATTCTGGAAAAGCTCGGCGAAGAATCCGTCGAGACCATCATCGCCGCCAAGGACGCGCAAATCAGCGGCGATTGCAGCGATGTGATCTACGAAACCGCCGACTTGTGGTTCCACAGCCTGGTCATGCTCGCCCAACTGGGGCAGCATCCACAGGCCGTTCTGGATGAACTGGACCGTCGCTTCGGCTTGTCCGGGCACGCCGAAAAGGCCTCGCGCCCGTCCGCTTGAAAACTTAAGACTAGAGGATTTGCAGCATGGGCATTTTTGACTGGAAACACTGGATCGTCATTCTGGTAGTCGTGGTACTGGTGTTCGGCACCAAGAAACTCAAGAACCTGGGCACCGACGTGGGCGAGTCGATCAAGGGCTTTCGTAAAGCCATGAACGACGATGAAAAGCCCGCCGACCCAGCCGTCAATCCGGTGCCACCGGCGCAGCCTGTACACCCGCAGGCCACCCAGCCGATCACCGAGCGTCGTACCTTCGACGTGCAGGCTGAGAAAGTCGAAGAGCCAACCCGCAAAGACGTGTGAGCACTGACTAATGTTTGGTATCAGCTTCTCTGAACTGCTCCTCGTCGGCCTCGTGGCCCTGCTGGTACTCGGGCCGGAACGCCTGCCCGGTGCAGCGCGCACGGCCGGGCTGTGGATCGGGCGCCTGAAACGCAGTTTCAACGCCATCAAACAGGAAGTTGAACGGGAAATCGGCGCCGACGAAATCCGCCGGCAACTGCACAACGAACACATCCTGTCGTTGGAGCAGGAGGCACGCAAGATTCTGTCGCCCGTGCAGGAGCCGACCAAACCGGTGGAGCCTGCGGTCGAAAACAGCATCGCACCGGCGCCCGTCGCCGACGTCCCGCCTGCCGCTCCCACCCCGACCGAGCCAGCGCCGGTGCCCGTTGCGGCGCCCGCTCCCCATGACCCTACATTGCC
The DNA here is from genome assembly GCF_979253585.1 of Pseudomonas sp. AC463. Lineage (NCBI taxonomy): Bacteria > Pseudomonadati > Pseudomonadota > Gammaproteobacteria > Pseudomonadales > Pseudomonadaceae > Pseudomonas > Pseudomonas sp. AC463. The sequence continues at coordinate 311,286 of NZ_CEEDDZ010000005.1, read as the reverse complement.
GCCGCGAGCCCCATGAGCGCTGATAAACCGGAAAACGACCAGCATATGCCGCTGGTCTCGCACCTCACCGAGCTGCGTACCCGCCTGCTGCGTTGCGTAGCGGCGATCTTCATCATCTTTGCCGGGCTGTTTGCCTTTACCCAGCAGATCTACACCTTCGTCTCCACGCCCTTGCGCCAGTACCTGCCGGCCGGCGCGACGATGATCGCCACCGATGTGTCGTCGCCGTTCCTCACGCCGCTGAAGCTGACCATGATGGTCTCGCTGTTCCTGGCGATCCCGGTGATCCTGCACCAGATCTGGGGCTTTATCGCGCCAGGCCTGTACAAGCATGAAAAGCGCATCGCCGTGCCGTTGCTGGTGTCGAGCATCCTGCTGTTCTACACCGGCATGGCCTTCGCCTACTTCCTGGTGTTCCCGTTGATCTTCAAGTTCTTCGCCGCCGCCACCCCGGCCGGCGTGGAGATGATGACGGACATCACCAGCTACCTCGACTTCGTGATGACGCTGTTCTTCGCCTTTGGCGTGGCCTTCGAAATCCCTGTAGCCGTGGTGCTGCTGGTGTGGATCGGCGTGGTCAACGTGGCGTACCTGAAGAAGATCCGCCCGTACGTGATCATCGGCTGCTTTGTGGTCGGCATGATCCTCACGCCGCCGGACATCTTCTCGCAGACCTTGCTGGCCGTGCCGATGTGGATGCTGTTCGAGATCGGCATCCTGTTCAGCAGCTTGATCACCAAGCGCGGCGAACACCCGGATGACCAACCCGCCGACGACGAACAGCCGCCAGCGACCCAGCCGTGAACCTGCTGCTGCTGGAAGAGGCCGACTTTATCGCGGCCGACCGCGTGGTGCTGCGTGATCGGCGCCTGGTACACATGCAGGAGGTCCACCGCGCGGCGGTGGGCGACACCCTGCGCGTGGGCCGCATCGGCGGGCTGATGGGCAACGCACAGCTGCTGCGCCTGGAAGCTGGTGAGGCCGAGTTGCAAGTCAGCTTCGACCTGCCGCCCCCGGCCAAACTGCCCCTGACCCTGCTGCTGGCCCTGCCGCGCCCGAAGATGCTGCGCCGGGTCCTGCAAACCGTGGCGGCCATGGGCGTGCCCAAGGTGGTGCTGGTCAACAGCTACCGGGTCGAGAAAAGTTTCTGGCAAACCCCGTTTCTGGAACCCGAGGCGATTCGCGAGCAACTGATCCTCGGCCTTGAACAGGCGCGCGACACGGTACTGCCCGAGATCATCATCGAGAAGCGCTTCAAACCCTTCGTCGAAGACCGCCTGCCGGCCATGACCGAAGGCACCCTGGGCCTGATCGGTCATCCGGGCGATTACCCCGCCTGCCCGCGCGCGCTGGACGAGCCTGTGACCCTGGCGATTGGCCCGGAAGGTGGCTGGATCCCCTACGAGGTCGACTTACTGTCCAAGGCCGGCCTGCAACCGGTACAGCTCGGCGCACGCATCCTGCGCGTCGAAACCGCCGTGACCGCCCTGCTCGCCCGCCTCTTCTAACCCACCACAAATCCAATGTGGGAGGGGGCTTGCCCCCGATGGCGGGCTGTCAGTTGATATATCTGTAGCTGACACACCGCTATCGGGGGCAAGCCCCCTCCCACATTGGTACCGCGTCGCTACAGAATCCTGTGCCACAGCCGATAACCCCTGAATAAGTCCAAGCCTTGTTCCAGGGGAGTTCGCAGCATGTATCGTTGGTTAGCCGAAAAGCTGGGGAATGTCAGCGTCAAAACCAAACTGGGCGTCGGTTTCGGCCTGGTGTTGCTGCTCACATTGATGATCACCTTCACCGGCTGGAAAGGCCTGGGCGACGTGATCAGTCGGGGCGACAAGCTGGGTTATATTTCCAGCCTCAACGGGCTGACCAAGGACTTGCGCCTGGCACGCCTGGACTTCGAAATGCGTCGCGGCGAACAAGGTACCGGCGCGGTCACCGAGTTGCTGACTCAACTGGAGACGGGCTTGAAAAAGGCCGCCGAGCTGATCGAACAGCCCGATGACAAGGCCCTGGTCGAACAGCAACAGGACGCCCTGAACCAATACAAAAAGGCCTTCAACGCCATGGTCCAGGCCGGCCTCAAGCGTGAAGGCGCGCGCAGCAAGCTCGGCGACACGGCCGACAATGCCGTGGCGAAAGTCAACGAAGTCGAGAAAACCCTGCTGCAAGGCGACAGCGTCACTCAGTTCAATAGCGTGGTCGACCTGAGCAAGCTGATCCAGCAAGCACGCTTCCAGGTGCGCGGCTACACCTACAGCGGCAAGGTCGAAGCCGAACAGCCGGCCCTGGATGCCATTGACAACGCCCTGAAGAAAATCACCGAACTCGACGGCCAACTGCCTGCGCAGTTCCAGGCCAACCTGCAAGAGGCCAGCACCTCGCTGCAGGCCTACCGCGCCGCCGTCAGCCAGTACCGCGATTCCCAGGTCGCCAGTGCGGCCGCCCTGAAAATCATGGTCGCCCAAGGCGATGTCCTGATGGGCCACAGCGAAAAACTCACGACCTCCCAGACCGTGGTGCGCGACACCGATGCCGCGAACGCGAAAAACCTGTTGCTGCTGGCCACCGTGCTGGCGCTGATCTTCGGCCTGGTCGCCGCCTGGGCCATCACCCGCCAGATCACCATTCCGCTGAACCAGACCCTACTGGTGGCCGAGCGCGTGGCCTCGGGCGACCTGAGCCACAACCTCACCTCGCTGCGCCAGGACGAGCTGGGCCAGTTGCAACGCGCCATGCAAAGCATGAGCGTGGGCCTGCGCGAATTGATCGGCGGCATCAGCGACGGCGTCACCCAGATCGCCAGCGCCGCCGAGCAGCTCTCGGCCGTGACTGAACAGACCAGCGCCGGGGTCAACAGCCAGAAGGTCGAGACCGACCAGGTGGCCACCGCCATGAATGAAATGGCCGCCACCGTGCAGGAAGTCGCGCGCAACGCCGAGGAAGCTTCCGAAGCCGCCGTAGCCGCCGACCAGCAGGCCCGCGAAGGCGACAAGGTGGTCGGTGAGGCCATCGCCCAGATCGAACGCCTGGCCACCGAGGTGGGCAACTCCACCGAGGCCATGGGCCATCTGCAACGCGAAAGCGACAAGATCGGCAGCGTACTCGACGTGATCAAGTCCGTGGCCCAGCAAACCAACCTGCTGGCCCTCAACGCCGCGATTGAAGCGGCGCGCGCCGGTGAAGCCGGGCGTGGGTTTGCGGTGGTGGCGGATGAGGTGCGCAGCCTCGCCCAGCGCACGCAAAAATCCACCGAAGAGATCGAAGAGCTGATTGTCGGCCTGCAAACCGGCACCCAGCAGGTGGCGAGCATCATGGACAACAGCCGCAGCCTCACCGACAGCAGCGTCGAACTGACCCGCCGCGCCGGCAGCGCCCTGGGCAACATCACCCGGACGGTCTCGACCATCCAGGCGATGAACTCGCAGATCGCCACCGCCGCCGAGCAACAGAGCGCCGTGGCCGAGGAGATCAACCGCAGCGTGCTCAACGTTCGCGATGTGTCCGAACAGACCTCGGCCGCCAGCGAAGAAACCGCCGCCTCCAGCGCCGAACTGGCGCGCCTGGGGATTTACCTGCAAACCCTGGTGGGTCGCTTCAAGGTCTGAAGCCCTTTCGCGGCGGCCATCAGAGCCGCCGCCTTTCAATTTGTGAAATTTCCTACGCGTTTATCAGGTCGTGATTCACACGCCCGGCGCCGAATAAAAGTAGCGTTTCAATGCTCCTGACGTGTGTCAGGCGGTTCCCGAAACGCTCCTTTTGATTCGTTGGAGGTTCACCATGTTTCGTCCACTGACCCGCCTGCTGGGCAATATCAGCATCACCCTCAAACTCGCGCTGGGCTTTGGCCTGGTGCTCAGCCTCAGCCTTGTCATCGCGATAACGGGCTGGCAAGCCCTGAACACGTCGCTCGAACGCTCGCAAACACTCACGCAGCTCTCGCAACTGGCCGTTGTCGGCGAAGAGCTGCGCGCCGACCGTATTGTGTATCGCACCGTGAATGACGCCGAGAGCCTGAACAAGATCGGCCTGCACATGGAGAAGATCGACAGGAACCTGGCCGAACTCGGGCCACGGCTTACTGACCCGGCCAACCAACAACAACTGCAGGAAAGCCGCCGCATTACCACCAGTTTCAAAACCGCGCTGGGCGGTCTGGAAGGGCTTATCAAGCAACGCGAAGGTGCCCGCGAACTGCTCAAGCGCAGTTCGGTGCACAGCAGCGACAGCCTCTCGGAGCTGTCCAGCAACCTGCCCAATCAAGACGATGAAAAAGCCCTCGACGCCATAGAGCAACTGCGCCAGGCCATGGAACAAGCCGAGGACCGCGCCCAGAGCCCCGCGTGGGCCTCCGATACACTGGAGGCCTACGCCAACGGCGTGAATGACGCACTGCTGGCCCTCGACCGCGCCCAGGCGGTGGTCAGCGCATTACCGGTGGATGCCGGCGCGCTGAAAAGCGCCCTGCTTGACTACCGCACCCAATTAACCAGCCTCAGGGAAGCCCAGCTCACCACCGAGACCAGCCAGAACCAACTTGAGCAGTGGCTGGATCAGTTGCTCAAGGCAAGCGACCTGTTGAGTCAGGACCAAACCGCCAAGCGCGACAGCGAAGCCAGCCTCGCCCGCAGCGTACTGCTGTACATCACCGCTGCCGCATTGCTGCTCGGCGCCCTCGCCGCCTGGCTGATCGCCGGCCAGATCGTTGCGCCGCTGCGCCAGGCCCTGCACGCAGCCAATCAGATTGCCGAGGGCAACCTCACCCAAACCCTCCAGACCCAGCGCCGCGACGAGCTGGGGCAGCTGCAACGCAGCATCGGGCAAATGACCGCCAACCTGCGCGGGCTGATCGGCAGCATCGGCGAGAGTGCACGGCTGATCGCCAGCAGCGCCGAGCAGTTGTCCGCCGTCACCGCGCAAACCCGTGCCGGGATCGACGACCAGAAGCTCGAGACCGAACAGGTGGCCACTGCCATGAACCAGATGCTCGCCACCTCCCAGGAAGTCGCGCGCCACGCCGAGCAAGCCTCCGTTGCGGCCACCGAGGCCGACCAGCAGGCGGGGGCCGGCGACCAGGTGGTCGCTGAAGCAATCACGCACATTGAGCACCTGGCGCAAGAAATGGCGCGTTCAAGCCAGGCCATGCGCGGGTTGCAAGAGGAATCCCAGAAGATCGGCAGTGTGTTGGAGGTGATCAAGTCGGTGTCGGAGCAGACCAACTTGCTGGCCCTCAACGCCGCCATCGAAGCGGCCCGTGCCGGCGAGGCGGGACGCGGCTTTGCGGTGGTCGCCGACGAAGTGCGCGGGCTGGCGCAACGCACGCAGCAATCGGCCGAGGAAATCGAAGCGCTGATCAGCGGATTGCATCGGGGCACGCAGCAGGTGGCCGACATCATGGATAACAGTCGCAGCCTGACCGACAACAGCGTGCAGCTGACGCGCCGCGCGGGGGACGCGCTGGCCAGCATCACGCGCACCGTGTCGGTGATCCAGGAGATGAACCCGCAGATCGCCGCGGCGGCCGAGGAGCAGACGGCGGTGGCCGAAGAGATCAACCGCAGCGTGCTGAAGGTCAAGGATGTGTCGGAACAGACCTCGGCCGCGAGTCAGGAGACGGCGGCGGCCAGTGTCGAACTGGCCCGCCTGGGCATGGATTTACAGGCGCTGGTGGGCAAGTTCAACGTCTAGCCGTTACAACACCTGGCTCAGGAAGGCCTGGGCGCGCGGGTCTTTCGGCGCATCGAAGAACTGCGCCGGGGCCGCGTCTTCCAGCAATTTGCCGTGGTCGAAGAACAACACACGGTCGGCCACTTCGCGGGCAAAGCCCATTTCGTGGGTGACGCAGACCATGGTCATGCCTTCCAGGGCCAGGGTCTTCATCACGTCCAACACTTCGCCGACCATTTCCGGGTCGAGGGCCGAGGTGGGCTCGTCGAACAGCATCACCTTGGGCTCCATCGCCAGCGCCCGGGCAATGGCCACGCGCTGTTGCTGGCCGCCGGAGAGGCGCGACGGAAACTCGTTGGCCTTCTGCGCAATGCCGACTTTTTCCAGCAGCGCCAGAGCCTTGGCCTCGCGCTCTTGTTTGCCGCGCTTGCGCACGACTTTCTGCGCCAGGCACAGGTTTTCCAGCACGGTCATGTGCGGGAACAGGTTGAAATGCTGGAACACCATGCCGACTTCGCGGCGATAGGCGTTCACATCGGTTTTCGGGTCGGCCAGTTGCAGGCCGTCGATGCTCACCGAGCCCGAATCGAACTCTTCCAGGCCATTGAGGCAACGCAGGAAGGTCGACTTGCCGGAACCGGACGGGCCGATCACCACCAGCACTTCGCCCTTGGCCACCCTTGTGGTGACGTTATCCACCGCGCGCACCACATGGCCACGGGTGTCGAAGACTTTTACCAGATCGCGAACTTCAATCACTTTGCGCGAGCCTCCGCTCAAGCCGGCTGGCCATTTTCGACAGCGGCAGGTTGATCAGCAGGTACAGGCCTGCCACGCAGAACAGGATTTCAAACGGCGAGAACGACGTAGTTATCACTTCGCGGCCACTTTTGAGCAGCTCGGTGATCGCAATCACCGAGACTAGCGAGGTGTCCTTGACCAGGCTGATAAATTGCCCGGCCAGCGGCGGCAGCACGCGCTTGAACGCCTGCGGCAACACCACATGGCGCATCGACTGGCCGGCACTCATCCCTAGGGAGCGCGCGGCTTCGTTCTGGCCACGGGTGATGGACTGCACGCCGGCGCGCACGATCTCGGCCACATAGGCGCCGGTGAACAGCGACAGCGCGGCGATCCCGGCAAACTCCCGGGACAGGTTGAGTACCGTGCCGATAAAGAAATAGAAAATGAAGATCTGCACCAATAGCGGCGTACCGCGCACCAGTTCGACGTAGATCGTCGACAGATCGCGCAGGGTCGGGTTGCTGGACAAGCGGCACAACCCCGTCGCCAAGCCAATCGCCAAGCCGAGGATGCCGGACACCACCGACAGCCACAAGGTGGTCCACAAACCCCACATCAACGGCCCCAGCGCCCAGTGCCGGGTCACGCCCACCACGTCGCCTTCGGCCACGTCGTCGCCGCGCGCCACTTGCAGGCTGTTGTCGGCAACGCTCAGTTTTTGCTCGGCGCCCGCGTCATTGCGCAGGGTCACTTCGGCGACGTCGCCTTTGCGCACCAGCTCAACGACGGTGGAAATATCCGCCGCGCGCTGGGAGGTTTCGGCCTGATAGGCGAAGTATTGCGGTACGCGGTTCCAGCGCCACTCGTAGGACATCAGCGAGGTGGCGTAGTACAAGGCGCCGGCCAGGCCGACCAGCACCATCACGGTCAGCAGGTGCCAGGGCCATTGGGCTTTTTTCTGTTTCATTTCAGGTTCCGGGGTATGTGTCGCCTGGCAGGCCGTCATCGGGGGCAAGCCCCCTCCCACCTTTGAAGGTGTTCACAACTCAAAATGTGGGAGGGGCGGTGCGACGATTCGACTTGCCCCCGATGAAGCCAACTCGGTGTCAGCCCTTATTCCATGTCCTTGAGCCACTCGGAGCTCTTGAACCACTTGTCATGGATGCGATCGTAGGTGCCGTCGTTGCGGATCTGGTGCAGGAAGTTGTTGATGAAGTTGATGCTGTCGTAATCGCCTTTTTTCAGGCCGAACGCCAGGGGTTCGAAGGTGAAGGGTTCTTCGAGGAACACCAGCTTGCCGTTGCCGACTTTCTTCTCGGCGACCACGTTGTACGGCGCGTCATACACAAAGGCGTCAGCCTTGCCGTTGACCACGTCCAGCACACCTTCCTGCTCGTTGTCGTAGCCGTGGTACTTGGCCTTGGAGATCAGCTTCTTGGCGACCATCTCGCCGGTGGTGCCGAGCTTGGAGGTCAGGCGGTATTTCTCGTCGTTCAAGTCTTTGTAGGACTTGATGGTGCCTTCCAGGTCCTTGCGGATCAGCAGGGTCTGGCCGACCACGATGAAGGGTTCGCTGAAGTTCAGGCGCAGGTTGCGCTCCTGGGTCAGGGTCATGCCGCTGCCGATCATGTCGAACTTGCCGGTCAGGAACGCCGGGATAATCCCGTCGTAGCCGGTGGACACCAGCTCCAGCTTGACGCCCATGGACTTGGCCATGGCCTTGAGGATGTCGACTTCGAAGCCGATGATTTCACCGCGCTTGTTGGTCATTTCGAATGGCATGTAGGTCGGGTCCATGCCGACTTTCAGCGTGCCGCGCTTGACCGCATCATCGATTGCGCCGGCCTGGGCCGCATTCGCGGCAACCAGTGCAGTGACGCCGAGCAGCAGCATCGAAAGATACTTTTTCATCATCAAGTCCCCTGAACCATTCTTGTAAGGTCGGCGCGCAAAAGGGCTGCACCATTTCGGGGTGCGATCCTAACCCACTCGCTGCCTGTCACAAAGGTTTCACGGGTAATTGTTGTCGCGCAGGCAGGAATCGCCCGATGGCAACAAGGGGGATGGGAGACACATAAGGGGTTTGAAACGCTGTAGGGCCAGCGCTTCGAACGCCCCCGAAGAGAACCCTCGGGGGCGTCTGAATCAGGCCGGTTGGGCCTGGGACGACAGCGGTTGCAGCGGCAGCAACGGCGCGTGCGGGTCGGACTTGATCGAGTCACGCCAGGCGGCGAGCCACTCGGCATGCCCTTCGCTCCAGACTTGCTCGTGCAGGCGGCCCAAAGCTACCGGGTCACTGAGCAAGGCCAGGCGTTCGCCGTTGTTGAGGCCGGCGGGGCCGACTTTCAACGCATGACGCACGCGCTCGGTGCGCAGGTACTCGATCGGCTCCGCCTCACGGTGACGCGAGGTCGCCAGGGCGCAGGCCAGGGCGTTCTGCTGCGGGTCGACCACCGAACGCACAAACCCGTCGTTGAGCGCGTGCCAACGGTTTTCGTGGGTGTACTTCTCGGTCGACAGCAACGCCTGCGGCGGGTTGTATTCCTCAGGGATGAGGAACAGGCTCTCGTCGCGGGACTTCAGGCCCAGCTTGACCCGGCTGGAAATCACCGACACCGGGATCGACAGCATCAGCGAACCGACGATCGGCACCAGCCACCACAGGAAGCTTGGGTTCAACCACACCACCAGTGCCGCCCACAGGAAGCCCAGCAGGGTTTGCGTGCCATGGCGCTTGATCGCCTCGCTCCACGGGGTGGAGTCGTCGTCACGCTGCGGAGAATTCCAGGTCGCCGCCCAGCCGAGGAACGCGGCCAGTACAAAGCGGGTATGGAAAATCATCCGCACCGGCGCCAGCAGCATGGAGAACAGCATCTCCAGCAGCATCGACAAGGTCACCTTGAACTTGCCACCGAACTCTTTCGCGCCCTTGGCCCAGATCAGGATGATGCTCAGCAGTTTAGGCAGGAACAGCAGCACGATGGTGGTGGAGAACAGCGCCACCGCCTTGTCCGGATGCCATTGCGGCCACAGCGGGTACAACTGGCGCGGCGCCATGAAGTACTGCGGTTCCATCAGGGTGTTCACCGCCAGCAAGGCCGTGGACAACACCAGGAAGAAGAACCACAACGGCGCCGACAGGTAAGACATCACGCCGGTCAGGAACACCGCACGGTGCACCGGGTGCATGCCTTTAACCAGGAACAGGCGGAAGTTCATCAGGTTCCCGTGGCACCAGCGACGGTCACGCTTGAGTTCGTCCAGCAGGTTCGGCGGCAGTTCTTCGTAGCTGCCCGGCAGGTCGTAGGCAATCCACACGCCCCAGCCGGCACGGCGCATCAGCGCCGCTTCAACGAAGTCGTGGGAGAGGATCGCACCGGCGAACGCACCTTTACCCGGCAACGGCGCCAGGGCGCAGTGCTCGATAAACGGCTTCATGCGGATGATGGCGTTGTGACCCCAGTAGTGGGATTCACCCAGTTGCCAGAAGTGCAGGCCGGCGGTGAACAGCGGGCCGTACACGCGAGTGGCGAACTGCTGCATGCGCGCATACAGGGTGTCCATGCCCGATGCACGCGGCGCGGTCTGGATAATCCCCGCATCCGGCGTGGCTTCCATCAGGCGTACCAGGCTGGTCAGGCATTCGCCGCTCATTACGGAGTCGGCGTCGAGCACGACCATGTACTTGTATTCACCGCCCCAACGACGGCAGAAGTCGTCGAGGTTGCCGCTCTTGCGCTTTACGCGACGGCGACGGCGGCGATAGAAGATCTTGCCGAAACCACCGGCTTCGCGGCACACGTCGAGCCAGGCTTGCTGTTCGGCGATGCAGATGTCGGCGTCATTGCTGTCGCTGAGCACGAAGAAGTCGAAGCGATCCAGGTCACCCGTGGCGGCCACCGATTCGAACGTCGCACGTAAACCGGCGAATACACGCGGCACGTCTTCGTTGCAGATCGGCATCACCAGCGCGGTGCGCGCATCTTTCGGGATCGGCTCGTCGCCGGCACTTTTACCGGATATCCGGTATTTATCGTGGCCGGTAAGCAACTCCAGGAAGCCCATCAACGCGGTCCAGAAACCGGCCGAGACCCAGCAGAACAGAATCCCGAACATGATCAGGATGCTGGTTTGCAGGGCGTAAGGCAGTACCTGGGTAGCGGTTTGCAGCAGGGTCTGGTTGCGGATTTCGTCGAAGTCGACCAGCGACCAGCCCTGGTACGGCATGATGCCTTTCATGTACCAGCCGGCCACGATGGTCTGGCCGAGCATCAGCACCAGCAGGATATAACGGCGGATCGAACCGACGGTGCGCCAGCGCGCAGCCGGCAGCACACGCTCGTCTTTCGGCGGCTTGGGCGGGTTGGTGCGACCAGTCATCCGGCGCCAGCCGCGCACCAGGATATTGGTGCGCCATGGCTCCGGCACGACCTTGGTGCGACGAATCGGCGGCGTGGCCTTGAGGCACACGCGGCCGCTGGCGTCGAGCGCGAGCATTTCGGCGTCCTGCAGCTCTTCGGCAGTGCTGAGGGTCAGCCGGCGGCCAACCGACGCCTGGGCGGCATCGGCCGGCGCGTCGAACGTTGAGGACGACAGACGCTCATGCAGCTCGGTGAAGGATGTGCAGCCCGCCAGTTCGGCGCGCTGCTCAGCGGTCATCGGTAAATGCGCCAGATACTCGGCAAGAGTCTCGGGCGTAGCTTGGGAATTACTCATCGGCAGGCAACTGATAGCTCCAGGTTTCGGTCAGGACTTGCTCGGTCTTGATCGGCTCCGGCGTGGCTGGGGCAGCTTCTGGCTGCTTGGCCTCCTTGTCCTTGGCGTCTTTCTTGGCCTGTTTATCGTGTTGCTTGGCCAAAACCTTGTCAGCCTTCAGTACTTGGGTCGAAACCGGCTCAGGCTCGGGTTGCACGATGTCTTGCACCAGGGCGGCGCGCATTTCGGTCGGCTTGCCTGCGTCCTTGATCTTCATGCGCAGGGTCAGGCGCCAGCCTTTGGTGTGCTCGTTGTAACGCACGCTGTTTTCGACCAGCTCAGCGTTGTCACCCACGCTCACCTGGCTGCGCACCGGGGCATCCGGCAGCAGCTTTTTCAGCGACGGGCCTTCGAAGTCCACCAGGTACGCCACGCTGCCGTCTGGCTGACGGATCAGGTTGGATTGCTTCACATCACCGGTGGAGCGCAGGGTCTGCTTGACCCAGGCGCTGTCCGGCGAATGGAAGGCAGCATCGTCGAGGGTCCAGTGCAGGCGGTAGGCCACGTCCAGCGGCTTGCCGACTTCCGGCAATTCGGCCGGGCTCCAGAACGCAACGATATTGTCGTTGGTCTCGTCGGCGGTCGGGATCTCTACCAGGTCGACGGAACCCTTGCCCCAATCGCCTTCAGGCTCGATCCAGGCGCTTGGGCGCTTGTCGTAGTTGTCGTCCAGGTCTTCGTAGTGGCTGAAGTTGCGGCCGCGTTGCAGCAGGCCGAACCCGCGCGGGTTCTCTACGGTGAAGTTGCTGACCGACAGGTGTTTAGGGTTGTTCAGTGGGCGCCAGATCCACTCGCCATTGCCGGCATGGATCGACAGACCGCTGGAATCGTGCAGCTCACGACGGTAGTTGAGGACCTTGGACGGCTGGTTGGCGCCGAACAGGAACATCGAGGTCAACGGGGCAACGCCCAGCTTGCTGACCTTGTCGCGCAGGAACATCTGCGATTTCACATCGACAACCGTGTCGGTGCCCGGGCGCAGGATCAGGCGATAGGCGCCGGTGGCACGTGGCGAATCCAGCAGCGCGAAAATCACCAGGTGCTTGTCGCCCGGCTTCGGGCGTTCGATCCAGAACTCGGTGAAACGCGGGAATTCTTCGCCAGACGGCAGCGCGGTATCAATCGCCATGCCACGGGCAGACAGGCCGTACACCTGGTCCTTGCCCACGACGCGGAAATAGCTGGCGCCGAGCATGGTCATGATTTCGTCTTGCTTGTCGCCCTTGTTGATCGGGTACAGCACACGAAAACCGGCATAACCCAGCTGTTCGGTGGCCTTGGGATCAACCTTGACGTCGCCGAAATCGAAGCGCGACGCGTCGTACTTGATTTCCTGCACGCTGTCGGCGGTGACTTCGTTGATTTTCACCGGTGTATCGAAGTGCATACCCTGGTGATAGAAGGACAGTTTGAACGGGGTGTTCTGATCGGCCCACTCGGCTTTATCGGCGCGGAAACGAATCTTCTGGTAGTCAGCGAATTTCATTTCGCGGAATTCGTTCGGCAGATTGCTGCGCGGAGCTTCGTATTTCTGCCCGGCCAGCTCTTTCGCCTTGGCCGACACATCATCCAGATTGAATGCCCACAGTTGACCCGCGCCGAACAGGCAAAACAGGGCAGAGCCCGTCACCAGTGCGTTTCGTAACCGTTTGGCAGACAATTTTGGTGCATTACAGGGACTAACAATCACGAGCAACCCTCGCCGAAAACAGATCAAAAAACCAACGGCCAGCTATCTATATGCCAGGTTGGCGAGCATTGTTCCGACTGCATTGGATCGGAATGATTCCCCAATCGCCGTCGGACAAGTCTCTACCTAAGTCAAAAATGGACCAAACAACGCTGATCCCCGTAGCGCGCGATTATCTAGTAGCCCGCGAGACAACGCATCAGGGACAACGAAGTATTTGTAGCGAAACCCTGCGTTTTTAGGCATTAAAGTCGTTTTTAATACATTCATGTCTGTAAGAGGAAGGTCACAGGGCCATCATTGACCAAATGCACCTGCATATCGGCGCCAAAACGCCCCGACGCCACCTTGCCATGCAATTGTTGCGCTTGTAACAACAAGTGATCAAATAGCGTTGCTCCCAGGGCCGGTGGCGCCGCTGTGGAGAAGCTCGGCCGCAGCCCGCTCTTGGTATCCGCCGCCAGGGTGAACTGCGACACCAGCAGCAGCCCCCCGCCAATATCCTTCAACGACAGGTTCATCTTGCCCTCGTCGTCGCTGAACACCCGGTAGTTAAACAGCTTGTGCAGCAGTTTGTCGGCGCTCTCGGGCGTATCGGAGGGCTCGACGGCCACCAGCACCAGCAAACCCTGGTCAATCGCCCCCACCACTTCGCCGTCTACCTCGACCCGGGCGCCACGCACCCGCTGCAACAGGCCCTTCATGCTTCTTCTGGCGGCAGATCAAGCAGGCGCCGTGCCATTTCGCCGGTCGCGCGCACCAGTGCGTCGGTAATGCCGGGCTCGGAAGCCGCGTGGCCCGCCTCGCGGATCACTTGCAGTTCGCTGTTGGGCCACGCCTGATGCAGCTCCCAGGCGTTATCCAGCGGGCAGATCATATCGTAGCGCCCGTGAATGATTACGCCAGGCAGATGGGCGATCTTGTGCATGTCGCGAATCAGCTGGTTGGGCTCCAGGAAGGAGTTGTTGGTGAAGTAGTGGCACTCGATGCGCGCGATGGACAGCGCGCGCTGCGGCTCGGAAAACCGCTCCACGTGCTGCGGGCTCGGGCACAGGCCGAGCATGCGACCTTCCCAGCCGGACCAGGCCTTGGCCGCGTGCATCTGGGCGATCTGGTCGTTGCCGGTGAGGCGCTTGTGGTAAGCGGCGATCATGTCGTGGCGCTCGTCTGCCGGGATCGGCGCGATGTAATCCTGCCAGTAGTCCGGGAACAGACGGCTCGCGCCTTCCTGGTAGAACCAGTGAATGTCCTGCGGGCGAGCGAGGAAAATGCCACGCACGATCAGCCCATGCACGCGCTCGGGGTGGGTTTGCGCGTAGGCCAGGGCCAGGGTCGAACCCCAGGAGCCGCCGAACAGCACCCATTTGTCGATGCCCAGGTGCTCGCGGATGCGCTCAAGGTCGGCAACCAGGTCCCAGGTGGTGTTGTTTTCCAGGCTCGCGCGCGGGGTGGAGCGCCCGCAGCCACGCTGATCGAAGGTGACGATGCGGTACAGGTTCGGGTCGAAATAGCAGCGGCTCTGGGCGTCGCAACCGGCGCCGGGGCCGCCGTGGATGAAGACAACGGGCAAACCTTCGGGGGAGCCACTTTCATCGACATACAGCGTGTGGGTGTCATCGACGGCCAGATCGTGCCGGGCGTAGGGTTTGATCTGCGGGTACCAAGTCTGCATTGCGCGCTCCGTAGGGGGTCGGGTTCATCCCTGGGGGGACGTCTTTTATTTTGCCGTCTGGCACTATAAACCCGAATTGTGCAATGAGCATGTCCTTGAGCGCTTAGAGCTGTGTCAGTAGTTCGCTCCTCAGGTGATCCAGGAGATGGGCAACGAGCTGTGGAGAAAGCAGAACATGTGCACTATTTCTGACAACGGCGACCAATAGGTGGGAGCGGGCTTGCTCGCGAATGCGCTGAGCCAGTCGCCAGATATGCTGACTGACAAAGCGCTTTCGCGAGCAAGCCCGCTCCCCCATTTGTCCGGTGTAGATTCTTAAGGTTTGAGTCTGGCTTTTTACAGCTTCGACACCAAACTACCGGTAATGGCCCTGCCCCCAGGCAAGCAACCCCTCCAGCAACTGCTTCAACACCACCCGCGTCGGCTCGGCCAAATCCGGCCGATAACGAAACGGCTCAACCTCTTCCATATACGCGCTCTGGCACAGCTCGAGCTGCACCGCATGAATATCCTGCGCGGGGTCGCCGTAATGCCGGGTGATATGGCCGCCCTTGAACCGCCCGTTCAGCACGTGGCTGTACTGCGGATGCGCCGCGCAGATGGCTTCCAGCTGGCTGGCCAATTCCGGATCACAGGCAGCGCCATTGAAGGTGCCGAGGTTGAAATCCGGCAGCTTGCCGTCGAACAGGTGCGGGATCACCGAGCGGATCGAGTGCGCGTCAAACAGCAGCGCGTAGCCGAACTCGGCCTTGAGCCGCGCGAGTTCTTCTTGCAGCGCGCGGTGGTAAGGGCCCCAGATTTTTTGCAGGTAGCTGGCGCGCTCGGTCTCGCTCGGCTCCAGCCCTTCGCGAAACAAGGGCACGCCGTCGAACAGCGTCGCCGGGTACAGCCCGGTGGTCGCGCCGGCATACAGCGGCTGGTCGTCCGAAGGCCGGTTAAGGTCGATGACAAACCGCGAGTACTCGGCCGACAAGGTGCTGGCACCGAGTTCTTCGGCAAAGTCATACAACGCCGGAATGTGCCAGTCGGTGTCTGGCAGGCTTTGTGCCTCGGGGATCAACCCGGCCTCCACCGCAGGCGTCAGGCGCAGGCCGGCGTGGGGCATGCTGATCAGCAGCGGCACGCGGCCTTGTTTGAAGTTCAGAACCTTATCCACAACGGTGCTCCTTATACGGTGACGTCGACGCCGTGGCGCACGACGCGTTTATCCAGCTCGCCACCCAGCCAGTAGGCCAGGTCGGCCGGGCGGTCGATCTGCCAGGCGACAAAATCGGCGACCTTGCCCACTTCCAGTGAACCATGGGTGTCGCCCATGCCCAGGGCGGTGGCCGCGTGTTGCGTGGCGCCGGCCAGGGCTTCTTCCGGGGTCATGCGGAACAGGGTGCAGGCCATGTTCAGCATCAGGCGCACCGACAAGGCCGGCGAGGTGCCGGGGTTGAGGTCGCTGGCGATGGCGATTTTCACCCCGTGCTTGCGCAGGGCGTCCATCGGCGGCAATTGGGTTTCGCGCAGAAAGTAGAACGCGCCCGGCAGCAATACGGCGACGGTGCCGGACGCGGCCATGGCAATGGCGTCGTCTTCGGTCATGAATTCCAGGTGGTCGGCCGACAGCGCGTGGTACCGCGCGGCCAGGCTTGAGCCATGCAGCGACGACAGCTGCTCGGCGTGCAGCTTCACCGGCAGGCCAAGTTGCTGGGCGACCTTGAACACGCGCTCAACCTGCTCGGTAGAAAACGCCAGGTATTCGCAGAAAGCATCCACCGCATCCACCAGGCCTTCCGCCGCCAGCGCCGGCAGCATCTCGGTGCAGATGTGCTCGATGTAGTCGTCGGCGCGGTCCTTGTACTCCGGCGGCAGCGCGTGGGCCGCCAGGCACGTGGCGCGCACGCTGACCGGCAGCGCTTCGCCCAGGCGCCGCGCCACGCGCAGCATCTTGCGTTCGTTGGCCAGGTCCAGGCCGTAGCCGGATTTGATCTCCACCGTGGTCACGCCGTCGCGCAGCAAGCTGCGCAGGCGCTTCTCGGCGCTGGCAAACAGTTCATCTTCGCTGGCCGCGCGGGTGGCGCGCACGGTGCTGGCAATACCACCACCCTTGGCAGCGATTTCGGCATAGCTCACGCCTTCAAGGCGTTGCTCGAATTCGCCGCTGCGGTTGCCACCGAACACCGTGTGCGTGTGGCAGTCGATCAGCCCGGGGGTCACCCACGCGCCTTGCAGGTCGTGCACCTGGGCGTAGTCCGCCGCAGGCACCTGGCTGCGCGGGCCGATCCACTCGATCAACGAACCCGCCGTGACCAGCGCGGCATCCTCGATGATCGAGTACTTGCCCTGGGCCATGGTTGCGACGTGGCAGTGTTGCCAAAGCGTTTTCATCCCACCCTCCTCGGTTACAGGCTTGGCAGCAGCTCGGCCGGCGCCAGTTCATTCAGGCAGCGGCTGGCCAGCAGGTCAGTGGCGGCGATGATGTCCGGGGCGAAGAAGCGGTCCTTGTCGTAGAACGCCACTTTGCCGCGCAGGGTGGCGCGTGCCTGTTCCAGCTTGGGCGAGGTTTTCAGGCCTTCGCGCAGGTCCAGGCCCTGGCACGCGGCCAGCCATTCCACGGCGAGAATGCCACGGGTGTTTTCAGCCATTTCCCACAGGCGCTTGCCGGCAGCCGGGGCCATCGACACGTGGTCTTCCTGGTTGGCCGAGGTCGGCAGGCTGTCGACGCTATGGGGATGGGCCAGCGCCTTGTTCTCGCTGGCGAGCGCGGCGGCGGTGACCTGGGCGATCATGAAACCTGAGTTGACCCCGCCATTGCCCACCAGGAACGGCGGCAATTGCGACATGTGCTTGTCCATCATCAACGAAATACGCCGCTCGCTCAGGGAGCCGATTTCGGCGATGGCCAGGGCCATGTTGTCGGCGGCCATGGCCACCGGTTCGGCGTGGAAGTTGCCGCCGGAAATCACATCACCTTCGGCGGCAAACACCAGCGGGTTATCCGACACGGCGTTGGCCTCTACCACCAGCACCTCGGCGGCCTGGCGGAACTGGGTCAGGCAGGCGCCCATGACTTGCGGCTGGCAACGCAGGGAGTACGGGTCTTGCACCTTGTCGCAGTTCTGGTGCGACTGCGACACCTGGCTGCTGTCGCCGAGCAGGTCGCGATAAGCCGCCGCCGAGTCGATCTGCCCACGCTGGCCGCGCGCCGCATGAATACGCGCGTCGAACGGCGAGCGCGAGCCGAGCACGGCTTCCACGGTCAGGCCGCCGCACACCAGCGCGCCGGCGAACAAGTCTTCACCTTCAAACAGGCCACGCAAGGCGTAGGCGGTGGATACCTGGGTGCCGTTGAGCAGCGCCAGGCCTTCTTTGGCGGCGAGGGTCAGCGGCGTGAGGCCGGCGACTTTCAGCGCCTCGGTGGCTTGCAGCCATTCGCCCTTGTAGCGCGCCTTGCCTTCGCCCAGCAGCACCAGGGACATGTGCGCCAACGGCGCCAAATCACCGGAAGCGCCAACGGAGCCTTTCAACGGAATGTGCGGGTAGACCTCGGCGTTGATCAGCGCGATCAGCGCGTCGATCACCTGGCGGCGAATCCCCGAGAAACCACGGCTCAGGCTGTTGACCTTGAGCACCATGACCAGCCGCACCAGCGCATCGCTGATCGGCTCACCGACGCCGGCGGCATGGGACAGCACCAGGGAACGCTGGAGGTTTTCCAGGTCAACGCTGGCGATACGGGTCGAGGCCAGCAGGCCGAAACCGGTGTTGATGCCGTAGGCGGTGCGGTTCTCGGCGAGAATCTGCTCCACGCAGGCCACGCTGGCTTCGATCTGCGCCGAGGCGCTGGCATCCAGGCTGAGGGTTACCGGCTGCTGGTAGATGGCCCGCAGTTGGGCGAGGCTCAGTTGGCCTGGAATCAGGTTTAGCACAGTCACGTTCATGCTCCTTTGAATTATTAGTGCAAATGGGGGATGGCTGAGTGCAGCAAAGCAGTGTCCTTGAGCAACGCGGCGGCGCTCGCGATGTCTGGCGCCAGCCAGCGGTCCTGTTCATACGCGGGGACCACTTCACGCAGCAGTCGCCAGGCTTTTTCGGTACCGGCGCCGAAGCGCTGCGCCTTCAAGAATTCAAATGCCTGGGCCGCCAGCAGGTACTCGATGGCGAGAATCTGCGTGACGTTGGCCAGCAACTGGTGAAGCTTGAGCGCGGCGTTGGTGCCCATGCTCAGGTGGTCTTCCTGCAGGCCCGAGGTGACGAAATTGTCGAGCACCGCCGGTTGCGCCAGTTGGCGGTTTTGCCCACACAGCGAGGCGGCGACGTACTGCACGATCATCATCCCGGAGTTGACCCCGGGGTTGCTCACCAGGAACGCCGGCAAGCCGCTGACGTGCGGGTTGATCAGGCGGTCCAGGCGGCGCTCGGCCACCGAGCCGATTTCGGCCATGGCGATGGCGAGCATGTCGGCGGCCAGCGCCACGGACTGGCCGTGCGGGTTGGCCTGGGACACCACGCGGTAGTGGTCCGGCGTGCCGAGCACCAGCGGGTTGTCGGTGGCGCTGTTGAGTTCGGTTTCGATCTGGCGTGTGGCGTGTTCCACCTGGTCGCGCGCCGCGCCGTGGATCTGCGGGATCGAGCGGATGCTCAAGGCGTCCTGGGTGCGGATGCCTTTGCTGCTGGCGATCACTTCACTGCCGTCGAGCAATGCGCGCAGGTTGATGCCCACGTGCTGCATGCCCGGGTGCAGTTTGAGGGCGATGATGGTTTCGTCGAAGGCGTCGATCTGGCCACGCTGGGCCTCGAAACTCATGGCGCCGATCACGTCGGCCCATTGCAGCAAGTGGTGGGCATCGGCCAGGGCCAGACAACTCAGGCCGGTCATGCACGGCGTGCCGTTGACCAGGCACAGGCCGTCTTTGGCACCGAGTACCACGGGCTGCAAACCTTCTTCGCTCAGGGCCTGTTGTGCCGGCACAATCTGGCCGCGATAGCTGACGTTGCCGACGCCCAGAAGTGCCACGCCGACGTGGGCCATATGGGTCAGGTAACCCACCGAACCCTGGGACGGCACTTGCGGCGTGATGCCGTGGTTGAGCAGCGCCAGCAACGCGTGCACCACCTGCGGGTGCAGGCCGGATTTGCCGTGGCTGTAGTTGATGATGGCGGCGCAGATGATCGCGCGGGTCTGCTCGTCGCTCAGCACCGGGCCGACGCCGCAGGCGTGGCTCAGCAGGGTATTGCGCGACAGCTGGCTGAGTTGCTCGCCCGCAAGCGACACATTGCACAGCGCGCCCAGGCCGGTGTTTACGCCATAGGCGCGTTCGCCGCTGGTGACGATGCGCTGCACGATGGCTTGGGCATTGTCGATGCGTGCCCAGGCGTGGCCGGAGAGTTCGAGCACTGCGCTGTGGCGGGCGACGGCGACTACGTCCTGCCAGCGCATTGGGGTGTCGGCGATGGTGATTTTTGTTGCCTGGGACATCTTCATACCTTCTTTAATTCTTGGGCAGCTTCACTGGCCCTATGGGGGGCAAGCCCCCTCCCACATTTTGATCTGTGAATACATTCAAGTGTGGGAGGGGGCTTGCCCCCGATGAGGCCCGTCAGACCACCGCCGCCCGCCGCTGAACAAACCGGTCCACATACTCATCCGCCGGCGAATGCAGGATCTCCCGCGGCGTGCCGACCTGGATCAGCTTGCCGTCCTTGAGGATCGCAATGCGGTTGCCGATGCGCACGGCCTCGTCGAGGTCGTGGGTGATGAACACGATGGTCTTGTGCAGCGTCTTTTGCAGCTCCAGCAACTGGTCCTGCATCTCGGCGCGGATCAGCGGGTCGAGGGCGCTGAAGGCTTCGTCCATCAGGATGATGTCGGTGTCGGCGGCCAAGGCGCGGGCCAGGCCGACGCGCTGGCGCATGCCACCGGAAAGCTGGTGCGGGTATTTGTTTTCGTAGCCCTTGAGGCCCACGGTTTCGATCCAGTGCAGCGCGCGTTCGGCGCACACCTGTTTGGTTTCGCCACGCACCTTGAGGCCGTAGGCGACGTTGTCGAGCACGCTCTTGTGGGGCAACAGGCCGAAGCTCTGGAACACCATGCTGATCTTGTGCCGACGGAATTGGCGCAGAGCTTCCATGTCCAGTTGCAGGATGTCTTCGCCGTCCACCAGGATCGCGCCGCTGGTGGGGTCGATCAGGCGGTTGAAGTGGCGCACCAGCGTGGATTTGCCCGAGCCCGAGAGGCCCATGATCACGAAAATTTCGCCAGTGCCGATGCTCAGGGACAGATCGTTCACGCCGACCACGCAGCCGGTTTCGGCCAGCACCTGGTCCTTGGTCTTGCCCTGGCCGACCATGGCCAACGCGTCCTTGGAACGCGCGCCAAAAATCTTGAAGACGTTTTTAACTTCGATTTTGCTGACAGTAGTCATTTGCTCGCCTCATGCCGTGGACGACCATAGGCCTGGGTTATGCGGTCGATGACCACTGCGAGAATCACGATCGCCAACCCGGCTTCCAGGCCTCGGCCGACGTTGAGGGTCTGGATACCAACGAGCACGTCTTCACCCAGGCCACGGGCACCGATCATCGAGGCGATCACCACCATCGACAGCGCCATCATGGTGGTCTGGTTGATGCCAGCCATGATGCTAGGCAGCGCCAGCGGCAGTTGCACACCGAACAGTTGCTGCCAGCGGTTGGCGCCAAAGGCGTTGATGGCTTCCATGACTTCGCCGTCGACCTGGCGAATGCCCAGGTCTGTGAGACGAATCAGCGGCGGCGCGGCGTAGATCACCGTGGCGAAAATCGCCGGGACCTTGCCCAGGCCGAACAGCATCAGCACCGGAATCAGGTACACGAAGCTGGGCATGGTTTGCATGATGTCGAGCAGCGGCATCAGCACCGAGCGCAGGCGATTGCTGCGGGCCGAGAGGATGCCCAGGGGAATGCCGATGAGCACCGAGATCACCGTGGCGACCATCATCAGCGCCAGGGTTTGCATCAGCTTGTCCCACAAGCCAACCGCACCGACGAGGAACAACAGACCGACGATCACTGCCGTGGTCACGACTTTGCGGGTGGCGTGCCAGGCAACGCCGCCGACGATGGCCAGCATCAGCCACCAGGGCGCCGCGCGCAGCAACCCTTCCAGGTTGACGATGGCCCACAACAGGGTGTCGGAGATGTGCCGGAACACATCCCCGTAGTTGGTGACCAGCGAATCCACCCAACCGTTGACCCAGTCGGCAATGGAAAACGTAAAACTCTCAGGAAACATAGCGTGCTCTCGATCCAGTGGGTTGAGGCCAGGCGCCCGGCTAGCCCCAAAGGGTAGCCGGGCACACTTGACCTACAAGGCCGCGTCGATTTTCTTGGCTGCGTCTTCGCTCACCCAGGCGTGCCAGACTTCAGGATGTTCCTTGAGGAAAATTTTCGCCAGCTTCGGCGACTCAATTCGCTCCTTGGCCATGCGGCCCAGGTTCTGGTTCAGCAGGTCGATGGGCAGGTTGACCTTTTCCAGCACGGCCACCAGCTCCGGCGCTTGCTCGTGGAAGGTCTTGGACAGGCCAACCTTGATGCTCACGCTTTTATCCACGCCGGGTTTTTCTTCCAGCTTGACCAGGTCGACCTGGCCCATCAGCGGGGTTGGCGACCAGTAGTAGAACAGGATCGGCTCGCCACGCTTGTAGCTCGACAGCACCGCCGCATCCAGCGCCGGGCCGGTGCCTGGGCGGAAGTTGGTGTAGGTGCTTTCCAGGCCGTAGCTTTTCAGCATTTCGCTGTTGTCCAGCTCGCAGGTCCAGCCGGCCGGGCAGTTGTAGAAACGGCCCTTGGACGGTTCTTCCTGGTCCTTGAACACCGCGGAGTATTTGGCCAGGTCGGCAATGGTTTTCAGGTCCGGGGCCTTGGGCTCCAGCTTGCGCTTGGCGTCGCCTTCGATCACATAACGCGGCACGTACCAGCCCTCGATCGCGCCAACAACCGGCGCGCCGACGCCGACGACTTTGCCGGCCTTCTCGGCCTTGTTCCAGACTTCGCTGCGGCCTACCCATTCTTCGGCAAACACTTGGATGTCGTTGCTGCTCAGGGCGTTTTCCATGGTGATGGAGTTGCCCGGCAGGCTGTCGGTTTTGCAGTCGTAGCCTTTTTCCAACACGGTTTGCAGGATGTCGGTGAGCAACATGCCGCTTTCCCAGTTCAAGCCTGCGAATTTCACCGGTTTGCCGGACTCGCACCAACCTGCCGCCTGGGCGCCAGCACTGGCCAATACGCCCGCAGAGAGCAAGGTGGCCATCAGGGTCTTATGCATTTTCATTGTTGTGACGCTCCCAATCTTGAAATGGATTACGGCAGTCAGTAGGCATCCTGCCCTGTCCACGTCCCATCAGGCCTGTGCAGCCAGCCCGTTTGTTGTCGTCAGTGCAACGCCCTGCTCTGGCGGCAGGATCAGGTGTTCAGGGTGTGTGCGCGGCCATGTTTTCGCGGCCCAGTAGTAGAGCGCGGCGGGCAGCACCAGGCCGATGATCCAGGAAATATCCACATCGCCGAGGGCCGCCACGAGAGGGCCGGTGTAGAACTTGGTGGAGATGAACGGCAACTGCACCAGCACGCCGAACACATACACGCTGATGCCGACCGGGTTCCAACGGCCGTAGCGGCCGTTCGGGTTGGCCAGCGCCGGTACGTCATAGCGGTCGCGGGTGATGCAGTAGTAGTCGACCAGGTTGATCGCGCTCCAGGGCGTGAAAAACGCCAGCAGGAACAGGATGAAGGACTTGAACGCACCCAGGAACGAGTGCTGGCCGAGCAAGGCGATCAGGGTCGCCGTGCCGACAATCACCAGCACAAACACCAGGCGTTGAATGCGCGTGACTTCCAGGCGACCGCGAAAGCCACTGATGATGGTGGCGATGCACATGAAGCTGCCGTAGGAGTTGAGCGTGGAGATGGTCACCTTGCCGAACGCAATGCTGAAATACAGCAGCGCCGCCGTAGCCCCCGTACCGCCCAGGCCGACGATGTAAGCAACTTCGTGACCGGCAAATTGCCCGTTGGACATGGCCGCCGCGAACACGCCGAGGATCATCGCCACCTGCGCGCCCACCACCGAACCCGCACCGGCGGCGAGGAAAGTTTTCACCGAAGACGTCGTGCTCGGCAGGTAGCGCGAGTAGTCCGCCACGTAAGGGCCGAAGGCGATCTGCCAGGACGCCGCGAGCGACACCGCCAGCAGGAAGCTGCTCCAGCTGAAGTGGCGAATTTGCAGGAGTGCACCGACGTCGGCCTGGCCCATCAAACGGCTGAACAGGTAGACGAAGGCAATCACGCCAATGACGCTGGCAACCCGGCCGATGAAGTGGATCACCCGGTACCCCAACACCGTGACCAGCACGATGACGCTGGCGAAGAGCAGGATGCCGACACTGTCGCTGACCCCAAACAACTGGCCCAGCGCCTGGCCGGACAGCACCGTGCCGGTGGCGGTGAAGCCCAGGTACATCAGGCACACCAGCACGATCGGAATCGCCGCGCCGTATACACCGAACTGCACCCGGCTGGAGATCATCTGCGGCAGGCCCAGCTTGGGCCCTTGCGCCGCGTGCAATGCCATCACACCACCGCCGATCAATTGGCCGATCAACAGACCGATCAACGACCAGAACACATCACCGCCCAGCACCACGGCCAGAGCCCCGGTGACAATGGCAGTGATCTGCAGGTTGGCACCCAGCCACAGGGTGAACTGGCTCAATAGACGACCGTGTCTTTCCGCTTCCGGGATGTAGTCGATCGAACGTTTCTCGATCAACGGGGTGGTGTCGTTTGCAGCCATGGGTGTTCAACCTCTGATGGATTGTTTACAGGTTCATCGCAGATTCAGTGTGGGAGGGGCGGTGCGACGATTCGACTTGCCCCCTCCCACACCGTTATTTGATCATCGGAAGATTCAGGCCCTGCTCTTTGGCGCAGTCGATGGCGATCTGGTAACCGGCATCTGCGTGACGCATCACCCCGGTCGCCGGGTCGTTATGCAGCACGCGGGCAATGCGCTCAGCCGCTTCGTCGGTACCGTCACACACGATGACCATCCCGGAGTGCTGGGAGAAGCCCATGCCCACGCCGCCACCGTGGTGCAACGACACCCAGGTGGCGCCGCTGGCGGTGTTGAGCAGGGCGTTGAGCAGCGGCCAGTCGGACACGGCGTCGGAACCGTCCTGCATGGCTTCGGTTTCGCGGTTGGGGCTGGCGACCGAGCCGGAGTCGAGGTGGTCACGGCCGATCACCACCGGCGCCGACAGCTCGCCGCTGCGCACCATTTCGTTGAACGCCAGGCCGAGCTTGGCGCGCTGGCCCAGGCCAACCCAGCAGATACGCGCCGGCAGGCCCTGGAAGCTGATGCGCTCGCGCGCCATGTCCAGCCAGTTGTGCAGGTGGGCGTCGTCGGGGATCAGCTCTTTGACTTTGGCGTCGGTCTTGTAGATGTCTTGCGGGTCGCCGGACAGCGCCGCCCAACGGAACGGGCCGATGCCACGGCAGAACAGCGGGCGGATATACGCCGGTACGAAACCCGGGAAGTCGAAGGCGTTTTCCACGCCTTCTTCCTGGGCCATTTGGCGGATGTTGTTGCCGTAGTCGAAGGTCGGGATGCCTTGCTTCTGGAAGTCCAGCATGGCTTTGACGTGCACGGCCATCGACTGCTTGGCGGCCTTGATCACGGCAGCCGGCTCGGTCTTGGCGCGGGCGCGGTATTCGTCCCAGGTCCAGCCGGCCGGCAGGTAGCCGTTGAGTGGGTCGTGGGCGCTGGTCTGGTCGGTGACCATGTCCGGGCGCACGCCGCGCTTGACCAGTTCCGGCAGGATTTCGGCCGCGTTACCCAGCAGGGCGATGGAGATGGCCTTGCCGTCCTGGGTGTACTTGGTGATACGGGCCAGGGCGTCGTCGAGGTCGGTGGCTTGCTCGTCGACATAACGGCTGGCCAGGCGGAAGTCGATGCTGACCTGCTGGCACTCGATATTCAGCGAGCACGCGCCGGCCAGAGTGGCGGCCAAAGGCTGTGCGCCGCCCATGCCGCCGAGGCCGGCGGTGAGGACCCAGCGGCCTTTGAGGTTCGAATCGTAATGCTGGCGACCGGCTTCAACAAACGTCTCGTAAGTACCCTGGACGATGCCCTGGCTGCCGATGTAAATCCAGCTGCCGGCGGTCATCTGGCCGTACATGGCCAGGCCCTTGGCA
Organism: Pseudomonas sp. AC463; assembly: GCF_979253585.1. NCBI lineage: Bacteria > Pseudomonadati > Pseudomonadota > Gammaproteobacteria > Pseudomonadales > Pseudomonadaceae > Pseudomonas > Pseudomonas sp. AC463. Next base: position 285,538 of record NZ_CEEDDZ010000005.1, on the reverse strand, counting down.
TCCAGTTCGTTGAAGTGTTCCCAACTGGCCCAGTGCGGCACCAGGTTGGAGTTGGCAATCAGCACGCGCGGGGCATTGCTGTGGGTCTTGAACACGCCGACCGGCTTGCCGGATTGCACCAGCAGGGTCTCGTCGTCGTTCAGGTTGGTGAGGCTTTCGACGATCTGGTCGTAGCACTCCCAGTTGCGCGCGGCACGGCCGATACCGCCGTACACCACCAATTCTTTCGGGTTCTCGGCCACTTGCGGGTCGAGGTTGTTCATCAGCATGCGCAGCGGCGCTTCAGTCAGCCAGCTTTTGGCGGTGAGCTTGTTACCGTGGGCAGCACGGATTTCGACGTCACGGTACTTGGTAGGCTTGGTCACAGCTAGGACTCCTCGGCGATCGATGCGCGAACATGGATGGTGCGAAGCATGCGAAGCAGAGTCTTACGCACACATCTTTACTTGTATGTACAAGCATATGCAATCAAGCGGCCAACTTTGCTGGACATGTATTGAGATTTTTTTCGAAGGCGCGCCCAGGCCTTGGAAATTAAGGCTTCGAGGCTTGATGAAATTTCTTCTGGGGATGTTTTGGAGCGAGAGCTGTTTGTCACGACAGCCTGGCTTTGCGCCACGCTGGGGCATTCGGTAACAAATTGGTGCGCAGACTGGAAACAGATTTTATGAACAGTGGAGAGCAATGTGGGAGGGGGCTTGCCCCCGATAGCAGTGTGTCAGCTAGCACATTTGCCACTGACATACCGTCATCGGGGGCAAGCCCCCTCCCACATTTTTTAACCGCGTGCGGTCAGTTCGATCAAGCAGCAGCGGCCGGATACCGAGAGATCCAAAAGCCCAGTGTTACCGTCCACCTGCAGGCAATCATGATGCCCAAGCTTCTCGCCCAGCACCTTCACCTCATCCGCCACGCTGAACACCAGCACCGTCTGCGCCGAGCTGAAAAACCGCTGCTCGCCATCCACCCACTGCAACCGCGCGTGGTAACGCTGCGGCGAGTAGATCAGGTTGAAGTCGCGGATCGGCCCGGTGATCAAGCGGCACGACACCTGGCTGTCACCCTTGAATGCGAACGGCTGCAGCGGCAACAGGCCGCGCTGCTCTTCGCCATCCACGGTCAACACCATGCCCGCGCCTTTGATCACGGTGATCACGCGCTGGTAGCCGGCGAAGGTGGAAAAACCGCCCGATTCGGCGATGTCGGCAATCGACAGGCGCCAGCCAAAACCGTCCAGGCCGTCGCCCGCATCACGGCTGATTTCTTCAGTGCTGCCGCTGCCATTTTTCCACGGCATGCGCACGTAATCGGCGGCGCGCCAGACTGTCACTGCACTCATTTGCTGAAACGTCCTTCCAGGCTATGACGGGAACCGGGGTGGATCAAACGCGCGGCGGTCACCGGCTGGCGGCCCGACCAGGTGCGTCGGCGAATCAACAGGCACGGCTCGTTGGGTTCGATCTGCAACAGCTTGCACTCGGCGGCGTCGGCGAGAATCGCTTCAACCACGTGCTCGCCTTCGGTCAGCGGCGCGACCTGGTTGAGGTAGGCATACGGGGTTTGCTGGGTGAAATCCTGTTGCAGGTATTCCGGCGCGACCAGCGCATTGACGAAGCGGTCTTCGATTTGCACAGGAATGTCGTTTTCAAAATGCACGATCAGCGAGTGGAACACCCGCCCGCCTTCGCGCATTTCCAGGGCCACGGCACGTTCGGAGCCGGCGGCCTCTTCGCCCAGGTGGATCACCTGGCAGGTGTGCCGGTGGCCGCGCGAGGCAATCTCATCGGCAATGTTGTGCACTTCAAACAGCGCCGACTGGCTCTTGGGCTCGGCGACGAAAGTGCCGACGCCCTGCATGCGCACCAGCAATCCTTCGGCGGTGAGCTCGCGCAGGGCGCGGTTGATGGTCATGCGGCTGAAGCCCAGCTGGCTGACCAGTTCGCTCTCCGACGGCACGCGGTAATGGGGCGGCCAGTTGCCGTTGAGGATCTGCTGGCTGATCATCTGTTTGACGCGGGCATACAAGGGCGCCGGACTTTCGTCCATGTGGGCAGCCAGCGAAGACTTGGCAGGCGGAGTCGGCACAGGGAATCCTTGCAGGGGGAAAAGATGCATAGATTGCCGGAGTTTACCGAGCAGGCAAACGTCTGTATATGTATATACAAATAAACACACGACCGGGGTGTTCTGATCATGTCCGCTTTCTTTGCCGAACGCGCACTGCTGCCTAATGGATGGGCCAACGATGTACGCTTTGAAGTCAGCGCCGATGGGCTGCTGACCCACGTTGAGCCGAATGCCAGTGCAGATGGCGCCGAACGGCTGAGAGGCCCGGTTTTGGCGGGCATGCCGAACCTGCACTCCCATGCGTTCCAGCGCGCGATGGCGGGCTTGGCCGAAGTGGCCGGCAACCCGAATGACAGTTTCTGGACCTGGCGCGACCTGATGTACCGCATGGTCGGCAAGATCAGCCCGGACCAATTGCAGGTCATCGCGCGCCAGCTGTATATCGAAATGCTCAAGGCCGGCTACACGTCGGTGGCCGAATTTCACTACGTGCACCACGACGCGAACGGCCAGCCTTACGCCGACCGTACGGAGCTGTCGCGCCAGATCAGCCAGGCGGCGGCCAGCAGCGGGATTGGCCTGACCTTGCTGCCGGTGCTCTACACCCACGCAGGGTTCGGCGGCCAGGCACCCAATGAGGGCCAGCGGCGGTTTATCAACAGCACGGAAAATTACCTGGACCTGCAAGCGCGCTTGCAACCGATCCTCGCGGCGCAACCGGCGCAGCAGTTGGGCCTGTGTTTTCACTCCCTGCGCGCCGTCACGCCGCAGCAGATCACGGATGTACTGGCCGCCAGTGACAAGGCTTGCCCGGTGCACATCCATATCGCCGAGCAGCAAAAAGAAGTCGACGATTGCCTGGCCTGGAGCGGCAAGCGCCCCCTGCAATGGCTGTATGACAATGTTGAAGTGGATGAGCGCTGGTGCCTGGTGCACGCCACTCATGCGGATGCCGACGAGGTCACGCGCATGGCCAGGAGCCGTGCGATTGCCGGTTTGTGCCTGACCACCGAGGCCAACCTGGGCGACGGGATTTTCCCGGCGGTGGATTTCCTCGCCCAAGGTGGGCGCATGGGTATCGGTTCCGACAGCCATGTGTCGCTGAGCGTGGTGGAGGAGTTGCGCTGGCTGGAATACGGCCAGCGCCTGCGCGACCAGCGGCGCAATCGCCTGTATCGCAGCGATCAGCCGATGGTCGGGCGCACGTTGTTCGATGCCGCGCTGGACGGCGGCGCGCAGGCGTTGGGCCAGAAGATTGGTCGATTGGAAGTGGGCAAGCGGGCGGATTGGATTGTGTTGGATGGCAACGATCCGTACCTGGCGACTGCAACCGAGGATGGGATTCTCAATCGCTGGCTGTTTGCCGGGGGCGATCGGCAAGTGCGCGATGTGTTGGTGAACGGGAAATGGGTGGTGCGGGATGGGCAGCATGCCGGAGAAGAAGACAGCGGCCGGGCGTTTACGCAGGTCTTGAGGGATCTACTCGGTTAAAAAATGTGGGAGGGGGCAAGCCCCCCCTCCCACATTTCTAACAGTGGTGCTCCAGGGTTACTGCGAAGTCTTCGCCATCTGCTTGTCTGACGTGCGGAAGATCAACCGCGTGGTGTCATACCCCTGCTGCCGCGCCCTGCTCAGCAGGTCTTCGCGGGTGTCGGCGCTCACCGTCGGTGTTCGCGACAAAATCCACATATAACGCCGGCTCGGGCTGCCGACGATCGCGGTCTTGTAATCATCGCTGACGTACAGCACCCAGTAATCGCCCTTGGCAACGCCTGGCAGCAGCGCCGTGAACCAGTTATTGAATTCGACCCAGAGCTTGTCGGTCTTGCCCGGCACTTGCGGCGTGGCCGTGCCCTTGGCTTCTTCCCACTTCCATTCGGTGGTCAGGCAGCGGTTGAACACCGACATGTCGCCGTCGGGCAACAAGGTGTAACGGGCTTCGGACTGCGCGCAGTTGCGCTGGAAATACATCGGCAATCGGGCCAACTCATACCAGGTGCCCTGGTAACGCTTGAGGTTGACGTTGCTCGCGGTCTTGGGTTGTAGATCATCGCCAGAATGGCTGGCACAGCCCGCCAATAACAGGCTGGCACAAAGAAACAAAACAAAACGCATCATTCTTCTTCTCCCGCAGGCTCTCGCCCCGGTTTACTTCAGGCCTTGCCCGGAAAACATCAGAACCTTGTCACCGGCATATTGAACGCTGATAAAGCTGTTTTTATCGCCCCAGGTGCAGCTGGACATACCCAGCGCGCCGGAACAATCGGTCGGGTTACCCAGCAACGATTCCACCTCGGCCTTGGCCATGCCAGCCGAAAGCTTCGCGTAGTTTTCTTGGTTGACCTTGCTGCAAGCGGCCAACAGCACGCAAAAAGCCAGCAAAGCGAGACGGCGTAACGACATGGAAAAACTCCTGGAGGGACAACGCAGCATGGGTATCTGCCAGAAGCTTAGAAGGGAAAAGAGGTGTCTGGTTCCCGACGAACAAAAACAAAAAAGCCCCGAAAACGCTGAAACGTTTCGGGGCTTCTTTAAGGGTGAACCGGCTCACAACAACGCCGGTCACTTATCGCAACGGGTCACTTCTTGTGGTAGGCCGTTACGCGCTCAACTTCTTCCTTCGAGCCCAGGAACACAGCCACACGCTGGTGCAGGCCTTCCGGCTGAATGTCGAGGATGCGCTGGTGGCCGTCGGTGGACGCGCCGCCCGCCTGCTCAACCAGGAACGACATCGGGTTGGCTTCGTACATCAAGCGCAGCTTGCCCGGCTTGGACGGCTCGCGGCTGTCGCGTGGGTACATGAACAGGCCACCACGGGTCAGGATGCGGTGCACGTCGGCAACCATCGCAGCCACCCAGCGCATGTTGAAGTTCTTCTTCAACGGGCCTTCTTCACCGGCCATCAGTTCGCCCACGTAGCGGGTCACCGGCTCTTCCCAGTGACGCTGGTTGGACATGTTGATCGCAAATTCCTGGGTCGACGCAGGAATGGTGATGTCTTCGTGGGTGAGCACGAAGCTGCCCATTTCGCGGTCCAGGGTGAAGCCTTTGACGCCATCGCCCAGGGTCAGCACCAGCATGGTCTGCGGGCCGTAGATCGCGTAACCGGCAGCGACCTGCTCGGTACCTGGCTGCAGGAAGGCCTTTTCGTTCAGCGCTTCGTTCTGGCTCAGGTATTCGTTCGGGCAACGCAGTACCGAGAAGATGGTGCCGACCGGGGCGTTGATGTCGATGTTGGACGAGCCGTCCAGTGGGTCGAACACCAGCAGGTAGGCGCCTTTCGGGTATTTGCCCGGGATCTGGTAGGCATTGTCCATTTCTTCGGACGCCATGCCGGCCAAGTGGCCGCCCCATTCGTTGGCTTCGAGCAGGATCTCGTTGGAGATCACGTCGAGTTTCTTCTGCACTTCGCCCTGCACGTTTTCTGTGCCCATGCTGCCCAGGACACCACCCAGCGCGCCTTTGGACACGGCGTGGCTGATTTCCTTGCAGGCACGCGCCACCACTTCGATAAGGAAGCGCAGATCGGCAGGCGTGTTGTTGCTGCGGGTCTGCTCAATCAAATAGCGACTCAAGGTAACGCGGGACATGGAAGGCTCCGGAGAATGGGGGGCTAAAAACCCGCGCAGTTTAGCGCGAGTCGGGGCTGATTTCCTCTAATCAGAGGATTTAACGCCAATAGAGTTCACGGTTTGCCCTGCGGTTTGCGCAACAGACTGTAGGCCATGGCCCCCAGCGCCGCCACACCCAGCAGGAGCACGGCCCATAGACCGAGTTTCTTCCAGTCGGCACCTGCCTCCGATGCCACCACGGCGACAGGCGCCTTGGCCGCCACCTCGCCCACGACCTTGGCCTGGCCGACACTGTTAAGACGCTCGGCGCTGTAGCCGGGGATCAAGGTCGCCAGCGGCAGGTTCGCCGCCTTCACGGTGGCATTGCCCAACGCCAGGGTAAACGGCGGTTCACCGCGCGCCAGGAACACCAACTGCGTGGCGCGCACCGCAAAGCGCAGGGCCGGCGCGTCAACGCCCAGGCCACCGCCCCGCTCGTCCACCTGCAACTTGAGTTCAGTGACGACCTGCCCTGGCAGCTGCAACTCATCCTGCACTACGTCCTGGCCGTTCTGGCTCAGGCGATACAGCAAACCATTGCTCAATGGCTGCCAGGCCTGCTTGCTGTCCCGGCGCCCGGATAACGTCACCGGCGCCAGCGTGTTCGGCTGTTTCAGCTCAACCCGCAGCCGCTCAAGATTCAGCCCCGCAGGCAACTGCCAGCTGTACTCCCCCGCCTTGAGCCGCGTACCGGCCAGCGGCTGCGACCACACCAGCGGCATCGGCAGGCTGCTGCTGGATGCGCTGGCCAGTTTGGCCGAGGTCAGCAACGGCGCCGCCTGCCCTTGCCACACCAGACGCAGGTAGCGCGCCGAGCGCCCGGGCAGGCTGACGTCATGTTGCTCCACCCGCTCATCGGCAAACGACAGGCGCGCCACTTGCCCATCGCCCCAGGATTGCCAGTGCTGCAAGTCATCGCTGGCTTCGATGCTGAAACGCTGGAAGCCCTCCTGCTCGTGGCTCCAGTCGAGGCTCAGTTGCTGCAACGGCGCCTTGATCGCACTGGCGTCCAGCACCCAGCCACGCAGCACTTGCTTGCCGGGCTTGGGCGCAGTGGCCGGTTTGATTTCCACCAGGGTGCCTTCGGTGGTGGCTTTCATCACCACACCGGGCAGGCTTTGCTGGGTGTCGGCGGCATACAGCGGGAACCACTTGACCTCGGTGACGTTGCGGCTTTCGGTGCGCTGGGCCGTCTGACGCGACAGCGCATAGGCCTGCGGCTCGCCGGCAGCGTTGAATACACGCACGTCGCTGAGGTCAGCCTGGCGCGCGCTCAACTGCACGGCCAAGGGCAACTCCAGCCGATACCACGGCCCGCTGCCACTCACCGCCAGCGGCACCTGGGAAGTGAAGTCGCCAGGCGCTTCCTGGGCCCACACCGCACCCGTCGCACACAGGCCCAGCACAACCACGCTCAACTTACCGATCAAGAGGATGCTCCTTCAGTTTCCACCACAGGTTCGGCGCGCTTGGGCGGCAGCGGGGCAAAGTAACCCACCACCAGCAACAGCCCGCCTACGCCGATAAACGACACGATCCGCGCCAGGCCGCCACGGTTGCTCAGCTCGACAAAGAACAGCTTGGCCACCACCACCGCAATCAACGCCGCACCGATCAGCCACACTTCGCGACGATGGCGCAGGTGGCCGCCGATCATCAGGCCCAACGCGATGAGGGTCCACACAATCGACAGGCCGGCCTGCACCAGCATCGATTCAAGCAACGCATCCAGCTGGAACGGCACGCCGCCCCAATGGTGGGCAGTGCGCATCACCAGCGCGGTAAAAAACGCGAACAACGAAATGCCTGCGACGCCCTGGGCGAGCAGCTCCGCACGCGGCCCGCGTTGCGGCGCCACACTGCGCGACAGCAGGTACACACCCAGCAGCGCAAACAGCAGGCCCAGGTCCAGCGGGTTAACCAGCGGCACATAGGGCAACGGCTTGGCCGTGCCGTCGCTGAATATAGTTGCCAGCCAGAACCACCCGAGCATCAGCACCGCCAACGGCAGCGCAGCCCACACGCGATATTCCCGTGGATACGCCGACACCGGCCACGGCCAGGTGCGCGGCGCAGCGGCCAGCACCAGGTACAGGCTTGGCAGAATCGCCCAGCCCAGCCAGCGCCAGGCGTTGTATTCGGCCGACAGCCGCAGCAGGCCGTAACGTAGCTCCAGTGCGAGAATGCCGATCAGCATCCAGCAACCGAGCACATGGGCGATGCTCAGTGCCCTGCCCGGAACCACGGCCGCCAAACGTCGCAGCGAGAAGAAATGCACGATAAACACCGCCAGCCAGGCCAACCAGCCGAAGTGCGCAGCCGGGTGGTAGTAGGCGCTGGCAGACACTAGCAACGCCACGCCCACCGCCGGCATCAGCAGGGTGCACAGCGCACCCAGCGAGGCCCAGCGCAGTCGAACCGCGCCCAGCGCCCACATCGCCACGCTTACCGCCGTGAGGCCCAGCAGGCATTCGCCCAGCAACTCTTTGGGGATAAAGCGCAACACTTCACCCGCCAAGGCCAACGTCCACCAGCCTGCGCCCCACACCAACAGTACGTCGGACAGGCGCTGCAGTTTCAACACGGCAAACACCGGCGCATGGGGTTCACGCTGCAAGCGCCAGGCGCCGACCAGCGCGGCCAGGCCCAATACCATCGGCGTCCAGAACCCGCTGTGGGCCAGCGGGCGCAAACCCTCGGCGTTCAACGGACCCAGCAGCTCCGGCACCGCCACCAGGAACGAGGCGCCGCCGACCACTTGCAGCAGCAACCCGAACACAAAGCTGACGCGCTGTTGCAGGTACAGGCTCAGCCAGATGATCAACAACCCACTGGCCGCCCACACGCCGCTCGCGCTTTCCCACGGCAGTACGAACAGCACCGCGAGGTTGATCAGCACCAGCCCGGCCAGCAAGACCACCGACAACCCGCGCAGCAGGCGCACATCGCCGCGCACCATATCGTCGCGTGCCGCCAGCAGCATGCCGCCGACCAGCGCCAGGCCGATCAGCGAAGCGGTCAGCAACCCAGTCCAACCGGCATTGAACACCGCCGCGCCGTCACCGCCCTGCAAGCGCAACAGGAACAACGCGCCGCCCAGCAGTTGCACGGCGAAGGCAGTAAACAGGAAGGTCCGCGAGCCGATGCGCAGGCCAACAAACAGTGTTACCAGACCGGCGATCGCCCAACTGATGGCCGTGCCCTGGGTCAGCAACAGCAGCGGCGCCAGCAGGTACAAACAGCTCAGGCCCAGGCTCGCCAGCACGGGCAGGCCTTTGCGCTCCCAATCCAATGCCTGCTCGGCGGACGCCTTGCGCAACTGGTCGAAGCTGAACAACAACGCCGCACCGAGCAACAACGCGCCCAACGGCGCGCCCTCGAGCAACGTGAGTTCGCCGACGCGCAATTCGCTGAGAAACGCCAGCGCCGAACCCAGCTGCAATAACAGGCCAAACGCCCGCGCCAACGGACGCTGCTGACGCAGGCCGAGCCAGAAGATTCCCGCGCCCTCCACCGCCCAGGCGGCGGCAGTCCAGCGTGCATCCAGGCCCAACGGAATCGCCAGGCTGGCAAAGATCACCCCCAGCGCCAGGCAGGTTTCCGCCAGCAGCAAAGCACGCCCGCCACTGAGGACGCGGGCCAGGCCCATGTAGATAATCCCCAGGCCCAAGGCGCTGAACGCGGCGGCAAATTCCAGGTGCTGCACCAGCGCGAACTGCAAGCCAAAGCCCACCAGCGGCGGGCCGAACAGCATGCTGCCGTCGACATAATCACCCTTGGATGCCGACCAGCGCAGCAGCGCGGCACGGCCCTCGGGCGCGTCGCCCATTTCCAGCAGTTTGCGCCGGGCGAACAACAGGCCGATGGCCAGGTACATCAGGAAAAACAGAATCAGGAACGGCTCGGTGCTCCACAACAGTTCCGGCGTGTACGAGCGCATGCCCCAGGCAAAACCGATGCCGAAGGTGCCGACAAAACCGATCAGGTTGAGCAGGCGCCAGGCCTTGAACCAGGCGATGGCGAGAATCCCTGCATTGAGCAAGGCAAAGTAGCTGAACAGCGCCACATGGTTGCCGGCGCCGGTGGACGTGAGGATCGGCGCGGCAAAACCACCGAGCGCGGCAGCACAGGCCAACCCCAAAGCATCCTGGGTAATCGCCAGGATCGCCGAAAACAGCGTGACCGCCACCAGCAGGCCGAGCGCCGCGCCGGGGTCGATCAACGGGTGCAGGCGCATCGCGGCAAACACCGTGAGGTACAACACCGCGATCCCGGTGCCTTGCAGCATCAGGCCGTAGTTGCTGTTGCGCAACCGCAGCCACCAGCCCAGGCCGAGCAGACCAAGGGCCGCCGCCGCAACGCCGGCGTAACGCAATTCAATCGGCACCACCATCCCTTCGGTGGCGTAGCGCAACAGGAACGCCAGGCCGAGGAACAACAGCACCACGCCGACCCGCAGCACGGTGTTGCCGCCGAACAGCCAATTGCGCGCGCCGCTGATGGCGCGTTCGATCAGGTTGGGGCCACGGGGGATGGCGGGTTCTTTCGGTTGAGGGGTTGGAGCGGGCGCCCACACGGCAGCCGGCAGCGGCTGGCTGGGTTCGGCAACCATTGCGACAGGGGCGAGTTCGACAGGCAACTCCCAGACAAGCTCGGGCGCTTTGGCAACGGGTGTGGGCTCAGGGGTTTCGACGATGGCATTGCTCGGCGGCGCGGGCACTTCCAGCTGCCGCAGGCGATCACCTAACGCGATCAACGCCTTTTGCGTGGTTTCCAACTGACGCGCCTGCTGGTCTGCCTGAGTCGCCAGCTTGGACAGGCGAATCGCCTGGCCAATGCCCAGGCCCAGCAGCGCACCGATGCCGGCATCGTAGAACGACTCATCGAGCGTCCAGCCGAGCACCAGGCCAATCAGCGTGAAAATCCATTGCATGGTCGATATCCCTGTCCAGCCCGAGGCGGGCAAACCGGGGCCTAGTATATCGACGCGAGGCCAATGTGGGAGGGGGCTTGCCCCCGATGGCAGTGCACCAGTCTACATATCTGCAAACTGGTACTCCGCTATCGGGGGCAAGCCCCCTCCCACATTTGGAACAACGGTGTTTAATCGAGGGCTTTCCAGATTTCGGTCGCGTACTCGCGGATTGTGCGGTCCGAGCTGAACCACCCCATCCGCGCGGTATTCAGCACCGCCGAGCGCCACCATGCCTTGGAGTCATGCCAATGCGCTTCGACCCGTGCCTGGGCATCCCAGTAGGAATCGAAGTCGGCGCACACCAGGAAGCGGTCGTAGTCGATCAGGCCGTCGATCAGGCCCACATAGCGGCCTGGGTCATCCGGCGAGAACACCCCGCCACGGATCGCTTGCAGCACATCGTTGAGGCGATGGGAGGCGGCGATATCCGGCCCGGCGTTGAACTCCCCGGCGTGCTTGCGGGCTTCCACCTGCTGCGCGCTGAGGCCAAAGATAAACATGTGTTCGGCGCCAACGCGCTCGTGCATCTCTACGTTGGCGCCGTCCATGGTGCCGATGGTCAGCGCGCCGTTGAGGCCGAACTTCATGTTGCTGGTGCCCGAGGCCTCAAAGCCGGCAGTGGAGATCTGCTCCGACAAGTCAGCCGCCGGGATGATGCTTTCGGCCAGGCTCACGTTGTAGTTGGGCAGGAACACCACCTTGAGCAAACCGCGCACGGTCGGGTCGTTGTTGACGGTGCGGGCGATGTCGTTGGTCAGCTTGATGATCAGCTTGGCCTGGTGATAGCTGGCCGCGGCCTTGCCGGAGAAAATCTTCACGCGTGGCACCCAGTCGGTGCCCGGCTCGGCACGGATCGCCTGGTACAGCGCCACGGTGTGCAGCAGGTTGAGCAGTTGGCGTTTGTATTCGTGAATCCGTTTGACCTGCACGTCGAACATCGCCGCCGGGTTCACCGAAATGCCCAGGCGCTCATGGATGATCTCGGCCAGTGCCCGCTTGCTGTGCAGGCGCTGGTCGGCGAAGGCTTTGCGGAAGGTCTGTTTCTCGGCGAAGGTTTCCAGCTCCGTAAGGCGGGTTTCCATGGTGTCGAGAATGTCCGGCCCCAGGGCGTCCACCAGCATCTCGGTGAGCTTGGGATTGGCCTGGTACAGCCAGCGGCGGAAGGTGATGCCGTTGGTTTTGTTGTTGATGCGCTCCGGGTAGAGCTTGTGCAGTTCGGAGAACACGGTGCTGCGCATCAGTTGGGTGTGCAGGCCGGACACGCCGTTGACGCTATGGGAACCGAGGAACGCCAGGTTACCCATGCGCACGCGACGGCCGTTGTCTTCTTCGATCAGCGACACGGCGCGCAGCACGTCGAAGTCGTGGATGCCCTTGGCGCGCAGCGAGTCGATGTGCTGGGCATTGATCAGGTAGATGATCTGCATGTGCCGCGGCAGCATGCGTTCCATCAGGCCTACAGGCCAGGTTTCCAACGCCTCGGGCAGCAGGGTGTGGTTGGTGTAGGAAAGGGTTTCGACGGTGACGTCCCACGCTGCTTCCCATGGGATGTCGTGCAGATCGACCAATTGGCGCATCAACTCGGCCACGGCAATCGACGGGTGGGTGTCGTTGAGCTGGATCGCTGCGTGCTCGCCCAGGCTCAATACCGAGCCGTGCATGTTTTTGTGGCGGCGCAGCAGGTCTTGCAGCGAGGCGGAGACGAAGAAGTATTCCTGGCGCAGGCGCAGTTCCTGCCCCGCTTCGGTGCTGTCGGCCGGGTAAAGCACTCGGGAGATGCTTTCGGCGCGAGCCACTTCAGCCACGGCGCCCAAGTGGTCACCGGCGTTGAAGCGCTCCAGGTGCAGGTCCTCGACGGCGCGTGCACGCCAAAGGCGCAGGGTGTTGACGCTGGCACCGCGCCAGCCGACCACCGGGGTGTCATAGGCGACGGCGCGCACGGTTTCATTTGGCGTCCACACCTGGATCAGCTTGCCGGAGGCATCCGGCAGGGTTTCGACGCTGCCGCCAAAGCCGATCGGGTAGATCACTTCAGCGCGTTCGAACTCCCACGGGTTGCCGAAATCCAGCCAGCGTTCGGTTTGCTCCTGTTGCCAGCCATCGACAATCGCCTGACGGAACAGGCCGTGCTCATAACGAATGCCATACCCGTGGCCGGCGATGCCCAGGGTCGACATGCTTTCCATGAAGCACGCCGCCAGGCGGCCGAGGCCACCGTTGCCGAGCGCCGCGTCGGGCTCCAGCAGGCGGATGCGCTCGAGGTCCACGCCCAACTCGGACAAGGCCTCGCGGGCAATTTCCAGCACGCCGAGGTTGCTCAGGCTGTCGTAGAGCAAACGGCCGATGAGGAATTCCAGGGAGAGGTAATACACCCGCTTCTGGCCTTTGCGGTAAATACGCCGCGTGTGGTCCATCCAGTGATCGACCATCTGGTCGCGGGCGGCCAGGGCAATGGCTTCAAACCAGTCATGGTCAAAGGCGTGATCCGGGTCCTTGCCCACCGCGTAGGTGAGTTTGGTCAAGACGGCATCGCGAAATGCGGCTACCTCTGCTTCTCGTGCAAGTGGTTCCTGAGACATCAATTGCGACCTCGGGCGAGATAGAAGGAGTTGCTAGAGCCTAGACGGTCTGACAGACGGTGACCGCTCTGGTTCGGCAGTTTTTTAACGCATTTTCGACGCATGAACTTTTAAGTGGTTTTGATGCATTGGCCGTGCCTGCTTTTCCCACATGCACCGTTCAAGCGGAAATTCTGAAAATATTGTTCAAAAAACCACCAATCCCGGTATGATCGCGCGCCCGGATACAGCCCCACCTTGGAACCCTGATGAAGCCTCAACTGATCGCCGCCGCGGAACTCGACCGTCTAGAGACCTGGCAGAAATATTCCGCCCACATGTGCGGCGGCTGCGTGTCCAGCTGCTGCACGCTGCCGGTCGAGGTGAAGATCAAGGACCTGATCCGCATTGGCATCGTCGATGAGTTCGAGCGTGGCGACCCGCCGAAGAACATCGCCAAGCGGTTGCAGAAGGAAGGCATCGTCGAGCGCTACAACAACAAATCCGAGATCTTTACCCTGCAGCGCATGAGCAACAACGACTGCCTGTACCTGGATCGTAAGACCCGCTTCTGCACTATTTATGACAAGCGCCCGGATACCTGCCGCAACCACCCGAAAATCGGGCCGCGGCCGGGGTATTGCGCGTATAAGCCGAAGGAAGTGGTGCGCGAGACCAAGTTCAAGACGCTTGATAAGTTTTGATCCAAATTTTGTGGGGCTATAACTGGCCCTATCGGGAGCAAGCCCCCTCCCACATTTTGAAGCGTGAACACAGTCAAATGTGGGAGGGGCGGTGCGACGATTCGACTTGCTCCCGATGAGGCCAGCACCGTCACCACTTAATCTGCAGGCACAAAAAAACGCCCCCGGCCTTTCGACCGGGGGCGTTTTTCATTCAGCCTGAGTTAACTCAGTTCTTGGCTTTCTTGGCAGCGCGGGTACGCTCGCCTTCGTCCAGGATCTTCTTACGCAGGCGGATCGACTTAGGCGTAACTTCGCACAGCTCGTCGTCCTGGATGAATTCCAGGGCCTGTTCCAGGGTGAAGCGAACAGGTGGTACCAGAGCGATGGTTTCGTCTTTGCCCGAAGCACGCATGTTGTCGAGCTTCTTGCCTTTGGTTGGGTTGACGCCCATGTCGTTGTCACGGCTGTTCAGACCAACGATCTGACCGTTGTAGATCTCTTGACCGTGTTCAACGAACAGCTTGCCACGCGCCTGGAGGGTTTCCAGGGAGTAGGTCAGTGCCTTGCCGGTTTCTACCGATACCAGAACACCGTTCTGACGGCCGGACATGTCGCCGGACTTCATGGTGTCGTAGCGATCGAAGATCGAGGTCAGGATGCCAGCACCGTTGGTCAGGGTCAGGAACTGGTTACGGAAACCGATCAGACCACGAGCAGGGATGTTGTATTCCAGACGCACACGGCCTTTGCCATCCGGCACCATGTTGGTCAGGTCGCCCTTACGCAGGCCCATCTCTTCCATGACCTTGCCCTGGGATTCTTCAGGGGTGTCGATGGTGACGTTTTCGAACGGTTCCTGCTTCACGCCGTCAACCTGACGGATGATCACTTCCGGACGACCAACGCCCATTTCGAAGCCTTCGCGACGCATGGTTTCGATCAGTACCGAGAGGTGCAGCTCACCACGGCCGGAAACCTTGAACTTGTCAGCCGAGTCGCCTTCTTCAACGCGCAGTGCAACGTTGTACAGCAGCTCTTTGTCCAGACGTTCCTTGATGTTACGGGAAGTCACGAACTTGCCTTCTTTACCGCAGAAAGGCGAGTCGTTTACCTGGAAGGTCATGGAAACGGTTGGCTCGTCAACGGTCAGAGGCTTCATGGCCTCAACGTTGTCTGGCTGGCACAGGGTGTCGGAGATGAACAGCGAGTCCATACCGCTCACGCACACGATGTCGCCGGCGAAAGCTTCTTCAACGTCGATGCGGTGCAGGCCGTGGTGACCCATCAGCTTCAGGATACGACCGTTACGCTTCTTGCCGTCGGCGCCGATAGCAACAACCGGGGTGTTCGGCTTGACGCTACCACGAGCGATACGGCCAACGCCGATAACACCCAGGAAGCTGTTGTAGTCCAGTGCCGAGATTTGCATCTGGAACGGGCCGTCACGGTCAACTTTAGGAGCCGGTACGTTGTCGACGATCGACTGGTACAGCGGGGTCATGTCTTCAGCCATGTCGGTGTGTTCCAGACCGGCAATGCCGTTCAGGGCCGAGGCGTAGACGACTTTGAAGTCCAGCTGTTCTTCGGTAGCACCGAGGTTGTCGAACAGGTCGAAGATCTGGTCCAGAACCCAGTCCGGACGCGCGCCTGGACGGTCAACCTTGTTGATGCACACGATCGGACGCAGGCCGGCTTCGAAAGCCTTCTTGGTCACGAAACGGGTTTGCGGCATAGGGCCGTCTTGAGCGTCAACCAGCAGCAGAACGGA
The DNA here is from genome assembly GCF_979253585.1 of Pseudomonas sp. AC463. Taxonomy (NCBI): domain Bacteria; kingdom Pseudomonadati; phylum Pseudomonadota; class Gammaproteobacteria; order Pseudomonadales; family Pseudomonadaceae; genus Pseudomonas; species Pseudomonas sp. AC463. The sequence goes on along the minus strand of NZ_CEEDDZ010000005.1, from coordinate 269,873 downwards.
GTCAACCATCGACATTACGCGTTCAACTTCGCCGCCGAAGTCGGCGTGGCCCGGGGTGTCCACGATGTTGATGTGGTAGCCGTTCCAGTTGATAGCGGTGTTTTTAGCCAGGATGGTAATACCGCGCTCTTTTTCCTGGTCGTTGGAGTCCATCACGCGCTCGTCGTTGAGCTCGTTGCGCTCCAGGGTGCCGGATTGACGCAGGAGTTTGTCTACCAGGGTGGTTTTACCGTGGTCAACGTGAGCAATGATGGCGATGTTACGTAGATTTTCGATCACTTGTGTATCTCGATCAGAGGATTCGGTGTGCTGACAGGTCGTGGCAGCGATTAACAGTAGAGTCAGGCCTTGCCGTTACAGCTTGACGGCAGAGTCGGGGGGCCGGTGACGCAGGCCACAGGCAAACAGCCCCGGGCTCTTAGCTCGGTCGATAAACGCGCACATTGGCATACCCCTCACTGAGCAAATGGTGGGCATGCAGGCGACTCATCACGCCTTTGTCGCAATACAGCAGGTACTGACGGCTGTTATCCAGTTCCTTGAAACGCGCGTTCAGTGCGTAGAACGGCAGCGTTTGCACGTCGATGCCAGTGATTTCCAGCGGCTCATCTTCGGCGGCATCCGGGTGACGGATGTCGACGACGATCTGGCCGGCCAGGGCTTCGCTGACTTCTTCGATCTGCACATCCTGGCCCAATTCGTCGATTACGCGATCGATCGGGACCAGTTTGGCGTTCTCGAGCGCACGCTCCAGAATCGCCATATCAAACTGTTGTTCTTCATATTCCACGCGGTTGCGCTTGGCGTGGGTCTTGGGGTTCACCGAAATGACCCCGCAGTACTCAGGCATATGCTTGGCAAAGTCGGCGGTGCCGATTTCTTCTGCCAGGTCGATGATGTCCTGTTTGTGGCTGGCGATCAGCGGGCGCAAGACCAGCTTCTCGGTGACGCAATCAATCAGCGACAGGTTCGGCAGCGTCTGGCTCGATACCTGGGAGATCGCTTCACCGGTCACCAACGCGTCAATCTGCAATTGATCGGCGATTCGGGACGCAGCGCGCAACATCATACGCTTCAATACCACGCCCATATGACTGTTATCGACTTTGCCGAGAATTTCGCCCAGCACTTCCTCGAACGGTACGCTCACAAATAGCACGCGTTGGGAGCTGCCGTACTTCTTCCAGATAAAGTGCGCGACTTCCATCACGCCCAATTCGTGTGCACGCCCGCCCAGGTTAAAGAAGCAGAAGTGGCTCATCAGGCCGCGGCGCATGATCTGGTAGGCCGCCACCGTGGAATCGAAACCGCCGGACATAAGCACCAGGGTCTGTTCCAGGGCGCCCAGCGGGTAGCCGCCGATGCTGTTGTGCTGGCTGTGGATCACAAACAACCGTTGGTCGCGAATTTCCATGCGCACTTCAATTTGCGGCGCTTTCAAGGAAATTCCGGCGGCACCGCACTCGCGACGCAACTTGCTGCCGACGTATTTCTCGACGTCCATGGAGCTGAACGTGTGCTTGCCGGCACGCTTGCAGCGCACCGAAAAAATCTTGCCCTCGATCTCACTGCCGAAGTGCTGTTTGCACTTCTCGGTGATGTCGTCGAAGTCGCCCAGCGGGTACTCATCCACCTGCAGGAAATGCGCGATGCCCGGCATGCAGCTCAGGCGCTCGGTCATGTCCTTCAAGGCTTTGGCGTCGGTGATGCGGGTTTCCAGCTCGAGGTTGTCCCACACGCCATTCACCACCACAGCCGGGTCCAGGTCACGGAGCACGGCACGGATGTTCTTGGCCAACTGACGGATGAAACGCGTCCGTACCGGTCGGCTCTTGATGGTGATTTCGGGGAAGACTTTAACGATTAATTTCATGGAAACAGCGCGCGCCGGGCCTGCTGAAAAAGGGGGGCGCGGATTATAGCGGAAATCGCTCAAGGTTTAACCAGTTAATATGCACAGACCTCGATGCGCACTAAAGCAGTGCATTTACACGCGTTTACGCCACATTGCGGTGCGCTATTTTTGCGCTTTTGTCGCAATGCACCTTTATAGGGGCGTTTTTGGAGCAAAAAACCCATGTTGGCGCACTGGCATGCAATTTGCTCTCTTGTGAGGCAGGTTGCCATGGCGGACTATCCGCGCCGGCATCACCCACATTCTAAGGGCTAACTCCACTACCCCAGCCCGAAGCCACCCGGAGGACACTATGTCGAAGTCGGTTCAACTCATCAAAGATCATGACGTTAAATGGATTGATCTGCGCTTCACGGACACCAAAGGCACTCAGCACCACGTGACCATGCCGGCTCGCGATGCGCTGGATGATGCTTTCTTCGAAGAAGGCAAAATGTTCGACGGTTCCTCCATTGCCGGCTGGAAAGGCATCGAAGCCTCCGACATGATCCTGATGCCGGACGACAGCACTGCCGTGCTGGACCCGTTCACCGAAGAAGCCACCCTGATCCTGGTGTGCGACGTGATCGAGCCGTCGACCATGCAAGGCTACGACCGCGACCCACGTGCGATCGCCAAGCGTGCCGAGGAATACCTGAAGTCCACCGGTATCGGTGACACCGTATTCGTAGGTCCGGAGCCAGAATTCTTCATCTTCGACCAAGTCAAGTTCAAGTCCGACATCTCCGGCTCCATGTTCAAGATCTACTCCGAACAAGGTTCGTGGATGTCCGACCAGGACGTGGAAGGCGGCAACCATGGCCACCGTCCAGGCATCAAAGGTGGCTACTTCCCGGTTCCGCCGTTCGACCACGACCACGAAATCCGTACCTCCATGTGCAACGCCATGGAAGACATGGGCCTGGTCATCGAAGTGCACCACCACGAAGTGGCCACTGCCGGCCAGAACGAAATCGGTGTGAAGTTCAACACCCTGGTGGCCAAGGCTGACGAAGTTCAGACCCTGAAGTACTGCGTACACAACACTGCCGTTGCTTACGGCCGTACCGCTACCTTCATGCCTAAGCCGCTGTACGGCGATAACGGTTCGGGTATGCACGTTCACCTGTCCATCGCCAAAGATGGCAAGAACACGTTTGCTGGCGAAGGTTATGCCGGCCTGTCCGACACCGCCCTGTACTTCATCGGCGGTATCATCAAGCACGGTAAGGCCCTGAACGGCTTCACCAACCCGTCGACCAACTCCTACAAGCGTCTGGTCCCAGGTTTCGAAGCGCCAGTAATGCTGGCCTACTCGGCTCGCAACCGTTCCGCCTCGATCCGTATTCCTTACGTGTCCAGCCCTCGCGCTCGCCGTATCGAAGCTCGCTTCCCGGATCCGGCAGCCAACCCGTACCTGGCCTTCGCTGCCTTGGTAATGGCCGGCCTGGACGGTATCCAGAACAAGATCCACCCTGGCGACGCCGCCGACAAAAACTTGTACGACCTGCCGCCTGAAGAGGCCAAAGAGATCCCACAAGTGTGCGGCAGCCTGAAAGAAGCCCTGGAAGAGCTGGACAAAGGCCGTGCGTTCCTGACCAAAGGCGGCGTGTTCAGCGACGACTTCATCGACGCTTACATCGGCCTGAAAAGCGAAGAAGAAATCAAGGTTCGCACCTTCGTACACCCACTGGAATACGAGCTGTACTACAGCTGCTGATCCAGTAGCGCTGCTTAACGTGGCGTGACAAAAAAGACCTCCTTCGGGAGGTCTTTTTTTGCCCGGGATTCACCCAAGGCAAACGCACAACGTAAGGTAGCGCCAGATTGACACTGCTCTTGATCTGCAAACCCAATCCAAAATGTGGGAAAGGGCAAGCCCCCTCCCACCAGGAGATCACCGTTGAAACATTGCCTTGTGTCCGCCCTGCTGCTCTTCAGCGCCTACGCATCCGCTGCACCTCCCACCACCCTAGCCCCACTGCTTAACAGCATCGCCGAGCGCCTGGAAATCGCCGACCAAGTGGCCCTGAGCAAATGGGACAGCCACAAGCCCGTAGAGGACAAAACGCGCGAACAAGAAGTGATCGCCAGCGTCGTCGCCCAGGCACCGAGCTACAAATTGGCCCCTGCCGCCGCCGAGCAGTTTTTCTCCGCGCAGATTGAAGCGAACAAACTGGTGCAGTACACCCACCTCTCCGACTGGCAGTTCCAGGGCAAGGCGCCTGACGATCCGCGCCCGGACCTGGTGAAGCAAATCCGCCCGCAGTTGGACCAGTTGCAAAAACGCCTGCTGCAGCAATTGGCGGACTTCACCCCACAGCGCACCGACCCGCAGTGCGCGCAGTGGCTGGCCGAAGCGGTGCATGAGCCGCTGAACGACCCGCTGCGCCAGCTCGCAATGATCCGCGCCACCGCCGAGCTGTGTATCTACAAAGGCTAACGCCCGCTCCTACATTTGAATTGCCTACGTTCAGGTGCTTGTGTACAGGTTCCTGAACAACCTTCACAAAACCGCACTATATTGGTGCGATAGCCTGCACCCTTCCCACCGACCCACACCATTTTGGTTCGAAACTTCCCGTGTAAGCTGGCAGAACGCCACAGTTTCGAGCCTAAAACCCCTATTTCAGGGGTTTAACGCTTCTTTTCGGAGCCTTGGTTTGGTTTTTGCATTTTCCTTGTATCAGCGTGTGCCTCAAGCCCGCGCCTTGCTCCAAAAGAGGTCCTGATGACCATCAGCGATGCACTGCACCGTTTGCTACTCGACAACCTGACTACCGCAACCATCCTGCTCAACGACGACCTGCGTCTTGAGTACATGAACCCGGCAGCGGAGATGCTCCTGGCCATCAGCGGCCAGCGCAGCCATGGGCAGTTCATCAGCGAGCTGTTCACCGAGTCGGCCGAAGCCTTGAGCTCGTTGCGCCAGGCAGTGGAGCAGGCACACCCGTTTACCAAGCGCGAGGCGATGCTCACGGCCCTGACCGGCCAGACGCTGACCGTCGACTACGCCGTGACCCCGATCCTGAGCAACGGTGCCACGTTGCTGTTGCTCGAAGTGCACCCCCGCGACCGCCTGCTGCGCATCACCAAAGAAGAAGCGCAGCTGTCCAAGCAGGAAACCAGCAAGATGCTGGTGCGCGGCCTCGCCCATGAGATCAAGAACCCGCTGGGCGGCATTCGCGGCGCGGCGCAGTTGCTGGCCCGCGAGCTGCCCGAAGAGCACCTCAAGGACTACACCAACGTCATCATTGAAGAGGCCGATCGCCTGCGCAACCTGGTGGACCGCATGCTCGGCTCCAACAAGCTGCCCTCGCTGGCGATGACTAACGTGCATGAGGTACTGGAGCGCGTTTGCCAGCTGGTCGAGGCCGAAAGCCAAGGCTGCATCACCCTGGTGCGCGACTACGACCCGAGTATTCCCGACGTATTGATCGACCGCGAACAGATGATCCAGGCGGTGCTCAATATCGTGCGCAACGCCATGCAGGCCATCAGCAGCCAGAACGAGCTGCGCCTGGGCCGCATCAGCCTGCGCACCCGCGCCCTGCGCCAGTTCACCATCGGTCACGTGCGCCACCGCCTGGTCACCAAGGTCGAGATCATCGACAACGGCCCGGGCATTCCTGCGGAACTCCAGGAAACCATCTTCTTTCCCATGGTCAGCGGCCGCCCGGACGGTACCGGGCTGGGCCTGGCCATTACCCAGAACATCATCAGCCAGCACCAGGGTCTGATCGAATGTGAGAGCCATCCCGGCCACACCACGTTCTCGATCTTTCTGCCTCTGGAACAAGGAGCCCCATCGACATGAGCCGTAGTGAAACTGTCTGGATCGTCGATGACGACCGTTCTATCCGCTGGGTCCTCGAGAAAGCCTTGCAACAGGAAGGCATGACCACCCAGAGCTTCGACAGCGCCGACGGGGTGATGAGCCGCCTGGCCCGCCAGCAGCCCGACGTGATCATCTCTGACATCCGCATGCCCGGCGCCAGTGGCCTGGACCTGCTGGCGCGGATCCGCGAGCAGCACCCGCGCCTGCCGGTGATCATCATGACCGCGCACTCGGACCTGGACAGCGCTGTCGCGTCCTACCAGGGCGGCGCCTTTGAATACCTGCCCAAGCCGTTCGACGTGGACGAGGCGGTGGCGCTGGTAAAACGCGCCAACCAGCACGCCCAGGAACAACAGAACCAGGAAGCCCCTCCGGCCCTGACCCGCACCCCGGAAATCATCGGCGAAGCGCCGGCGATGCAGGAAGTGTTTCGCGCCATCGGGCGCTTGAGCCACTCCAACATCACCGTGCTGATCAACGGCGAATCGGGTACCGGTAAAGAGCTGGTCGCCCACGCCTTGCACCGTCACAGCCCACGGGCGGCCTCGCCGTTCATTGCGCTGAACATGGCGGCGATCCCCAAGGACCTGATGGAGTCCGAGCTGTTCGGCCATGAGAAAGGCGCGTTCACCGGCGCGGCCAACCTGCGTCGCGGGCGTTTTGAACAGGCGGACGGCGGCACGCTGTTCCTCGATGAAATCGGCGACATGCCGGCCGACACCCAGACCCGCCTGCTGCGCGTATTGGCCGACGGCGAGTTCTACCGTGTTGGCGGGCACACGCCGGTCAAGGTCGACGTGCGCATCATCGCGGCCACCCACCAGAACCTCGAAACCCTGGTACACGCTGGCAAGTTCCGTGAGGACTTGTTTCACCGCCTCAACGTGATCCGCATCCACATCCCGCGCATGTCGGACCGTCGCGAAGACATCCCGACCCTGGCCCGCCACTTCCTCAGTCGCGCCGCCCAGGAGCTGGCCGTCGAGCCCAAGCTGCTGAAAAGCGAGACCGAGGAATACCTGAAGAACCTGCCGTGGCCCGGCAACGTGCGCCAACTGGAGAACACTTGCCGCTGGATCACCGTGATGGCGTCCGGGCGTGAGGTGCACATCAGCGACCTGCCGCCGGAGCTGCTGAGCCTGCCGCAGGATTCGGCCCCGGTGACCAACTGGGAACAGGCCCTGCGCCAATGGGCCGACCAGGCCCTGGCACGCGGCCAGTCCAACCTGCTGGACAGCGCCGTGCCCGCCTTCGAGCGGATCATGATCGAAACCGCCCTGAAGCACACCGCCGGCCGCCGCCGCGATGCCGCCGTGCTGCTGGGCTGGGGCCGCAACACCCTGACTCGCAAGATCAAGGAGCTGGGGATGAAGGTCGATGGTGGGGATGATGATGAGGGCGATGACGCCTAAGTCTCAATCCACTGAAAACCGGATGTGAAATCTAATGTGGGAGGGGCAAGCCCCCTCCCACATTTGGATCTTCTATAGTTTTGGATCTCCGCAGCGCTTAAGCACTGTGCACTGCTTCAATGCACCATGAACTAGCATCGGGCACTGACCCAACGCCTGAAACACCTGCGCAATCGAGAAAACATCAAATCCAAAAAACACCAAAGCCCCGTATCCCGGGGCTTTGCGCTTTCTGGCGAAATTTTTTGGCATAAATTGCAAATTCTGGCACGCGCCCTGCAATAACCCTTGTACAACCCAGTTTCGGGGACCTTGGTACAGGCAGGCCGAGAATCCCCTCTTTACACCCGGGGTGCTTGATGCGAATCGCGTCGCGCTCCACACCGCTTTGGGGAACCTCGGTACAGGCAGGCCGGGGATTCCCTCTTTAACACCGAAGCCTCTGGCTTCACCCCGTTTTGGGAGCCCTGGTACAGGCAGGCCGGGAACTCCCTCTTTTATTGCTCTTGGAGATGGATCGCAAGCCGCCAGCGGCCATCGGCCTCCTCGCCCCTCCACTCCCCACGCAACGGCCGCGCCGCCACCAGGTTCAGCAGCAAGCCGCCATCGGTCTTGCGCACGCGCCAGTTCACATCCTTGCCATTGACCTTGATTTGCCCATTGGCAGCCTTGCCTTGCGCATCGAACAGCAGCGCCACGGTGCCGTCGACAAGCTCGCCGTGCAGCTTGGGTTCACTGTTGAACCACACCACCACGCCATCCACCGCCGTCTCGACCTGTTGCAGCTCAACCGGGTCCGGGGTGGTGAGGCGGCCGATCATCAGGCCCACCATCAGGCCGACAATCGCCAATGAGCCCATGACCCTCGGCATTAGCTTCGGTCTTGGGTCCTCTTCGGGGGTAGAATGCAGCGCATCTTTACCTTCGGAGCCGTGCATGTTTCACGTCATCCTTTTTCAACCAGAAATTCCGCCGAATACCGGCAACGTTATCAGGCTGTGCGCCAACAGTGGCTGCCACCTGCATTTGATCGAGCCTTTGGGCTTTGACATGGACGACAAGCGCCTGCGCCGTGCCGGGCTGGACTATCACGAATACGCCACGCTCCAGCGCCACGCTGACCTCGCCAGCTGCCTGGAAAGCCTGGGCCACCCACGGCTGTTCGCGTTCACCACCAAGGGTTCGCGGCCGTTCCATGATGCCAGTTTTGCCGAGGGCGACGCCTTCCTGTTCGGCCCGGAAAGCCGTGGCCTGCCCGCCGAGGTCCTCGACGCCCTGCCAGACGGCCATCGCCTGCGTTTGCCGATGCGCGAGGGCTGCCGCAGCCTGAACCTGTCCAACACCGTAGCCGTCGCCGTCTACGAAGGCTGGCGCCAACTCGGTTTCAAGTAACACACATAACAAATGTGGGAGGGGGCTTGCCCCCGATGGCGGAGTGTCAGTCGACATCTAAGTGACTGATCCACCGCTATCGGGGGCAAGCCCCCTCCCACATTTTTAACGCATCGACTTATTGAACGGTCGACGAGCCTTCCTGTTGCATGCGCTGCAGCTCTTGAGCGTACAGGGCATCGAAGTTCACCGGAGCCAGCATCAGTGCCGGGAACGAGCCACGGGTCACCAGGCTGTCCAGGGTCTCACGGGCATACGGGAACAGGATGTTCGGGCAGAACGCGCCCAGGGTGTGGCTCATGGACGCATCGTCCAGGCCCTGGATCAGGAAGATACCGGCCTGTTGCACTTCAGCGATGAAGGCCACTTCTTCGCCATTCTTGACGGTGACCGACAGGGTCAGCACGACTTCGTGGAAGTCGCCTTCCAGAGCTTTTTGACGGGTGTTCAGGTCCAGCGCAACGCTTGGGGTCCATTCCTGGCGGAAGATGGCCGGGCTTTTCGGCGCTTCGAACGACAGGTCACGCACGTAGATCCGCTGCAGCGAGAACTGTGGGCCTTGGTCTTGCGCTGCTTCGGTGTTCTGTTGGTCAGTCATCGCAGATCCTTCTTGATCTTGGGGTCTTTTAGGGTTTAGGAGTCAGACGAGCAGCAGCGCATCGAGCTTTCCGGCGCGCTCCAGGGCGAACAGGTCGTCGCAACCACCGATGTGCCTGGCGCCGATCCAGATCTGCGGCACGGATGTGCGTCCCGCCTTCTGGGCCATTTCGGCGCGCACCTGGGGTTTGCCGTCGACCTTGATCTCTTCGAAGGCAACGCCCTTTTTCTCCAGCAAGGCCTTGGCCCGCATGCAGTAAGGGCACCAATCGCTGGAATACACGACAACCTGGCTCATATCACTTCACCAGCGGCAGGTTATCGGCCTTCCAGCTGCCGATACCGCCGGACAGTTTGGCGGCGGTGAAACCGGCCTTGAGCATTTCGCGGGCGTGGGTGCCGGCGTGCTGGCCTTGGGCGTCGACCAGAATGATGGTCTTGGCCTTGTGCTTTTCCAGCTCGGGCAAGCGCGCGATCAGCTTGTCCTGTGGGATGTTCAGGGCGCCGACGATATGGCCGGCGGCAAAATCCTTGGCCGGGCGAATGTCCACGACAACGGCCTCATCCTTGTTGACCAGTGCGGTCAGCTCCGACGTGCTCAGGCTGCGGCCACCGCGGCTCAATTCGTGAGCGATCAGCAGCGCCAGCAGGATGACGAAGGCACCCGCGAGCAGGTAGTGGGCAGTGGCAAATGCAATCAGGTGATCAACCATCAAGGAGGTTCCAGGGCGTTAAAATGGCGGTAAGTATACACAGCCGTCAGGGGGGGCCAACCCCCGTAAAGCGGTGACGTGGTCGGAACTTCGCTTTAAACTGCCACTCCCTTTTCAATTGTCTTCCTTATTACCGCCGCGAGAGGATCTATGACTACCACGCCTAAACCTTTGGTCCTGATAATTCTCGATGGCTTCGGACACAGTGAAAGCCACCACGACAACGCGGTGTACGCGGCCAGGAAGCCGGTCCTCGACCGCCTTGTCGCCAGCGTACCCAACGGCCTGATCTCCGGCTCCGGCATGGATGTGGGCCTGCCGGACGGCCAGATGGGCAACTCGGAAGTCGGCCACATGAATCTCGGCGCCGGACGAGTGGTCTATCAGGACTTCACCCGCGTGACCAAATCGATCCGCGACGGCGAGTTCTTCGAGAACCCGACCATCTGCGCAGCGGTGGATAAAGCAGTCGCCGCCGGCAAGGCCGTGCACTTCATGGGCCTGCTGTCGGACGGTGGCGTGCACAGCCACCAGGACCACCTGGTCGCCATGGCCGAACTGGCCTTCAAGCGCGGCGCCGACAAGATCTACCTGCACGCCTTCCTCGACGGCCGCGACACCCCGCCGAAAAGCGCGCAATCCTCCATCGAGCTGCTGGACACCACCTTCGCCGCCCTCGGCAAGGGCCGCATCGCCAGCATCGTTGGCCGTTACTTCGCCATGGACCGCGACAACCGCTGGGACCGCGTGTCCCAGGCCTACAACCTGATCGTCGACGGCCAGGCCGAATTCAATGCCGCCACCGCCCAGGAAGGCCTGCAAGCCGCCTACGCCCGTGGCGAGAGCGATGAATTCGTCAAGGCCACCACCATCGGTGAGCCGGTGAAGGTTGAAGACGGCGACGCCGTAGTGTTCATGAACTTCCGCGCCGACCGCGCCCGCGAGCTGAGCCGCGTGTTTGTCGAAGACGGCTTCAAGGAATTCGAGCGCGCGCGCCAGCCAAAGGTCCAGTACGTGGGCCTGACCCAGTACGCCGCCAGCATCCCGGCCCCCGCCGCTTTCGCCGCCGGCAGCCTGGACAACGTGCTGGGCGACTACCTGGCCAAAAACGGCAAGACCCAGCTGCGCATCGCCGAAACCGAGAAATACGCCCACGTGACCTTCTTCTTCTCCGGCGGACGTGAAGAACCGTTCCCGGGCGAAGAACGCATCCTGATCCCGTCGCCAAAGGTCGCCACCTACGACCTGCAGCCGGAAATGAGCGCGCCGGAAGTCACCGACAAGATCGTCGACGCCATCGAACACCAGCGTTACGACGTGATCGTAGTCAACTACGCCAACGGCGACATGGTCGGCCACAGCGGCAACCTCGAAGCGGCCACCAAGGCCGTGGAATGCCTGGACCTGTGCGTCGGCCGCATCGTCGACGCCCTGGAAAAGGTCGGCGGCGAAGCGCTGATCACTGCCGACCACGGCAACTGCGAGCAGATGTCCGACGAATCCACCGGCCAGGCCCACACCGCCCACACCACCGAGCCGGTGCCGTTCATCTATGTCGGCAAGCGTGATTTCAAGGTGCGTGACGGCGGCGTGCTGGCGGACGTAGCGCCGACCATGCTGATGCTGATGGGGCTGGAGAAGCCGGTGGAGATGACCGGGACTTCGATCCTGGTTTGATCTAAAAAACGCCGCGAAACAATGTGGGAGGGGGCTTGCCCCCGATAGCAGTGGCTCAGCCAGCCTATATTTAGCTGACACACCGCCATCGGGAGCAAGCCCCCTCCCACATTGGATCTCCAGTGTTTAGAAGATGTCCTATTGCCATACCGGCGCCACTCGGAACCTATCTTGCCTTCCAGCCCGAATTGGGCGTTTTTTTTGCCGCAGTTGGCGGGCATACTAGGCCGTCCATTTCCCTGGTGTCGCCCGCCTCTATGCTTCGCGCCTTGATTACCCTTGCTCTTGTCTGCCTGCTCCAACCGGCGTTTGCCGATGAGCGCGCACAAACCCAACAACAGTTGGACGCTACGCGTCAGGACATTACCGAGCTGAAAAAACTGCTCGGCAAGCTCCAGGAAGAAAAATCCGGCGTGCAAAAAGACCTGCGCGGTACGGAAACCGAGATGGGCAAGCTGGAGAAGCAGGTCCAGGAGCTACAAAAAGAATTAAAGAAGAGCGAGTCGGAACTGGAGCGACTCGACGCTGAGAAAAAAAAACTCCAGAGCGCACGCGTTGAACAGCAACGCCTGATCGCGATCCAGGCCCGCGCCGCTTACCAGAGCGGCCGCCAGGAATACCTCAAGCTGCTGCTCAACCAGCAGAACCCCGAGAAATTCGCGCGCACCCTGACCTACTACGACTACCTGAGCAAAGCCCGCCTGGAGCAATTGAAAAGCTTCAACGAGACCCTGCGCCAGCTGGTCAATGTCGAACAGGAAATCGCCAACCAGCAATCTCAGCTACAAGACCAGAAAAGCGCCCTCGACACCCAGCGCGACGAACTCGACAAGGTGCGCAAGGAGCGCCAGCTGGCCCTGGCCAAGCTCAATGACGACGTAAAGGCCCGCGACGCCAAGCTGCAGGCCCGCGAGCAGGACCAGGCTGACCTGGGCAAAGTCCTCAAGACTATCGAAGAAACCCTGGCCCGCCAGGCACGCGAGGCTGAAGAAGCGCGGCAAAAAGCGCTGATCGCCCAGCAGGAAGCCGAAAAAAAGCGCCAGCGTGAGGCCGAACTGGCAGCCACCAGCGATGCGCCGGCACCGCGCAAACCGGTGCATTCAGCACCCGGCCCGCTGGTTTCCAGCGCCGGCGAGTCGTTTGGTGGCCCTTTTGCTTCAGCCCGCGGCAAACTTCCATGGCCAGTTGATGGTCGACTACTGGCACGCTTCGGTGAAACCCGTGGCGATGACACCCGCGCCAAGTGGGACGGAGTGATGATCAGCGCCTCCGCCGGCAGCCAGGTCCACGCCGTCCACGGTGGGCGCGTGGTGTTTGCCGATTGGTTGCGGGGCGCCGGTTTGCTGGTGATTCTTGACCACGGTAATGGCTATTTGAGTCTTTACGGCCACAATCAGACTTTACTCAAGTCGGCAGGTGATGTTGTAAAAGCCGGTGAATCCATCTCCACTGTGGGTAACAGTGGTGGCCAGGACACTCCGGCGCTGTACTTCGCTATTCGTCAGCAGGGTCGCCCGAGCGATCCCGCACAATGGTGCCGTTCCCAAGGATAGGGCCGCATCTACATTAGGAGTTCGTTCGACATGCTGCATTTGTCCCGCCTCACTTCGCTGGCCCTGACGATCGCCCTGGTGATCGGCGCGCCGCTGGCTTTTGCCGACCAGGCCGCCCCGGCTGCACCTGCCGCCACCGCCGCGACCACCAAGGCGCCGTTGCCGCTGGACGAGCTGCGTACCTTTGCCGAGGTCATGGACCGGATCAAGGCAGCCTATGTCGAACCCGTAGACGACAAGACCCTGCTGGAAAACGCGATCAAGGGCATGCTCAGCAACCTCGACCCGCACTCCGCCTACCTGGGCCCGGAAGATTTTGCCGAGCTGCAGGAAAGCACCAGCGGCGAGTTCGGCGGCCTGGGCATCGAAGTGGGCGCCGAAGACGGCAACATCAAGGTCGTCTCGCCGATCGATGACACCCCGGCATCCAAGGCCGGTATCCAGGCTGGCGACTTTATCGTCAAGATCAACGGCCAGCCGACCCGTGGCCAGACCATGACCGAAGCCGTCGACAAGATGCGCGGCAAGATCGGCCAGAAAATCACCCTGACCCTGGTGCGCGACGGCGGCAACCCGTTCGACGTGACGCTGACCCGCGCGACCATCGTGGTCAAGAGCGTGAAGAGCCAGCTGCTGGAGTCGGGCTACGGCTACATCCGCATCACTCAGTTCCAGGTCAAGACCGGCGACGAAGTGGCCAAGGCCCTGGCCAAGCTGCGCAAGGACAACGGCAAGAAGCTCAGCGGCATCGTGCTCGACCTGCGCAACAACCCGGGCGGCGTACTGCAATCGGCGGTGGAAGTGGTCGACCACTTCATCACCAAAGGCCTGATCGTCTACACCAAGGGCCGTATCGCCAACTCCGAGTTGCGTTTCTCGGCCACAGGCAACGACCTCAGCGAAAACGTGCCGCTGGCCGTACTGATCAACGGCGGCAGCGCCTCGGCTTCGGAAATCGTCGCCGGCGCCCTGCAAGACCAGAAACGCGGCGTGCTGATGGGCACCACCAGCTTCGGCAAAGGCTCGGTGCAAACCGTGCTGCCGCTGAACAACGATCGCGCACTGAAGATCACCACTGCGCTGTACTACACGCCGAACGGCCGATCGATCCAGGCCCAGGGTATCGTGCCGGACATCGAAGTGCGCAAGGCCAAGATCACCAACGAGATCGACAGCGAATACTACAAAGAGGCGGACCTGCAAGGTCACCTGGGCAATGGCAACGGCGGTGCCGACCAGCCGACCGGCAGCGGCGCCAAAGCCAAGCCGATGCCGCAGGACGACGACTACCAGCTGGCCCAGGCGCTGAGCCTGCTCAAAGGCCTGAGCATCACACGCAGCCGTTGATATGCGTTTTGCCCTGATCATCGCCCTGCTGTGCAGCCTGGCAGGGGTCGCCCACGCGGCCCCTGCCGGCGAGCCACGCAAAGCCTACCTCACCTTGATCATCGACGACCTGGGGCAAAACCTGCCCCGGGATCGGCGCGTACTCGCCCTGCCCGGCCCGGTGACCACGGCGATCATGCCCGACACGCCCCACGCCGCGCAGTTCGCTCGCGAGGCCCACAAGGCCGGCAAGATAGTGATCCTGCACATGCCCATGGACCCGGCCACCGGCCCGTTCGCCTGGCACCCTGAGCTGTCCATCGAAGAGCTGGGCAAGCGCCTGGACGCGGCCTTCAATGCCGTGCCCTTCACCGCCGGCATCAACAACCACATGGGCAGCCGCATGACCGCGCAACCCGAGGCCATGGCCTGGTTGATGGGCGAATTGCAACGGCGCCACAAGTTCTTCGTCGACAGCCGCACCAGCGCCAAAACGGTCGCCGCTGCCGAAGCGCAGAAAATCGGCTTGGCCAGTGTCTCGCGCGATGTCTTCCTCGATGACGAGCGCACCGAAGCGGCGATCACCACCCAACTGCAAACCGCGATCAAGCTGGCCCACAAGCAGGGTTCGGCGGTGATGATCGGCCACCCGTACCCGCAAACCCTTGCGGTACTGGAGCGCGAACTGCCCAAGCTCAAAGCCCAGGGCGTCGAGTGGATCGATATCAAGTCGATGATCGGCCTGCGCAGCAACCAGGCAATGGCCGGCCACGGCAAAAATGGCACCTACCGCTAGTTTGTTGCGCCCTATATAGCTACCGCTTGGCCCTGCGCCAACTGCTCGATAGTTGGCCCTTGAACCAACTGGAGAGCATCGCTATGAACTCGCTTCAATTCAAAGACCTGCTGATCAACTTCACCACCGAATTCCATCTGCTCTGGAATGACAAAGGCTCTGGCGCGCATATGTCCGCCAGCTTCTGGCGCCCTGAAACCTCCGCCAACCACCTGAACAACTATTTTTCGTTGGGTGATATTGCCGTTGAGGGCTACAGCCAGATCAACAACCGCCGGATTATCGCGGTGGTCAGCGATGCCAACGCCGTCAACGGCACCGCCCTGCGCCCGCCCGAGCGCCTGGCCGCCGTGTGGAATAACAAAGGTTCCAAAGGCGCCGCCGAAATCTCGGTGTGGAGGCCGATCCCGCCAGCCGGCTACGTGGCAATGGGCAACGTCTGCAGCGTGGGTTACGACAGCCCTCCTCTCACCACCATTCGCTGTGTCAGGGCCGACCTGGTCATCGCTTCACACTTGGCCGAGGTCATCTGGAGCGACAAGGGCAGCGGCGCGCTCATGGATTTCAGCGCCTGGGATATCGTCCCGCCCGAAGCACAGCCTGGAGAAGCCTATCTCTCCCCCGGAACATTCTTCGGCGTGGGGGGCTACGCAAGATTGCAAACACCCGGCCTGGTTCACTCGCTAAGAGTCGAACTGCCGCTGCTGCTGAGTGACATGCCGCCACCACCCGCCCCCCGGCCCGGCGCGGAACCGACCGAAACGCCTGCCGACGCAACGGTCCACTGTTGCGAACTGCCGTGGTTTGCAGTGCGAGACTGGGAGCTGAAGCCGACTGAGCAGTTGAAGTTGTCGCCGACCTATCGGCTGGAACGCAGCGATCAATATCAACAGGTCGGCGTGGGCGTCAACGCAGCCGACACCAACCAAACCTACAACTGGCGCACCGCCAAAGGCGAAATCGGCAACGAGTCGCTGACACTCTCCCTGAGCACGGGCATCGTACTGGCACATGCCTGGTCGATGCGGTCGCACCTCGCGAAGTCGCATTTCTCGGCGAGGTTCAACAGCGAACTGGTGCACACGGGTAAATCGTCCAAGGGCTGGTCCCAGACAGCTTTCGCCGACATCGCCGCCTACATTCCAGCCAACAAAACCGTTGCGGCCTATGTGATCCGCAGCGAATACAAATTGCTGCGCGCCGATGGCAGCCAATTGGCAACCACCGTCAGCTACGTCAACGCAGAGCAGGTGCACTTTCGGGAATCGCTGCCGGCCGAAGCCACAACCGACAATGAGCTTGCCTCCCTGCTGCCGGCATTGGAACCCGTGACGCCGGATGAATTACCCGTCCAGGTTCCGGAGGTGGATGCCGCCCTAGAGATAGCGCCCAGTGATATCAGCGACGATTCCCTCTTTCTTTAACTGATCGAGGGCGGCCTGCAGTTTGGCCACGGTCTCATCCGGCACATTCTTGTTCAGCGCCAGGTACAGCTCGGCACTGTTGAAGCGCAGCACGGTCTTGAGCCCGGTCACCCCGACCTGGCGTGCCAGATAACGGCCCGCCGGGTCGCCGGTGGCCCACAGGTCGATCTGGCCATCCATCAGCTTTTGCGCGTTGTCCTGGTCGCGCAGCACCACCAGGGGGTTGAGGCCCTGTTTCTCCAGGGTTTCGGCGATGGCATCGCCTTTATACGCGCCGATCTTGTAGCGGCGCGCATGCTCAAGGTCGTTGAGCTGGATCTTGCTGTCGGCCTTGGCCAGCATCACCCAGTCATCCGGGCCGATTGGGCCGACCCATTTGAACAGCGCTTCGCGATCCGGCAGGCGCGCCATCACGAATACGCCGTAACCGGGTTTTTCCAGGGCGAGTTTGTAGATTCGCTCCCAAGGGAAACGCAGAGTCAGGTTGTAGGAAATGCCGGCACGCTTGAAGGTCTCGCGGACGATGTCCACGGCGATGCCTTCGATGTTTTCTTCCTTGGCGAAATTCTTGCCGTTCTTGGCCATGTTGTAAGGCGGGAAATTTTCCGTCAGCAACACCAGGGCGGCGTCAGACGGTTCTTCGGCGTGAGCCGAACCTGCCAACAGCAGGGAGGTCGTGGCGAGGGCAAGCAGCAGGGTCTTGTACATGAAGGCTACCGGAATCCATGGCAAGCGCAGAGAGTGCCGCGCGCCTGCCATGGTGTCCAGCAACGTTTAACGAACGACGATACCGCGCGCCGCCATGTAGGCCTTGGCCTCGGGAACCGTGTATTCGCCAAAGTGGAAAATGCTCGCCGCCAGCACCGCGCTGGCGTGGCCTTCGATCACGCCGTCGGCCAGGTGTTGCAGGTTGCCGACACCGCCCGAAGCGATCACCGGAATACCCAGCGCGTCGCTGATGGCGCGGGTCACGCCGAGGTCGAAGCCGTTTTTCATGCCGTCCTGATCCATGCTGGTCAGCAGGATTTCACCGGCGCCCAGGCCTTCCATCTTCATCGCCCACTCCACCGCGTCCAGGCCGGTCGGCTTGCGACCGCCATGGGTGAAGATTTCCCAGCGCGGGGTTTCGCCCGGGCCGGAAACCTTCTTGGCATCGATAGCGACCACGATGCATTGCGAACCGAAATGCTGCGCGGCTTCGCCGACAAACTCCGGGTTGAACACCGCGGCGGTGTTGATCGAGACCTTGTCCGCGCCGGCATTGAGCAGGTTGCGGATGTCTTGCACGGTGCGCACGCCGCCGCCCACGGTCAGCGGGATAAACACCTGGCTGGCCATCCGCTCGACGGTATGCAAGGTGGTGTCGCGGCCGTCGACGCTGGCGGTGATGTCGAGGAAGGTAATCTCGTCGGCCCCCTGCTCATCGTAGCGACGGGCGATTTCCACCGGGTCGCCGGCATCACGGATGTTCTCGAACTTCACACCTTTGACGACCCGGCCGTTGTCCACGTCCAGGCAAGGGATGATGCGTTTGGCCAGCGCCATGGTCAGTCCTCAGCCTTTGTACGAGTCGCAGAAAGCTTGAGCTTCCGCAACGTCGAGGGTGCCTTCATAGATCGCGCGGCCGGTGATGGCGCCGATGATGCCAGGCGCCTTGGCGTCCAGCAGCGACTTGATGTCGCCCAGGTTGTGAATGCCGCCGGACGCGATGACCGGAATCTTCGTGGCCGCCGCCAGCGCAGCGGTGAAGGGTACGTTGCAGCCCTGCATCATGCCGTCTTTGGCGATGTCGGTATAAACGATGGCGGACACGCCGTCAGCTTCGAACTGCTTGGCCAGGTCGATCACCTGCACGGTGCTGATTTCAGCCCAGCCGTCGGTGGCGACAAAACCGTCTTTGGCGTCCAGGCCGACGATGACCTTGCCAGGGAACGCACGGCAGGCTTCGGCGACGAACGCCGGGTCTTTCACCGCCTTGGTGCCGATGATCACGTAGCTCACGCCAGCCTTGACGTAGTGCTCGATGGTTTCCAGGGAGCGGATGCCGCCGCCGATCTGGATCGGCAGGTTCGGGTAGCGCTTGGCAATCGCGGTGACCACTTCGCCGTTGACTGGCTGGCCTTCGAAGGCGCCGTTCAAGTCCACCAGATGCAGACGACGGCAGCCCCCTTCCACCCATTTGGCAGCCATGCTCACCGGGTCATCGGAGAACACGGTGGAGTCTTCCATACGGCCTTGGCGCAGACGTACGCAGGCGCCGTCCTTGAGATCGATAGCGGGGATAATCAGCATCTGGCAAACCTTATTCGATATTCAGCAATGCTTGGGAAATCAGGGTTTCTCAAGCGACCACAGGTCAATTTCGATGCTTTCGAACCTTTCTTTAAGGAGCGTCTGCGTGTCGAAAATCGCCCTGTTGTAATAGTGCGGAGCCACTTCAAGGGTGAACAGCTCAAGAATCTCGGCCACCTCGAACGAACCCAGCTTGAGTTCGAAGCGATCCTCCATGAACCGCTTGATCTTGTCGCCAGCCTCACGCTCCTGTTCGGGCGTGAGGTTCAGGATCGGCAGCTTCGGCTTCTTGGCCATTTACCAACGCCCGTCCCAGGCGGCGAAGTTCTGCAGCAACTGCAGGCCATGGGTATGGCTCTTCTCCGGGTGGAACTGCACGGCAAACCGCGAGCCTTCGGCCAGCGCGGCCGCGAAGTCGACGCCGTAGTGCCCGCAACCCACCACCTGGCGCGGGTTACCGGCGGCGATGTAGTAGCTGTGCACGAAGTAGAAACGCGCCATGTCCGGCACTTCGTGCCACAACGGGTGATCCACGGCCTGGCGAACTTCGTTCCAGCCCATGTGCGGGACTTTCAGGTGTTCGCCGTCTTCATGCAGGTCCTTGCCAAAGAACTTCACCTGGCCCGGGAACAGGCCGATGCAGTCGACGCCGTCGTTCTCTTCACTGCTGTCGAGCAAGGCTTGCATGCCCACGCAGATCCCGAGAAACGGGCGATCCTGGCTGACTTCGCGCACCAGGCTGTCAAAGCCCAGGCGGCGGATCTCGGCCATGCAATCGCGAATCGCGCCAACACCCGGAAACACAACCCGGTCGGCTTCGCGAATCACATTGGCATCGCTGGTGATCAGCACCTTGCCGGCGCCTACGTGCTCAAGGGCCTTGGCCACCGAGTGCAGGTTACCCATGCCGTAGTCGATAACCGCGACCGTCTGCATTACAGGACGCCCTTGGTCGACGGCATTTGCCCGGCCATGCGGTCATCCAGCTCTACGGCCATGCGCAGTGCGCGGCCGAAAGCCTTGAACACGGTTTCGATCTGGTGGTGGGTGTTGGTGCCACGCAGGTTGTCGATGTGCAGGCTGACCAGGGCGTGGTTGACGAAACCCTGGAAGAATTCCTGGAACAGGTCAACGTCGAAGCCGCCCACGGTGGCGCGGGTGTAGGGCACGTGCATCTGCAGGCCTGGGCGGCCGGAGAAGTCGATGACCACACGCGACAGCGCTTCGTCCAGCGGGACATAGGCGTGGCCGTAGCGACGGATGCCTTTTTTGTCGCCGATGGCCTTGGCGAAGGCCTGGCCGAGGGTGATGCCTACGTCTTCCACCGTGTGGTGGTCGTCGATATGCAGGTCGCCCTTGCTGACGATATCCAGGTCGATCAGCCCGTGACGGGCGATCTGGTCCAGCATGTGCTCAAGAAAAGGTACACCGATATCAAATCGGGCCTTTCCGGTGCCATCCAGGTTGATCGAGGCTTTGATCTGGGTTTCCAGAGTGTCGCGCTCGACGGACGCCTTACGTTCGGCCATCACCAGCTCCGCAAAATCATTGGGCGAAAAAGGCAGCCATTATAGGGGCGCGGGCGCTAAACAGAAACATCGAAGGGGATAAGACTGATGGAGTGTCGGAGATAGACATGTGCATACAACTGCGAACCCAGTTCTGAACACTCTGTACAGCCATTGTTGGAGGGGGCTTGCCCCCTCCAACAAGGTTCATGCGCTATTAGTGGAACAATACCGCCGTTTTCTGCAGGGTCACCCACACACCCCACGCCAACGGAATACCCACCACCAGCCAGGCGGCAATCGCCAATGGCTTGCTGCCAGGGGCGGCTTTCCATTCCAGGGAAGTGGAGGCATCAGCACCTTTGTCGTGGCCCAGCGCCTGTTCGGCTGCCAGTTCGGCGTCGGTCATGAAGTACTTGTCGGCCACCGGACGCACCAGCAGGTTGCAGATGAAACCCAGCACCAGCAAGCCGGCGAGAATGTACAAGGTGATGTCATAGGCTGCGGCGCGTTCAACGCCGATGCTCAGCTGATATTCACGCAGGTAGTTCACCAGCACCGGGCCCAATACGCCCGCCGCCGCCCATGCAGTCAGCAGTCGACCATGGATCGCGCCGACCATCTGCGTACCGAACAAGTCGGCCAGATAGGCAGGCACCGTCGCAAAACCACCGCCGTACATCGACAGGATGATGCAGAACGCAGCCACGAACAGCGCCACATTGCCCAGGTGCCCCAGGTTCGGGATCAGCGCATACAGGGCAAAGCCCAGGGCGAAGAACACGAAGTAGGTGTTTTTACGCCCCAGGTAGTCGGAGAACGACGCCCAGAAGAACCGCCCACCGATGTTGAACAGACTCAACAGCCCGGTGAAACCTGCAGCGATGGCCGCGATGGAGGCCAGTTGGCCGGCGTCCAGTTGGCCGAACGGCACGTCCACACCCAGCAACTTGCCGCCGAACACTTCCTGCAGCAGTGGCGAAGCCATGCCGAGGATGCCGATACCGGCCGACACGTTCAGGCACAGCACCAGCCATACCAGACGGAATTGCGGGGTTTTCCACGCCACGTTCACGTGCACGTGACGGTGAGTGATCATCGCATTGCTGGCTTTTTTCGCCGGCGCGGTCCAGCCCTCAGGCTTCCAGCCGGTTGGCGGAACGCGGTACGAAAGTGCACCGCCGATCATGAACACGAAGTAGATCGCGGCCATCACCAGGAAGCTCTGCCACACGCCCACGCTGGTTGGCGAGCCGAAGTGACCCATCAACGCTGCGGCCAGGGGGGCACCGACCATCGCGCCGCCGCCGAAACCCATGATCGCCATACCGGTGGCCATGCCACGCTTGTCCGGGAACCACTTGATCAGGGTCGACACGGGCGAGATATAGCCCAGGCCCAGGCCGATACCGCCAATGACCCCGGAACCGATCCACATCAGCCAGATCTGGTGGGTATAGATACCCAACGCCGAGATCAACAGGCCGCCACACCAGCACAGCGCCGATACAACGCCGGCCTTGCGCGGCCCGGCATGTTCCAGCCAGCCGCCCCAGATGGCTGCCGAGCAGCCCAGGAAGATGAAGAACAGGGTGTAGATCCAGCCCAGCATGGAGATGGGCCAGTCGCATTGGGACGAGAAGACTTGCGCGATAAAGCTCATGTCCGGCGCACAGGCAACCGGCTTGGTGATACCCAGAGCCTTGGACAGCGGCAACCAGAACACCGAAAAGCCATAGGCCATGCCGATGCAGAGGTGAATGGCCAGGGCGGCCGGTGGAACCAGCCAGCGGTTGAACCCGGGCTTGGCGATAATACGTTCCTTGGACAGGAACGCAGGCTGCGCGGCGCTATGGCCGGCCGCAGTGCTAGTGCTCATTGGTGTTTCCCCCAGTTATTAGTATGCGTCCGTCAGGCGCTCTCTCCCTCGGCCTTGCACGCAGAGCGTTGGCCGTTGTTGTTGAGTGAAGCTCCATTTTGGCGCGACGATAGGTCGCAGAAGGCGGACGAACACGCAGAGATTAGCACCTGCGGATGACAGAAAAACCAAACTGATATCACTTTTTTCAGTAAATCGGTTTTTTCTGACGCCAAAATCCTGTTCCCACGCCCCTGGATACAATGTAACGATCGGCGAACTGACGCCGACCGTCGGCGCGTTATACTCTGCGGCTAAATTTTGAAATCGACATACAAGGACTCGCCCATGAAAGCGTTCGGCAAAATCCTGGGTCTGGTACTTCTCGGGCTGTTGCTGATCATTGTGGCTCTGGGCTTTGCCCTGACCCACCTTTTCGATCCCAACGACTACAAAGAAGAGATTCGCCAGATAGCCCGCGACAAGGCCCACATCGAGCTGACGCTCAATGGCGATATCGGCTGGAGCCTGTTCCCCTGGCTCGGCCTGGAACTGCACGAAGCCAGCGTGGCAACCCTGACCACCCCGACCCAACCGTTCGCCGATCTGCAGATGCTCGGCCTGTCGGTGCGCGTACTGCCGCTGCTGCGCCGTGAAGTACAGATGAGCGACGTGCGCGTCGAAGGCCTGAACCTGCGCCTCAACCGCGACAAACAGGGCCATGGCAACTGGGAAGACATCGGCAAAAACGTGACGCAAGCCACCACTGACGGCACGCCGGCCCCGGCCGAGCCGGCACCCGAGGTCAAACCGGAAAAACCGGCCCAGCCCATCCGCCTGGATATCGACAGCCTGACGGTCAACAACGCCCGCGTCGAATACAACGACGAGCAGACCGGCAAGCAATTCAGCGCCGAGAGCATCCAGCTGAGCGCTGGCGCCGTGCACGAAGGCGCGAGCATTCCGGTGAAACTCACCGCATTCTTCGGCAGTAACCAGCCGGTGATGCGCGTGAAGACCGAGGTCAACGGCAACCTGCGCATCCAGCGCGCGCTCAAGCGCTACCAGTTCGAAGACATGAAGATTACCGGCGAGGCCACGGGCGAGCCGCTGCAAGGCAAGACCGTGACCTTCTCGACCCAGGGCCAGTTGCTGGTGGACCAGGCGGCGAACATTGCCGAGTGGACCAACCTGAAACTCTCGGCCAACCAGCTGCGCGCCTTGGGTGAACTGAAGGTCAATGACCTGGACAAGACCCCGCAGCTCAGCGGCGCGCTGTCCATCGCCCAGTTTGACCTGGCCAAGTTCCTCGACAGCGTCGGCAGCCCCCTGCCGCCGATGGCCGAGGGTAGCCTGAGCAAGGTCGAGCTGGTCAGCCGCCTCAAGGGCACGCCGACCAGCCTGGCCCTGGAAGACCTGAACCTGAAACTCGACGGCAGCACCTTCACCGGTCGCGTGGCTGTGGATGATTTCGCCAAGCAGTCGCTGCGAGTACAGCTCAAGGGCGACACCTTCAACGCCGACAACTACCTGCCGGCCAAATCCGAATCCGCCAAGGGCGCAACCGCCGCCCGCCAGGCCGAAGTGCAGAACAGCGAAGCCGGCGCGATGGCTGCCGGTGGCACCACACCGCTGCCGGACGCACCGACCAAAGGCGCCTGGAGCACCGACAAGCTGCTGCCCCTGGCGCACCTGCGCAAACTCGATGTAGACGCCGACCTGGCTTTCGGCCAACTGACCCTGAGTAAATTGCCGATCCAGAATGCCGCGCTGAAAGCCTCCGGCATCGACGGTCAGCTCAAGCTCGACACCCTCAGCGGCGGCCTCTACAACGGCACGCTCCAGGCCAACGGCACGCTCGATGTGCGCCAGGACATCCCGGTATTGGCGCTGCAAAGTCATATCAAGCAAGTGCCGGTCGAACGCATCCTGCAAGCCCAGGGGCAAACCCCGCCGGTGAAAGGCCAGGTCACCCTCGACAGCAACCTCACGGGCCGTGGCAACAGCCAGAAGGCGCTGATCGACAGCCTCAACGGCACGGCCAGCTTTGTGATCAACAATGGCGTGTTGCTCAACGCCAACCTTGAACAGCAACTGTGCACCGGCATCGCCCTGCTCAACCGCAAGACCCTGAGCAGCACGCCGCAAGGCAAGGACACACCCTTCCAGGAACTGCGCGGCAACCTCAATTTCCGTAACGGCGTGGCCAGCAACCCCGACCTGAAAGTGCGCATCCCGGGGCTGACGGTCAACGGCAACGGTGACGTCGACCTGCGCGTACTGGGCATGGATTACCGCGTCGGCATCATCGTCGAAGGCGATAAGCGCGACACGCCGGACCCGGCCTGTGAAGTGGGCTCCAACTTCCAGAACATCGAAGTCCCGCTGCGCTGCCGTGGCCCGCTGGAGCTGGGCGCCAAGGCTTGCCGCCTGGACAAGGACGGCTTGAGCCAGGTCGCGATCAAGGCGGCGGGCAACAAGCTCAGCGAGAAGCTGGAAGAGAAACTCGACAAGGTTAACCCACAGCTCAAAGATGCTTTGAAAGGCCTGTTCAAGCGATGAGAAACGAGCAGTTTTCAGAGGCGGTCCTCCATTGGTACGACCGCCACGGCCGCCACGACCTGCCTTGGCAACAGGGCATCACGCCGTACCGAGTGTGGGTGTCGGAGATCATGCTGCAGCAGACCCAGGTGAGCACCGTGCTCAATTACTTCGACCGGTTCATGGCCTCGCTGCCGACGGTCGAAGCCCTGGCCGCCGCGCCGGAAGATGAAGTGCTGCACCTGTGGACCGGCCTGGGCTACTACACCCGGGCGCGCAACCTGCAGAAGACCGCGAAGATTGTCGTAGCCGAATACGGCGGCGAGTTTCCCAAGGATGTTGAAAAGCTCACCGAACTGCCCGGCATCGGCCTGTCCACCGCCGGCGCGATCGCCAGCCTGAGCATGGGCCTGCGCGCGCCGATCCTGGATGGCAACGTCAAGCGTGTCCTGGCGCGTTTTACCGCGCAAGAGGGCTACCCAGGCGAGCCCAAGGTGGCCAAACAGCTGTGGGCCACGGCAGAGCGCTTCACGCCCCATGATCGCGTCAACGCCTACACCCAGGCCATGATGGACATGGGCGCCACCCTCTGCACCCGCAGCAAACCCAGCTGCCTGCTGTGCCCACTGGAAAAAGGCTGCGAAGCCCACATGCTCGGCCTGGAGACGCGCTACCCGATCCCCAAGCCGCGCAAGACCATCCCGCAGAAGCGCACGTTGATGCCGCTGCTGGCGAATGCCGAGGGCGCGATCCTGCTTTATCGCCGCCCGTCCACCGGCCTGTGGGGCGGTTTGTGGAGCTTGCCCGAGCTGGACGACTTCGCCGACCTGGAACACCTCGCCCACCAACACGCGCTCGAACTGGGCAAACACCAGGAACTGCCGGGGCTGGTCCACACCTTCAGCCACTTCCAACTGGCCATCGAACCCTGGCTGGTGCAGGTGGAGGAATCCGCCCATCACGTGGCCGAGGCCGACTGGCTCTGGTATAACCTCGCCACCCCGCCGCGCCTGGGCCTTGCCGCCCCGGTCAAGAAACTGCTGAAGCGCGCGGCCGACGTATTGAATGCAGGAGTGTCGTCATGACCCGCACGGTAATGTGCCGCAAGTACAAAGAAGAACTGCCAGGCCTGGAACGCCCTCCGTACCCAGGTGCCAAGGGCCAGGACATTTTCGAGCATATCTCTGCCCAGGCCTGGGGCGACTGGCTGAAACACCAGACCCTGCTGATCAACGAAAAGCGCCTGAACATGATGAACGCCGAAGATCGCAAATACCTGGCGGGCGAGATGGACAAGTTCTTTTCCGGCGAGGAATACGCCAAGGCCGACGGCTACGTGCCGCCTGCTCAATAATTGATCAAAAACCGGGGTCGGCACGTAAGCGACGGTAATAATTAAATATTTTTTGAAAACTTGCTTGACGACCCCCTGAAAAACCCGTTTAATGCGCCCCGTTGCCCAGATAGCTCAGTCGGTAGAGCAGGGGATTGAAAATCCCCGTGTCGGCGGTTCGATTCCGTCTCTGGGCACCACTAATTAGTTTCAGGTGGTGCAAACGTCATCTGAAACACACAAAAAACCCGCCTAGTGCGGGTTTTTTGTTGCCTGCTTTTTTAGCCTCACCATTTTGTCTCCCGTAAAGCACCCAGCCTGGCCGGCCGCGCCGCAATCTCGGTACCCATATGTGTACTTATCTCAACGAGACTTTTGAGATAACCTAGTTCCTATATAGGAACCATGCCCAGTATTTACGGGCATCGATGCAGAAAAATTTGAGATAACCCCTCAGTCTGCTAGAGATATCTTTCACTATGGCCGAGTTTCTTCACCACGATCTGGAGCTTTTGAACCCCTCCTTCGACTCAGGGCTGGTTGACGTGCTGAGTGAGCTGGAGCATCTGCGGCGCCTGCAACTAGGCGGCGATACACCGCCCGCGGTCTTCTTCCAGCTGAAAGATCTATTCCACACCCTGGAAAGCCTGGGGTCCGCCCGCATCGAGGGAAACCACACGACGCTGGCCGACTACATCGAAAGCAAAGTTGACGGGACAGCCGAAGGCTCCGATCAACTGCGCGAAATCGCAAATATCGAAAAAGCCATGGACTACGTTGAAAGCGTCGTTCAACCGGGCTCAGATCTGACCGAATTTGCTATTCGTGAACTTCATTCGATAACGGTTGAAGGGCTCAAGCGCGAAGGGGATCGTACGCCAGGGGCCTACCGTGAGGCAGGAGTACGCATAGCCCAGTCAGATCACCTACCCCCTGAGGCGGTGATGGTGCCGGGGTACATGCAAGAGTTGGTCGCCTTCGTGAACAAACAGGATGCACCAAAATACGATTTGATGAAGGTTGCACTCGCGCATCATCGATTCGGCTGGGTTCACCCCTTCGGCAACGGCAATGGCCGTGTCGTACGCCTTCTAACCTACGCACTGCTACTCAAATACGGTTTCAACGTGAGTACAGGGGGGCGAGTGCTCAACCCCACGGCGGTGTTTTGCATTGATCGAGACAAGTATTACCAAATGCTCTCTACCGCAGATACGGGCACCAAAGATGGCCTTGAAGCTTGGTGCACATATGTTTTGGGAGGCATCAGGGACGAGCTGGAGAAAGTCAGCAGGCTCACCGACTACCGCTACCTGACCAAACATATCCTCGCCCCAACCATTTCACTGGCAAAAGAGCGCGGATGGATAACGCCACTTGAAGAAAGAGTGCTGATCACGGCGATTCAGCTGAAAGTGGTCAAATCAAGCGATATCGCCGAGGCATTGCCGAATCTGTCCGCACCACAAAGAACCTACCAGATAAAAAAGCTGGTCGACCAAGGCATGTTACTCCCCATCAGTCCAGGCGCGCGGCAATACACAATCGGGTTCTCCAACAACTATTTGATCCGAGGCGTCATCAAGTCACTGCGCGACGAGGGCTTCATTCCCGAGCAACTGGATAAGCCCTACGCATGACCAAGGCCTACGCTTAAAGCGTCAGCCCCGATCCCACATCAACGTCACCACCGCCACCCGCTCCTGATCGGAGATCTGAAAACCCCGTTCCTCCACCCGATCAAGCCAGCCCTGGGCCGACAGCTGCTCGCCGAACCGCACCAGGCGCCCATAGCGTTTGAACACCGCCCTCAGCACGTTGATCATTGCCGGGTAGCTGCACCCGCCGTCGAAGCAGATGCTCAACCAGCCAAATCGTGAGCGTCCAATTACGTGGCCACAGCCGGGCCGACTAAAGTCCTTTTTTGTCATATCCATAATGCTTCCAGTACGGCAGTTACTAAAAACGGCGCAATTTAAATGACCAATCGGTCACTTGGCCGGGGAACATACAGCAAGTTGCTGATTCAATTCAGCAAAAAAACCATCATTGGGTTGTCGTTCAAACGCCCTTCAAAGCTTGGAGCCAGATGTTCCAGGGGCGTTCCCTTCAGCAGCGCGGTTTCCTTTCGCGACACGATGACCCATGCCGGTCGGGGCACTACGCCCAGCCCTGCAACCTCGGCAGCGCTGACAAACAGCGGCTGCTCATCGTGATCCAGATTCATCATGTAGCGCACGGCCCAGGTGTCCCGGCCGAGGTTCACAAACACCAGCGGCCCGGGCTGTGCTACGCGGAGCGCCTCTACCTGGCCGACAAACTGCCGGGTGTCGAACTGCAAGTCCTTGCCCGGCTCCACAACCACTATCAGCAGCAACCACTGCGCTGCCAGCGCGACCAGGCTGAGCCATACCAGCCGCCCTGCCTTGCGCCAGGCAACCAACGCCGCCACTTGCAGCACCACCAGCGCGCCAATCAACAGCGGCAACGAAACGCCAGGCCAGTAACCGTGTTTCTGCCAACCATGCCGACAGACAAAGACTACAACCACACACAACGCCGGTAGCGCCGCGACAAGCCCCTCGTAGCATCGGCGCACGCCGACGAACCAGTTTTTCGCCTGGAGCAGCCCATAGGCGGCGACGGCGGCAAACATCGGCACCATGGGCAGGATGTAATAGGCGCGTTTGAAGTGCGGCACCGACAACCCGAGCAGGATCATCAAGCCGCAGGCACCGAGCCGCACTACAAGCTGCACGGTGTCGTCGAAGCGCTCAGCCCAGCGATGACGCAGCGTAACCATGGTGGCCAACGCCAGCGGCACCACGGGAAAGTAGCGGTACAGACTCAGCTGGAGGTAGAAATAGAACGGCTCGCCGGTTTCGTCGAGGCGACCGCCGACTTGCATCTTGAACACCTCATCAGCAAACCCATCACCGCCAGTGATGCGCGCCAGCTTTACCAGCAGCCACCAACAGGCGGCCAATAACATCAAGCCGACGATGCCGTGGATCAATACCTGCTTGACGCGCTCCCCAGGCCGGCCCAGCGCCCAATACACACACACCACGCCGCAGACCTCAATCAACCCCAGCGGCCCGCGAATCGCAAAGCCCACGACAAACAACGGGAACACCGCAAGCTGGCGCAGCCGCGAGCCGAGCTGCTGGCCACTGTGCAGCAGGTAAAAACTGCCGACGCAGAGCAGCGCCACCATCTGGTCCAGGCACACCGAGCGCGACTTTTCGAGCAGCTGAGTAGTGAGCAACGTGAGCAACACCGTGAGCAGTGCCCAGCGGCGCTCATAAGGAACCAGCAACCGATAGATCAGCGCCACCACCCCGGCGGACGCCAGCGCCGTGGGCAAGATATTGGCCAGATGGTTAGGCGCGCCAAACAGGCGGGCACATATGAAACTCAGGAACGTCGCGGTACCGGGGTAATCCGCGTAGGGCTGCCCGTAGGTGGTGGGGAAAAAACTCGCACCATGGCGAAACATTTCCTGCAGGAACAGCGCCCAGCGGCCGTCAAATCCTTGGGGCTGCTGATCCCAGATTCCCAAGGTAAACAGCAACAAGGCAAACAGGAAAATGCCCAGGGACTCCAGGCGAAAACGGCTGCGTTGATCCATCGGTAGACCTGTCAGGTGGGGAGCGCCGACTCATGGTGCCGAGCGCGACCCTGAATAACGCCTGAACAAACCTGAACATCCGCGCTTTTACCGACCTGCGGGCCACACCCACTTCGGAATCAGCCGCACGTAGATCAACTCGCCCACCAGCTCGACCAGGGTTTGCAGGATCACGGCGGTCGCCGCCAACCCGCGCACATCTTCCGGCAAAGCCAGGGCCAGGGGCAGCACTACCAACGAGTTACGCGTCGCCGCGCTGAACGTCACCGCCCGCGCCGTCAATGCCGGCAGCGCGAACAGCCGCGCGGCCAACACGCCCATCAGCGGCGCCAGCAACAGGAAGCCGATATACACCGGAATGACCGGTAACAGCAGGTTGAAATCACGCACCACCGAAGTGATCTGCGAGGCGATCACCACAAACAACACCAGCGCCATGGCCGGCACCGGCAGCCACGCCCAGGCGTCGTTCCATGCGCTGGCAATCCTTGAGCGTCGCGCCAGGGATGTGGTCAAAACCGCCAGCACCATCGGCGCCACAATCAGCAACAGAAACGCCTCGACAAACGGCCGCGCCTCCACCACCACCTCGGACTGCGCGCCCAGCATCAACCCCAGGTACACCGGCAACAGCATCAACTGCAGCAGCAACAGCAACGGCGTCGCCGCCAGCATCAACCGCGAATCGCCCTTGCCGATATGAGTAAACACCACCACGTAGTCGATACACGGCGTGAGCAACACCAGCAAAGCCCCCACCAGCAACGCCGGGCGCTCCACCAGGCCACGGGTGAGTACCCACACCAGCAATGGCACCAGGATGAAATTGGCCAGCAGCAACGCCGACAGGAAACGCTTGTTATCGAAGGCCTGGCGCAGGTCCAGAAACGGGATTTGCAGAAACATTGCGTACATCAGCACTGCGATAGCCGGTGTGACCAGTGCACTGAACGTATGCGCCACTGCGGGCGCCAGCATGCCGAAGACGGCCGCCAAGACGACAGCGCTGAAGTAGATAGCGATCTGGTTATGTTCAAGGGTGTCGCGGGTCATGGACTGGCTCAGATCGATCAAAGGTTCGTAAGCCTAAGCATCCAGGCCGATAAGGTCGAGCATCGTGAAAATCTACGCACATGCGGTCGGCTAAATTTGTTAGTTTCGATTTCTTATAAAAAAGCGCGTGCGCCTCCAGGGCCACCCATAAAAAAGCGCAAGGACTCAGTTGACCATGAACCTGCCGACCCGGCCCACGCCCGAACCCTTCAGCGAACGCGCCGCCGACAACCACGCGATAAGAGGCTTCACCTGGCGCCACCTGCGCACCGACCTCGACCGCCCCGTGGTGATCATCAACGCCGCCACCTCCGTACGCTGTCGCCACTACGCGCGCTTCGCCGACTACCTGTTTGCCAACGGCCTTGACGTGATCACCTACGACTATCGCGGCATCGGCGAGTCGCGCAGCGGTTCAATGCGCGGGTTCAAGGCCTCGTGGTCGGATTGGGGCACGCTGGATTTCGAGGCGATCGTGCAGCGTGCGCAGCGGGAGTTTCCAGGCCAGCCGATTGACGTGGTCGGCCATAGCTTTGGTGGGTGCGCGGCGGGGCTGGGCGCATCCGGCGCGCTGATCCGACGGATCGTCACAGTGGGCGCGCAGTTCGCCTACTGGCGCGACTACGAGGCGAGCGGGCGCTGGCGGATGTTTGCCAAATGGCATGTGGTGATGCCGCTGGTGACGGCACTGTGCGGGTATTTCCCCGGCAAGCGCCTGGGCTGGCTGGAAGACACGCCAGCAGGCGTGGTGCGCGACTGGAGCACGCCGACAGCCCGATACGAGACGCGACCCAGCGCACGCACGCTGGCTGAGTTGCCATTCAGTCGCGTAAACGCGCAAATGCTCGCGATCAGCATCACCGATGACCCTTTCGGCACCGTGGCCGCGATTGAACGGCTGTTAGGCTATTTCGACGGCTGCGAGCGCACTCATCTACGGATCGCCCCCGAGGATATTGGTGAAACACAGGTAGGGCATTTCGCGTTTTTTCGTAGTGAATATCAGGATCGGCTATGGCCAATTGCACTGGCATGGCTTCAAAACGGCCAATTAGCAGCGGATACCCTTGGGATTTCCCCCAACCTGCGCTTCAATACCCCATCCAGATCCTGACCCAAGGACGTGAGCCCATGGCTTCGCCGAACAAACAGCAAAAACGTGCCCACCGGGCGAAGGCCAAGGCCAAGCAGAACCGTACTCAGCGCGCCGTCGCCAGCAAGCCGGATGCGTTCGCCGACGATGACAGCCGTATTGACCTGGAGTCGGTGGACCTGACCGAGCTGTTCGTCGAAATGCGCACCGCCGGCGAAACCAGCCAACAGGCGTTGTGCGCGGCGTTCCTGGAGCACCCGCTGTTGGCATTGGTGCTGGAACAGGAAGGCGAAGAGCAAGCCACGGACTTTATCCTGGCCGCCCTGATCGAGTATCGGCAGTGGGCCACGGACAGCGATGATGAAGCAGCGGCGCTGGCGTGGATCGAATCGCCAGCGTTCCAGGCGGACTATGTTGCAGCGTCCCAGGCACTGGCCAACTCCGAAGACTGACATAGAACCAAATGTAGGAGGGGGCTTGCCCCCGATTGCGGTGGATCAGCCAGCACATCTGGCGCTGACACACCGCAATCGGGGGCAAGCCCCCTCCCACATTTTTTTACCGTGTTCCGTCAGTTAAGGACTGCAGCACCCGCTCTCTGCGCCTTGCGACGGCTCGACACATACAACCCCGCCAGCACCACCAGCAAGCTCAGCACGCCAGTCGCGATAATCTCGACCCGGTGCGCTTCCTGGAACAGCATGATGGTCAATGTACCGACGATAAACACCATCACCGCGTAGGTCAGGCCGGGGAACAGCCACATCTTGAAGACAATCTTCTCGCCCGCCGCCGTACGCTTCTGGCGCATGCGCAGTTGCGATACCGCAATCACCAGATACACCAGCAACGCGATAGCGCCGGAGCTGGCCAGCAGGAACTCAAACACCGCCGCCGGGGCCACGTAGTTGGCGAAGACCGCCAGGAACGCTGCGCCAGTCGACAGCAACACCGCCCAGTAAGGCGTGCCGCTCTTGTTGGTGCGCTTGGCCACAGCGGGTGCGTCACCGCGACGGCCGAGGGAGAACAGCATGCGCGAAGCGGTGTAGAGCGCCGAGTTCAGGCAGCTGGTCACGGCTACCAATACCACCAGATCAACGATCAGCTTGGCGTTCGGGATGCCCATGCGTTCCAGCACGGTCTGGTAGGAACCTACCGCGGCCAGGGTAGGATCGTTCCATGGCACCAGGGACACGACGATGAAGATCGACAGCAGGTAGAACAAACCAATCCGCCAGATTACCGAGTTGGTGGCCTTGGTGATTTGCTGGCCCGGGTTCTTCGATTCCGCCGCCGCAATGGTGACGATCTCGGTGCCCATGAACGAGAACATGGTGGTCAGGATCGCGGCCAATACCGCGCCCATGCCGTTGGGCATAAAGCCCTGGGTGTCGAACAGGTGCGAAACGCCGCTGACCTGGCTGGTCGGCAGGAAGCCGAAAATCGCGGCCAGGCCGAGGATCACGAAGCCCACGATCGCCACGACTTTGATCAACGCAAACCAGAACTCGAACTCACCGTAGTTCTTCACGCTGAACAGGTTGGTCGCGGTCAGCAGCAAGGTGATGATCAGGGTAAACGCCCAGATGGCCACATCCGGGAACCAGGCATGCAGGATGGTCGCAGCGGCGTTGGCTTCCAGCGGAATCACCAGCACCCAGAACCACCAGTACAGCCAGCCGATGGTGAAACCGGCCCAGTGGCCGATTGCGCGGTCGGCGTAGGTGGAGAACGAACCGGTGTCCGGCGATGCCACGGCCATTTCGGCCAGCATGCGCATCACCAACACCACCAGCGTGCCCGCAGCGGCGTAAGCCAGCAGTACGGCCGGGCCGGCGGCAGCAATCGCGTGGCCGGAGCCAACAAACAAACCGGCACCGATAACGCCGGCAATCGACAGCATGGTGACGTGACGCGGTTTGAGCCCCTGTTCGAGGTCATTGGAGCTTTGCGTACTACTCATTGACACACCTTTACGAGGAATTGCGAAAACGGTCCGCCCGGCCTGGGAGCTTTCTCGTGAAAAGAAACCAACGGGGCGTTGTTTATTTTTTACGCAAGATTTGCGCCAAAATGTTACAGAGCCGCGATTGACGCGGCCTGTAGGACGTTTAGACAACAATCGCAAGTCATTGAGAACAATGGCATTCCGCTATAGCGTTACCGTGCGACCCACTTTCAAGACGGATGAGCGCACCAAAAACACACACAAAAAGTGCGTGACGCTCCATAAAAGGGCTGATAGGTACCGTTTGCCCGTTTAACCCTTCCAACACCCGGCCAAAGCTGGCACCATCGCGCCCTTTTTTACGCGAAGCCTACGGTTTCTCGGGTTCAAACGGCTGTTCGGTTGTTGATGGCGCGACACGCTACTGTGCCGATGCGACACCCTGCCGCACACCGCCCGTTTACCGCCGGCCGCGCTGTTGGCTGCCATCAAGACGCTATGCTAGCTTGGCGCCTCGCCAGGAAGGCGGCCCAACAGCAAGCATGCAACGAACACAATGAGGACCCCCCATGGCCGAGGCCGCGCCCGCGCTTGAAATCCGCAACTTGCATAAACGCTATGGTGAGCTGGAGGTACTTAAAGGTATCTCGCTGACCGCCCGTGACGGCGACGTGATCTCGATCCTGGGTTCCTCCGGTTCCGGCAAGTCCACGTTCCTGCGTTGCATCAACCTGCTGGAAAACCCACATCAGGGCCAGATCCTGGTAGCCGGCGAAGAACTCAAGCTCAAGGCCGCAAAAAACGGCGAACTGATGGCCGCCGACGGCAAGCAGATCAATCGCCTGCGCAGCGAAATCGGTTTTGTGTTTCAAAACTTTAACCTGTGGCCGCACATGAGCATCCTCGACAACATCATCGAGGCGCCACGCCGCGTGCTCGGCCAGAGCAAGGCCGAGGCGATAGAAGTGGCCGAAGCCCTGCTGGCCAAGGTCGGCATCGGCGACAAACGCCACGCCTACCCCGCGCAATTGTCCGGCGGCCAGCAACAACGGGCGGCCATTGCGCGCACCCTGGCGATGCAGCCCAAGGTCATCCTGTTCGACGAGCCCACTTCCGCGCTTGACCCGGAAATGGTTCAGGAAGTACTTAATGTGATCCGCGCGCTGGCCGAAGAAGGCCGCACCATGCTGCTGGTCACCCATGAAATGGGCTTCGCCCGCCAGGTGTCCAGTGAAGTGGTGTTCCTGCACCAGGGCCTGGTCGAAGAGCAAGGATCGCCACAGCAGGTGTTTGAAAACCCGCTTTCGGCGCGCTGCAAACAATTCATGTCCAGCAACCGCTAACGGAGCAACATGCATGCAGAACTATAAAAAATTCCTTCTGGCCGCGGCCGTCTCGATGGCGTTCAGCGCCACGGCCATGGCAGAAACCTTGAAGATGGGGATCGAAGCGGCCTACCCGCCCTTTAACAATAAAGACGCCAGCGGCAACGTGGTGGGCTTCGACAAAGACATCGGCGACGCCCTGTGCGCCAAGATGAAAGTCGAGAAGTGCGAAGTGTATGTGTCCGACTGGGACGGCATCATCCCGGCCCTGAACGCCAAGAAGTTCGACTTCCTGGTGTCCTCGCTGTCGATCACCGACGAGCGCAAGCAGGCCGTCGACTTCACCGACCCGTACTACTCCAACAAGCTGCAGTTCATCGCGCCAAAAGCCACCGCCGACTTCAAGCCCGACGCCGCCTACCTGAAAGGCAAGGTCATCGGTGCACAACGCGCGACGCTGGCCGGCACCTACCTGGAAGACAAGCTGCCGGAAACCGAAGCCAAGCTGTATGACACCCAGGAAAACGCCTACCTCGACCTGACCTCCGGGCGCCTGGACGGCATCCTCGCCGACAAGTACGTGCAGTACGAATGGCTCAAGAGCAAAGACGGTTCCGCCTACGAGTTCAAGGGTGACCCGGTTGTAGAGAGCGACAAGATCGGTATCGCCGTACGCAAGGGCGACCCGCTGCGCGAGCGCCTGAACAAAGCCCTGGCAGAGATCAAGGCAGACGGCACCTACAAGAAGATCAACGACAAGTACTTCCCGTTCAGCATCGAATGATCTGAACGGCCTGACCGGCGCGCTCGCTTGAGCGCGCCGGCTTTCAGCAATGCCTGCCGCGATATGAAAACACCATGAATTTCGATCTCTACGGATTCGGCCCGGCGCTCGCCGCCGGCGCGCTGATGACCGTCAAACTGGCGCTCACGGCCCTGTGCCTGGGGCTGGTGCTCGGCCTTGCCGGCGCCTTGGCCAAGACCTCACCGTACAAGCCGTTGCAATGGCTTGGCGGCGCTTACTCGACCATCGTGCGCGGGATTCCCGAGCTGCTGTGGGTCCTGTTGATTTATTTCGGCACCGTCAACCTGATGCGTGCACTGGGGGAGTTTTTTGGTAACCCCGACCTTTCTCTAAGCGCCTTTGCCGCCGGGGTAATCGCCCTGGGCCTGTGCTTTGGCGCCTATGCCACGGAAGTCTTTCGTGGCGCGATCCTCGCCATTCCCAAGGGCCACCGTGAAGCCGGTGTGGCGTTGGGCCTGTCGAAGTTTCGCATCTTCACCCGGCTGATCATGCCGCAAATGTGGCGCATCGCCCTGCCGGGCCTGGGCAACCTGTTCATGATCCTGATGAAAGACACCGCGCTGGTGTCGGTGATCGGCCTGGAAGAAATCATGCGCCACGCGCAGATCGGCGTGACGGTCACCAAGCAGCCGTTCACCTTCTTTATGGTCGCGGCCTTCATGTACCTGGGCCTCACGGTCCTGGCGATGACCAGCATGCACTTCCTGGAAAAACGCGCCGCCCGCGGCTTTGCAAGGAGCACCCAATGAGCGGCGACTACAGCTGGCTGGCGCATTTCGACCTGGGCCTGAACTGGGCCGTAATCATCAAATGGCTGCCGAAACTGGCCCAGGGCGCGACCCTGACTCTGGAACTGGTGGTCATCGCGGTGATCGCCGGCCTGCTGCTGGCAATCCCGCTGGGCATCGCGCGCTCGTCGCGCCGCTGGTACGTCAGCGCCCTGCCCTACGCCTACATCTTCTTTTTCCGTGGCACGCCGCTGCTGGTGCAGTTGTTTTTGGTCTACTACGGCCTGGCGCAGTTCGACGCGGTGCGTAACAGCTTTATGTGGCCGTACCTGCGCGATCCGTTCTGGTGCGCCACCGCCACCATGACCCTGCACACCGCCGCCTACATCGCCGAGATCCTGCGCGGCGCGATCCAGGCCATCCCGCCGGGTGAAATCGAGGCCGCGCGCGCCCTGGGCATGTCCAAGCCCAAAACCCTGTTCTACATCATCCTGCCGCGCGCCTCGCGCATCGGCCTGCCGGCCTACAGCAACGAAGTGATCCTGATGCTCAAGGCCAGCGCCCTGGCCAGTACCGTGACCTTGCTGGAACTGACCGGCATGGCGCGGACCATCATTGCGCGCACCTACCTGCCGGTGGAGATCTTCTTCGCGGCCGGCCTGTTCTACCTGTTGATGGCTTACATCCTGGTGCGCGGCTTCAAACTGCTGGAACGCTGGCTGCGCGTCGATGAATGTCAGGGACGTTGAGGCGCACTTTCAGGCGCTGGATGCGTTTCTGATCGAACACCAAGGGCTGTGGCGACCGCGGCCCTTTACCCATCGGCAGTTGCCCTGGGAAAGCGCACACCCTGAACTCGCCCACTGGCTGCGCCAACGCTCGTTGGCCGAAGCCGAAGCCAGTCACAACACACCCCATGAACTACAGGCCCCCGCGCCTTTTCCACAGCTGGCCGCCCAGGCGTTGCATCTCAGTGCTGTGGATAAGTTACCCACGCAACCACTGGCACCCGCGCGCCATCGCCTGAACGTGGATGTGCCCGGGCGCAAATGGCAGCAGATCGAAGCCTTCGGCGCCGCGCTGCAGTTTGCGCAACCGCCCGGGCACTGGCTGGACTGGTGCGCCGGCAAGGGCCACCTCGGCCGCCGCCTGCTGCAACCCGGGCAACAATTGACCTGCCTGGAATACGACCCGGCGCTGGTCGCTGCCGGCCAGGCCTTGAGCGAGCATCACCACCTGCCCGCCACCCATCGCTTGCAGGACGTGATGGCGGATGTGGCGATCAGCCCCGAACACACGCCAGTCGCCCTGCATGCCTGCGGCGACCTGCATGTGCGCCTGCTGCAACTGGCCAGCGCCGCCGGCTGCAAGCAACTGGCGCTGGCGCCGTGCTGCTACAACCGGATCAACGCCGACACCTACCAGGCAATGTCCACTGCCGGTCACGCCTCACGCTTGCAGCTGTCCGTCGATGACCTCGGCCTGCCCCTCAGCGAAACCGTGACCGCCGGCCACCGCGTGCGTCTGCAACGGGACACCTCCATGGCTCGCCGCCTGGGTTTCGATCACCTGCAACGGCAACTGCGCGGCTGCGACGAATATCTGCCCACGCCATCCCTGCCTGCCGGATGGCTGGAAAAGCCCTTCGCTGTCTACTGCCAGGAACTGGCGAGCCGCAAAGGGTTGTCCACAGGTGAACAGGATTGGGCGGCGCTGGAAGCGTTGGGCTGGCAGCGGTTGGCCGAGGTCAGAAACCTGGAATTGCTGCGTGGTCTATTTCGGCGCCCGCTGGAGCTATGGCTGGTGCTGGATCGGGCATTGTTTCTTGCCGAAAAGGGCTACAGGGTCGAGGTGGGCAGCTTCTGCGAACCGGCATTGACGCCGCGCAACTTGATGGTGCTTGCCGAGCGCGATTAAAGGGCAACATTGTCGCACCCAAGCCTGTGGATAACTCTGTTGATGGAATCTTTACAGAGCCTGTAGCCGTCTGCGTTACAGGCCGAAAGCCACACTGATCATTTTTCGACCACAAAATAAAACACACGAAAAACAAGCAGTTGCGTGGTGATGAGAACCGCTCCACAAAATGGCCGTTTGGTGACACCCCCGTCCAACCGATTGTGCATAAGCATCTGGCGTTCAGCGTATAAACCGCGCCCTAACAGAGCTTTCTCGGCGCCTTCAGCAACCGGCACAGGTCATTGATATCGTCTGCCGCCAGGCTCATCGCGCGGTTGTCCAACGGGTCGGTGCCAAAGGCCAGGGCCTCACTGATGGCCATGTCGTGATGCACTTCCAGCGGAGCACTGCCCAAACGCTGCTTGAAGGCCTCAACCATGTCCAGGTTGAAGGCATTGCTCTCGTCCAATTGGTTGATCACAAAATGCACACGCGGCGGGTGTTCGCGGTCAAGGTGCGGCACCAACAGCACATCCAGTTGGTCCAGGGTGCCCAGAGACGCGGCGTCGGCCTGGGCCACCACCAGCACCACATCGGCGACGCTCAAGGCCTGATGGAAATAGACGTTGTTACCGGCCGGGGTGTCGATGATCACCGTGTGGCCCGCGCTCAGGCCCAAGGCGGACAGGCGCTGCGCCAGCCAGTCGGGCTGACGCTGGAGCCAGCGCTGCAGGCTCTCTTGTTGCTGGATATCGGTGTCGCCAAAGGTGATCACCTGGCAGCCGGCGAAACCGGGCTGCTGGATGTGCTCCCATTGCGCATTCTCAAGGCTGGTGCGGCCCAGACCCGGCACGTCCTGGCCGACACTGAAGTGATGCCGCAAAGCGTTTTGCGGATCCAGCTCCACCGCCAACACCGATTCGCCCTGGCGCTGCAAGCCGCTGCTCAACGCCGTGGCCAGGGTGCTGCGGCCCACGCCGCCATTGATCGACACCAGCGCCACCACTTTAGGGCGCGGCGCCGCCTTGTCCACCGGCTGGGACTGTTCATTGGCACTGGGGGGCTGCGGCTGGATGGGGGTGCCGTCGTCGACGGGAATGCTGCCGAAAAAATGCATCCGGGCATTCAACCCCTGGGGGTCGCGGGTCACGTTCTTGCCGAATAACTCAAAAAGCTCATCAGTGAGGCTCATTGCCTGAACTCCGCACGACGCAGCTCAAAGACGTGAAGGGTCGGCAAGGAGAAGGCTTACCGCAGTCTTTTATAGGCGTCTGTTGTTGTCGCATTCTGTGACAGCAAAAGCGAGGTGTCATTATTTTGATGGAATTGCCGCCTATTTTTTAGACAGGCGGCAAATCGTCAAATTACTGACCAATCGTGATCGCATCATATGGCGTTTGCAGGTCCCGCTCAGGAATCTCCCAAATCAACAACTTGGGCGGGGTTTGCTTGAACGCCGGGCTCTCGAAGTAGGCCTTGGCCGCGCCAGAAAACTCACCACCGTCCTTGCTGAAATTACCCACCGGCGCGTTCAGGGCCTTTTGCAGGAAGCCCACAAAGTTCGAATTACGCGAGAACGACGTACCGATCAGCGCCACGTTGGGCAAGCCGGCGTCGCCAAACAGGTCATCGGCGTTGCTGGTGACGCCGCCGGTTTCATGGGCAGTGCTGGCCGCAACGGACTCGCCGGGCGGCTGCAATTTCGGCGACAGCCAATCAAGGCCGGCCAGGCGCACCAGGTCGCCCGGGCGCACGGCGAGCGGCGCTTGGGTGATCTCGAAGGTCTGCTCCGGCGTGGCCTTGATACCCCGTTGCGCAATGCGCTGTGCCAGGGCCTGGGCCCCGGCGTTGGCGCCGATTTCGCTCCAGTGGGTGTCGGTGCGCAGGTACGCCTCGCCGCCCAGGGGCTTGAGGGTGTCGGTCAGGTCGAGGGCGGAGACGCCGGCAGCTTGCAAGGCGGCGGTCCAGTCCTGGATGCGGCTGTCGAGCACCGCCGGGCGGTACAGGCCACAGCGTTGGGCGGCGGCAATGCGGCTCTTGTCGGGCACTACCACCACTTGCAGGTCGATACCTTTTTTGCCCAGTTGCTGCTGCAGGTCGATCACGGCCTGGGCCTTGGTCTGTGCATTGGCTTGGGCATGGCGATTGATGCGCAGCTCATCGCTGATAAACAGCCAGCCCGGGCAACCCCGGCGCACGCGCGGCCCGGTGTCGCCGAACGCCAGCCAGCTGGTGCCACGCTCGAGGTTGGCGGCCTGGATCGCCATCGGCGCCTTGGCCAGTTCCTTGGCGAAACGGTGCGTGAGGTCGCCGTGCAGCAGCATGTCGCTGTCGACCTTGGCCGGCACGTAGCTGATCGGCCCTTTGACCATCAGCCAGGCGCAGGACAACAGCCCCGCCGCCAGGAAGGGCACCAGCACCCAGGCCGCGAGGGGGCTGGTGCGTACGGCCAAGTCGCTCGGAGGAGTCGGCGCGGTAGGAGCGGGCATGGTCGGGCGTCCTTAAAACTGAAAGTACAGAAACGGAACGGCGTCGCGGCTGGCAATCAGCGCAAACGACAACACAAACCCGGCCACCGGCCACAGCGAGGCGGCCACCACAAACCAGGGCTGGGTGCCGAAACGCTGCTCACAGCGCACCTGCCAGATCGGCGCAATGATGCACACCAGGCCCAGCAAGGCCGCCATGCCATGGGCCGGGCGCATGGCCACGGCCATTGCGTCACCCAGGGCCATGCCGTGCATACCGAACTGGCCGGCGTACATGGTCAGGGCCGAATGGAAGTCCGGCGCGCGGAACAGGGTCCAGGCCAGGCACACAAACAGCAGCGTCAGCACATGCGAGAGCACCGGCGGGATGCTCGGCAGGCTCGAGCGCGACCAGGCGCGGTCAATGCACAACGCGATGCCGTGGGCCGAACCCCACAGCAGGTAGTTCCAGCTGTCGCCGCCGTGCCACAAACCGGCAATCGCCATGGTCAGGAACAGGTTGCGATAGGTGCGCCACACGCCGTCGCGGTTACCACCGAGGGCGATGTACAGGTAGTCGCGCAACCAGCTGGACAACGACAAGTGCCAACGGCGCCAGAAGTCCTGGATGCTGCTGGCCAAGTACGGCCGGTTGAAGTTTTCCGGGAAGTGGAAGCCCAGCATCAGGCCCAGGCCGATGGCCATGGCGCTGTAGCCGGCGAAGTCGAAGAACAGTTGCAGCGAGTACGCCAGGCAACCGATCCAGGCATCCACCAGGCTCGGGTTCTCCAGGTGGAAGGCAATGTCCACCAGCGGCGACAGGGTGTCGGCCACCAGCACTTTCATGCCCATGCCGATCATGAAGCGGCGCGCGCCGAGGGCGAAATTCGGCCAGTTGAAATAGCGCTGGTTCAGCTCACGGCGAACCCAGTCGTAACGGATGATCGGGCCCGCAATCGAGTGGCCGAACATAGAAATATAGGTGGCGTAGTTAATGAAGCTACGTTCCACCGGCACCGTATGACGGTGCACGTCCACCAGGTAGGAAATCGCCTGCAAGACGATGAACGACAAGCCGGCCGGCAAGGCCACGCGTTGCCAGTCCAGCGGCATGGCGCCGTACCAGGTAATCACCTCGCTCACGGTGCCGGCGACAATGTTGGCGTACTTGTACCAACACAGCACCGCCGTGTTGAACACGATCAACGCGATCAACAGGCGCACCCGGCCTTTGCCGTCCTCACGGGAGCGGTCCACCAGCAAGCCGCCGACCCATGCCACCACAGTCAGGACCATGTGCAGGAACAGGAACAACGGGCTCAACCAGCCGTAGAACAACCAGCTGCCAATCAACAGGATGACGTTGCGCCAGCTCGGACGAGCCAGGGCATAGATCAACAGGAAGGCCGGCAGGAACAGCGTGAGGAATTCGAGTGAGGCAAAGACCATGGTGGTGTCGGGCCCGATCAGTTAGCGAGTGCGTCAGAGGCGAACAGCAACATCGAGCCTTTGTCGGAAGGGACGGCCAAAACGCTGTAGCGCTCGCCTGCCTTGAGGGTAAACGACAGCGGCTGGCCAACCGGCGCGCCGGCGCATTTGAGCTGCACCGACAATTCCACCGGGTTGATCATGCGCCGCTGTACCGAACCTTCCGCGACCTTCTTGAACAACTCGGCTTTTTGCGCCACGGCTTCCAGGCTGGCGTCGGCGCAGGTGGCGTCGGCGTTGATAAAGGCCAGGGAGGCTTTGAGGGCGTTGAAGTCATCCGGCACTTCACGGATTACCAGTTGGCGCGTTGCACCTTTGGCATCGGCGAGGGCAACCACGGTGGCGAATTCGCCCGGCGCGACTTTCACCGAGAAATCAGCGTTTTTGCCGGCGCTGCTCAACACGCCCTTGATTGGCTTGTCACCGCCGACCACCGGCAGGAAGGCCGATACGGCTTTGTCGCCGCCGAGCACCAGGCTGGCTTTGGAACCGTCCGCCACCAGCTTCAATTCGCCCGGCGTGCCGTTGGCAAAACGCAGAAAGGCTGCGTCTTGCTCAGGACCGGTGGGGTACAGCGGGATGTCGGCGCTGTAGGCGCTGACACTGGCGAGCAAGGTCGCCAGGCCCAGGGTCATCCGTTTCATTATTTGCTTCCTTTACCGTAGGCCGATGGCGGCAGGTCGCCCAGGGCAGTACCGATGGCCTTGGCCCACTTCTGGTAGCCGTCGATGGTGAAGTGCTGGCCGTCGGTGGTGATCCACTCGCCCGGCTTGGAGAAGGTCAGCGAGTCGATGTAGGTGCACGGCGCCACGTTACTGGCCAGGAACGACGACATCAGCTTGGTACGGGTGTCGTCTTTCTTGTACTGGGAACCGACCTTGCCCCATGGCGGGCCGACCCACACGCATTTGGTGCCGGTGTCGGTGATGGCTTTGGTCAGCGAGGTCACGCTTTTCCAGGCCCAGGCCTTAGGGAACACCGGGTTGGTGTACGACCCCATGGTGTCGCCGATGATCAGCACGACCACGTCGGGCTTGTCCTTGGCGATCAACTCCTGGATCGGCGTGGTGCTCATGGCGTTCTTGCCATAGATCACGGCTTTGCCGGTGGGCGTGCGTTCGCCGCCACACTCGACTTTTTTCGGCACAACCCAATCCGCCGCACCGGCACCGCAAGCACCGATGGAGTGAACCACCGCGCCTTGCTTGGTGAGGTTGTCTTGCAGCGGGTTGAGCAACGAATCGGGAAAGCTCATATGACTTTCGCCCAGCACCAGCATGGTTAGGCCGGCAATCGCAGAAACAGGCATGAATGACTCCGATTTAATCAGTTGGAATAAGGGGAACGGTACGGGCTGACCGGCAATGGCATCGGCCCGCTCAGGTCTTCGAACAAGTAGCGCAAGTAGGCATTACCGGCGTACTGGCGATAGTCCTGGGCGTTATCGAGACCGATTTCGCCACCCAGGTAGAACCGCGAGCTGAGACGGTATTCGGCGGCCGCGTTGAAGCTGTAGCCGACGCCGGTTTTGCTTGAGCCTTCATATTCTTGATTACCCAGCTGTTTGTGGCCTGGGAAAAAATCCGCGCTATCTTGGCCGATATACTGCAAGCCCACCGAACTTTTTACCTGGTAGCTGAAGCGATCAAAGCTCTGCGCCCAACGAATCGGCACGCCCAGCGAGAAGAACCGCTGCGGGCTGAAATAGCCGCCGTTGCCATAGGTGTAGAAGTCCTGGTTTTCCTTGAAGCTCAGCGCGGAAGCACTGACGCCCAGGGTCAGGGTGTCGCGCTGGTTATTGCGCAGGTACCAATAGATACCGCTGCCCAGTTCCATACGGGTGTTGTCGTCAACGTGGTTACCCACCAGCTGGTGCACAGAGCCGTAGCCGTAAACACCCAGCTTCTGGTTGTCATAGCTCAATTCGCCACGACCGCCATTGGCCGTCACGCCGCCCCACTTGTTGCCATCTCCGTCTTC
Source organism: Pseudomonas sp. AC463 (assembly GCF_979253585.1). Lineage (NCBI taxonomy): Bacteria > Pseudomonadati > Pseudomonadota > Gammaproteobacteria > Pseudomonadales > Pseudomonadaceae > Pseudomonas > Pseudomonas sp. AC463. Next base: position 225,301 of record NZ_CEEDDZ010000005.1, on the reverse strand, counting down.
AGAGCCAGCAAAGGATGTGACGCTGTCAGTGACCGGACGCCGCGAGACATTCGCGCCGTAACGGAAGTTCGGGTTTTCCTCAAACGGGCGCGACACGCTCACGCCACCCACGATGGTGTTGTAGAGGAAGCCCAGTGGGCTCACGCCAACGTCGGCCTTGAGGCCTTCATCCGGGTTTTCAAACGCCACGGCCAGGCCTACCCCGGTGTCACTTTGGGAGCCCGCCGGTGTGGTGCTGCCTTTACCAAAGCGCGATAACGCGTCGGTTTTGACACTACCCGCACTCACATGCACCGGCGTCACCCGCAACGCCACAGTGTTATCCCCCACCGGCATCCGCGCTTCAAACGGCGCTTCCACATCGGTGAGCTTGCTCAAGCCTTTCTCGCCGTTGTTGCTGCGCACGCTCAAGCCCTGCACCACATAACCGGTACGGTCACGCAGGATGGTATCCAGCGCTCGCCGCGCCGGGCTCAGCTCGGGGCTGTCGACGGAAGCAATGTTCGACGGCGGTACAAACGGGTCGCTCAAATCGTTGGACGTCGCGCTGGCAAACGCGCTGGACGTCACCGACTTGCTAGGCGCGTCGATCGGCGGCGGCACGGCGCCGGCGATGGTCAGGTCGGTGACCTGGCGACGCTGGCCCGGCAAGCCCACGAACGGGTTGTACGAGGTACTTTTGGCGCCGGCCTGGGCCACTTGGGTCTTGGCCTTCATCGCGGTTTCAATCACCAAGGCCTTGCGCAGCAGTTCAGCGGCTTCGCTGTTCTTGCCCAGGCCCTGGTAGATGCGCGCGGCCGAGGTGAGGATCTCGGGGTTACCCGGCTCCAGCGCCAGGGCCTTGTCGCTGGCCGATTGCGCCAAGTTGCGGTCATTGCCCTTGAGGGCGATATCCGCCAGGCCCAATTGCAGGCGGGCGTTGTCCGGGTTCTGCTGGATCAACGGCGCGTATAGCTCCATGGCCTTCTTGCCGTTGCCGCTGGCGGCGTACATGCGCGCCAGTGCGCCGACGCCCAGGGCGTCGTTCGGGCGTTGGGCCAGGGCCGGCGACAGCATGTCATAGGCGGCCACCAGGTCGTTCTTCTCACGCAAGGCGTCGGCCTGCTTGACCCGGTACAGGTAGATCAAATCGTCGTAACGCTGGCGGCCGATTTCGGTCAGCGGCTGGCCCTGTACTTCGCGCAGGATCTCGCCCGCCTCGCTGTACTTGTTGGCCTTGAGCAGCACGTTGGCGTACAGCAGTTTCTGGTCGATGGTCGGGTTGGGGTTGTTCTCCACCACCTTCTGCATCATGTCCAGGCCGTACTGCGGCGCGCCCACTTCAACATAGGCAGCGGCCAACACGGCCACGCGCTCAGGCTTCTTGCCGGCCAGGGATTCCGTGCGTCCCAGCAGCGCCAGGGCTTCCGGACGCTGGCCACGGCGCGCGGTTTCGATGGCGACGTCGGTCTGCTGGTGCAGCGCGATATCGGTCGCCAGCTCGTTCATGTCTGCCGAGCGTTGCGCCGTAGGGATGCGGCCCAACGTGGTCTCGGCCTGTTTCCACTCGCTCAACTGCGCCGACAGCAAGGTACTGGTGTACAGCGCGTCCGGCTGGTTGGGCTGGGTCTTGAGCAAGCCGTCGATGAGGGCACGGGCGTTGCGGATCTGGCCGTCGCGCAGGTACATGCGCGCCAGGGCAAAGCGGGTCCAGGGGTTTTCCGGGTCGGCGTCGAGGGCCTGGCGGTAGGCGGCTTGCGCGCCCTTCCAGTCACCGCGTTGCTCGGCCAGCTTGCCCACCTGGGTGGCGCGCAATGCGTTAATTTTCACGCTCGGCGCAAACTTGGCGCGCTCGGCCGGCGACACCGAGTCGATCAGCTTCAAGGCTTCTTCCGGCTGGCCCGACTGGGACAGCACGTTGATCAAACCACTCAGCGCATCCGGGTCGCCTGGGTGACGGGCGAGCACCTTGCGGTAGCCGGCTTCGGCGGCGTCGAACTGGTTGTCCTGGGCCTGGAAGCCGGACAAGGCGATAGCCGCGCCAGGCTGGCCGGGGTTCAGGCGCTCGGCCTGGGCCACCAGGTCACGGGCCTGGGCCGTGCGGCCGGCACGCTGGGCGTCACGGCTCTGGCTGATCAGGTTCCAGTAACGCACGTCATTCAAGGCCGACTGCCACGCAGCACCACCGGGCAAGCGCGTGGCTTGTACCAGGTAGTTTTCCGCGTCGGCGTAGCGCTCTTGCTGTTGACGCAAAACGCCCATGCCACCGAGGGCATCGACGTCATTGGATTTTTGCGCCAGGCGCGCGGCCAGCAACGGCTCGGCGGTTTTCAGGTCGCCGTCATCCAGGGCCTTGAACGCCTTGGTCATCTGCGGATCACGCTGCCAGGCGCCGCCGCCTTTGCCTTGGGCGATGCCTTTTTGCATGAGCGCGCGGATCTCGGCGTCATCCGGGTGCGCCGTGAGGAATTGCTGGAACAGCGAGACCTGGTCGGGCTTCGGCGGGCCGAGCCAGATCAGCGCAAAACGCCAGGTCTCATCGGCGTTGCCGCCCACGTCGTTGTTGGTCGACAGCTTGGCCAGGGCACGGATGCCGTCGGGCCGGGTCGCCGGGTTGCGCGCCAGGTGCTTGGCCAGGAACAGTGCAACGATCGGATCGTTCGGCCGCTCGCGGGTCAGGCGCTGCAGGCCGGCGATGGCCTCGTTGGTGCCTTTGGCGGTGAAGCCCAGGGTGTTGTAGTACTCACGGGCGATCAGGCCTTGCGGCTGGCGGCCCTGGAAAATCTGGCGATACAAGGCCACGGCCTGCTCGCGTTCGGCGTCGGGCTCACCGAGTTCACGCGCTTGCTCCAGCAACTTGGCGTTGTCGGGCACGTTGACGGTGATGTCCTGCTCCAGCTGCAACGCCTGGCGCGGCACCGGGCTCAGCGCTTGCAGGCGCGCCAGGTACTTTTGCGCCTCGGCCGGGTGGTTCTGCTGCATCTGGATCAAGCCGATGCCGTACAAGGCATCCGGCTGTTCGGGGCTCAGGCTCAGCAGTTTCTGCCAGGTCTCAAGGGCCCGCTCGGGGTTTTTCTTGGCCTGCCAGTAGTAGCCCTGCTCGATCAGCAGGGACTGCGGGTCACCGGTTTCAGCGAAGCTGGCGGTAGAGGCCAGGGCGGCGAGAATCGCAATGGCTAGCGTGTGACGGCGCATGCTGCCTCCCAGGAAAGTTTGACCGTACCGTCTTGTTCAAACCGGTACTTCTGATCGGAAAAGCCTTGGCTGAACAGGCTGAGCATGTAGTCGTAGTAGATCGGCTGCGCGCTGTCCGGGGCCGATGGCGCCAGGGCTTTGTTGAGCGCGTCGTCGACCTTGGCCTTTTGCAGCTGGGCCAGGGCGGTTTCGCCACGGGCCTGGAAGAAGGCGATGGTCGAGGCCGAGAAACCTGTCGGCGAGTAGCCGTTGTTCTTCTCGACTTCACCGGTGGTGACGTGAATCTTTTCCGGCGGGAAGCCGGTAACCGACGCGGCGGTGGCGCGGGAAATACCGCCCAGCGACTTGAGCATGGCGGCCGCCAGCGGGTCGCCCTTGGCGGTCATGCCGGCCCACATGTAGGTGCGGATCGCGTCGTAACTGCCCAGGTCATCGGAAAACGGGTCGACCACAAACACCCCGGTGTTGGCGCTGGTGGCGCGGTAGCCAACCCAGTTGGCCGCCAGGCCGTGGGGGTTGCTGGCCGGGTCGGCGAGCATGCGCGCGTTGCTTTCGGCGACTTCGTTCCAGCCGGCGTTCGGGCGTTCTTTCTGGAAACGACGCAGTTGTGCGAGCACCTGGTAGCTAGGATTGAAACGCCACAAGCCGCCGGCATGCACATAGCCCACCGGCCCAGGCAAGAGCATCTTGCCCAGACCCGGCACGCGCACGATCAGGTTGCGTTCAACGTTGGCGAGCAACAGCTGCGCGTCGGCGCGGTACTGCGGCGCATTCCACACGCGGGCCGCTTCGAGCAGGGCGTAAGCCATCCACAGGTCGGCGTCGCTGGCGGAGTTCGGGTCGATCACGCCCCAGCTGTTATCCGGCTTTTTGCCCCACAACCAACCGGGCAGGTTCTGGCCGATATCGGCGCCCGACATGTTGGCTTTGGTCCAGGTCCACAGCTTGTCGAAGTTCGCGCGGTCGTTGCCGACCAGGGCGAAAAACATCGCATAGGACTGGCCTTCCGAACTGCTCTCGGTGGGCTTCATGGACGAGTTCAATACGCGGCCGTCGTCCTGCACAAAACGCTTGGCATAGTTCTGCCACAGCGGCCAGTCGCAGGTCTGCGCTTGCGCCGCACCGGTGAACATCAGCGAACCCAATGCAGCCAGGGCCAGGCTACGCAGCGGGCTCATGCCAACCGCCGTTTTGCACGGGCACGCAGCGACAGGTAAATCAGGCTGGTGACCACCGCCAGGCCGAGGAAGGTGGTCAATAGCATCCACCCCAGGTTCTGCGACAGTTGCCATTGCATGAATTTGAAGTAGCTCAGCTTGCCGACGTAGTACTGCTCGTCACCCACCAGCGAGCTGATTTGCGTGCCTTGCACCACCGCCAGGCTGCCCTGGATCGAGTCCTTGTAGTCGTCACCGCCGATCAAGGCCGAGGTGGCTTCCAGCAGGCCCTGCGGCTGGTTGCTGGCGATCAGTACCACGCTGCGACCGCTCTTGAGTGGCGATTGGAAACCGGCCAGCCAAGTGCTGTTGCTCAAGCCTTTAAAGGTGATGCCGGTGTTGGCCGGGTGCTGGTTGGCCGCCGGGTCCGGGCTGATCCAGCTGCGCACATAACGCGGCAGGTCCGACAGCAGGAACTGGTGTTGCTCGCCATCGCTGGTCGCCGGCAGGTATTGCTGCCACTGCTTGAGCAGCGGCTGGTTACCGGCGGCGGCGAGCACCAGCAGGTCTTTGTCGGCAACGCTTTGCACGTCTTTGGCCAGCACCACTTTGACGGCGGTAGCCGGGTAGCCGGTGGCTTCGCCGAAGCGGCCGAGCACAGTCAGGTAGGCGGTCATCTCGTCGGTGCCGTAGTTGTCGGGCATGACCACGGCGGATTCCGACAGATCGGCCATACGGGTGAACGGGAAGCCGGAATCGTTGAACACGCCCAGGTTAGGCATGGCGATGTAGTGCTGGTAGCCGGTCACATCGAGGGTGGAATCCGGGTCGACCGAGCCGCGCATGTTGTCGACGATGATGTCGCGGCATTCGCCTTCTTTGATGTAGTCGTACATGAAGCGCAGTTGCAGCTTGGACTTGGGCGACGCCGAGCTGATCGGCAGCAGGGTGCTCACTTCACGCGGCAGGCTTTCGTCTTTCTTCAACTGGTCGAGCAGGGTTTGGCCGCCGCCCAGGTTGGTCACCGACGGCAACGCCACGGACTTCATGAACTGGTCGTTGAGGCCGATCAGCAGCGACGAGTTGGTCGACACCTGCTGCGGGGTGTAGCGGTATTTGAGCTTGAGCGGCACGCCCTCTTCACGCCAGTTGAACAGGTCTGGCGGCAGGCGCATGTCGACGCTGATCGCGCCCGGGTTGTAGCCCGAGACGCTGAGTTTTTGCGATTCGATCAACTCGCCCAGGCGCACCGGGCGGTTGCTTGGCAGCCAGTTCGGTGCGTCGTACGGGCGGCGCGGGGCAAGGGTGTCGAGCTTGGTGATGACCACGCTGTTGCCGGCCAATACCGGGTTGCCGAGCACGGCCGCGTTGGCGGCGCGCTTGAGTTCTGCACCGTCACGGCCGGTGACGATCAGCAGCTTGCCGTTGGCGTCGTTGGGGTTGGCGATAAGGGTCAGGGTCGGGCCGGTCGGCTTGGCGATGGCCACGCCGTGCACGTCCAGCGCCTCGGCGGTTTGCACCAGCACGATGGCATTGCCCTTGGCCGGCAGCTCGCCGAGGCTGGTCGGGAAGGTAGCGCCACGGTAGCTGGCGAGGCCGCCGATCCACGATGACAGGGCGCCGGCGGCTTCCAGCGCGGCGCTGTCGGGGGCGGTGGCGAACACGAACGGCAGGCTCACCTGGCGTGCGTCACGCTTGTCGAAGAACGGCAGCGGCAGCACGGCCAGGTCGTCTTTCAACACGATCGGCTCGACCTGGACTTTCAGCTCGCTGCTGTTGCTGATCTTGGCCCACAGGCTGCTGTGCAAAGGGTCTTCGCACGACATGGTGTAGTGGCCGATGAACTGCAGGCTCAGGCGGTTGAACTCGGTGATCAACTTGGGCGGGATCTGCACCAGTTGTTCTTGCTGAATGCCGGCGCCTTCTTTCGGCAGCGCCAGGCTGGCGGCGACTTCGCCGTTGACCAGCACGTTGATCTGCGACAGGTCCGCCAGCAGCGCCGGCGAGTAGCTGTACTTGAGCAGCAGTTGCGCGCCCTTCACCACTTCATCGGCACGGATGTCGAAGTTGACGCTGTCGGACGACTCCACGCCCTGCAGGTTCATGGTGTCGCGACGGCCCAATTGCTTGAGGGTCAGGCTGTAGCCGGTGTCGGTGCTTTGCACCGGCACGGTGGCGGCCGCTTGCTCGGTAGCTTGCGCCAGGGTGTTGAGGCCCATCAGCGAGGCGATCATCAGCGCGAGTGCACGGCGCGGATGAGGGCGAGCGAAAATCTTCGAGGTCATGGCTTGTCCATCAGCGTATCAAGCGGTTGTTTTGGGGTGCGGCTCAAGGCCAGACGCAGTTCGTGTAGGGTGGCGCGGCCGAGGGTGAACAGGCCGCCGATGCCGATCGAGCCGACTTCGCGCAAGGCCGCCAGCGGCGTATCCGGCTGGCCGGCGCCCCAACTCGCGGCCCAGGTATCGGCGCGGGAGAAGGTCAGGCGGACCAGTTCGCTTTGCTGACGCAGGCTCAAGGCTTCGAACTGGGCGCCGATTTGCGCGCCCTTGCTGAACACCACGCGCGCATCGAACAGGCTGTCCTGGCCGTTGCGCGACAGCACCAGTTGCACGCGCTCACCCTGGGTGATCGAGTGGCCGTCGCTGAGCATCAGGCCGAAGCCGTTTTGCGAGAAGTCCTGGGTCACGCCGTCGAGCACGCGGCCGTCGGCGCAAATGATGCTCACCGGCAGCTTGGCGCTCACACGCGGCTCAGAGCGCACTTGGCGCGCTTCCGACGCCACGGCCACGGCGGCGCTGGTGATGATCAGGTTGTAGAGGGTCCAGGTCAGGTTGATCGCCACCGTCACGGCCGTGGACTCATCGCCCCAGACCAACTGATGGATACCGCAACCCAGGCCGACCAGATTCACCGCCAACAGCACCAGATAAGGGCGGGCGAGTTTCCAGTCGAAGAACTGCTTGTCGATGATGCCGCCCTTGTCGGTGACGTTGAAGCCACCGGCCTTGGGGTTGACCAGCGCGACCAGCACCGGCGGCAGGATGTACCAGGCCAGCACGGTCTCGTAGACCTCGTTCCAGAACGAGTGCCGGAAGCGCCCCTGGATCCGTGAGTTGGTGAGGCTGGAGTGCACCAGGTGAGGCAGCACGTAGGCGACGATCATCAGCGCCGAAGCGTGGAAAATCTCTGCGCCAAATACCAGGTAGGCCAACGGCGCGGTGAGAAACACCAGGCGCGGCAAGCCATAGAAGAAGTGCAACATGGCGTTGGCGTAGCAGATGCGCTGGCCCCACTTGAGGCCTTTGCCCAGCAGCGGGTTGTCGGTGCGAAAAATCTGCGCCATGCCGCGCGCCCAGCGAATCCGCTGGTTGATGTGCCGAGACAGGCTTTCGGTGGCCAGGCCCGCGGCTTGCGGGATGGCCAGGTAAGCGGTGTTGTAGCCCAGGCGGTTGAGCTTGAGCGCGGTGTGGGCGTCTTCGGTGACGGTTTCGACAGCCACGCCGCCGATTTCCAGCAACGGCTTACGGCGAATCACCGCACACGAGCCGCAGAAGAAGGTGGCGTTCCACAGGTCGTTGCCGTCCTGCACCAGGCCGTAGAACAGCTCGCCCTCGTTGGGCACGGCGCGGAAGGTGTCGAGGTTCTTTTCGAACGGGTCCGGCGAGAAGAAGAAGTGCGGCGTTTGCAGCATCGCCAGCTTCGGATCCTTGAGGAACCAGCCCAGGCTCACCTGCAGGAAGGAGCGCGTGGGCACGTGGTCGGCGTCGAACAGGGCGACGTATTCGCCGTCGGTGATCTTCAACGCTTCGTTGAGGTTACCGGCCTTGGCATGGAAGTTATTGTCGCGACGGATGTAGTTCACCCCGACCTTGCGGCAGAAGTCGCGGAAGTCGTCACGGCGGCCGTCGTCGAGCACGTGGACCCGCAGCTTGTCCTTGGGCCAGTCCATCGCCTGGGCGGCGAAGATGGTCAGCTTGACGATGCTCAGGGCTTCGTTATAGGTGGGGATGAACACGTCCACCGTCGGCCATTCTTCCGGCTCGGTCTTGAGCCACACCGGCGTGCGGCGCAGCGGCCAGGCGGTTTGCACGTAGCCGAAGATCAACACGATCAGGGCGTAGAACTCGGCGGCGACCAGGCCGTAGCCGAAGAACATGTCGACCCAGGTTTCAAAACCGAGGGTGGAGGTGAGGCGCCAGAACATGTAGCGCAGCGACGCCACCAGCGACAACACCACCAGCGCGAGGATTGCCAGGCGCCCCGGAATCTTGCGCAGCACCAGCACCGCCATAAAGCACACGGCGGCAAACAGGCATTGGCTGTAGAGGTCCAGCGGCGCGCTGATAATGCCCAGAAGCAGCAAGGCACCGAGCACGCAACTGGTGAAAACCAGCACCGTACGCAGCGCCGTCGGCCAGCGATTGAAGCGCGCAATCGCGCCATTTAGGCGCTGTTCAGCGCGCCCTTCGACGAAGGGCGTGGAGGACGTAGTGTCGGTCATGGAAGGTCCGAGTCGATTCGTTCGAGCAAGGCGCGGCACAGGGCGTGGACGTCCTGGCAGCCGATACTGTTGACGGTTGGGTCGAGGGGATCACGCCCGTAGGCCTGGGCTTCGCTGAACGCCGGGTCGCGATGGACCGTACCCAGCAGGGCGGCACCAAGGCGCGTCTTGAACACCTCGGCCATGTCCAGGCTGAAACGGTGCGCGGCGTCCAACTGGTTGATCACGTAGAAGCGTTGTGGCGGTGTTTCGCGTTGCAGGCAGGGCGCGAGCAGGCTGTCCATCTGGTCCAGAGTGCTAAACGATGCAACATCCGCCTGCACCACCACCAGCACCGCATCGGCGACCGACAGGGCTTGGCCGAGGTACACGGTGTTGCCGGCCGGGACGTCGATGATCACCGTGTCCTGGCCATTCAATTTCAGCTCATCCAAGCGTTTGCTCAGCCACTCGGCATCCTCGCTCAGCCAGCGATTCAGGCTCTGCTGCTGCTCATGGTCGGTGCTGCCGAAGGCGACCAGTCGGCAACCGGCGAAACCGCGCTCCGGCAGCGCTTCCCAACCCTCGTTCTGCAGGCTGGTGGCGCCGACGCCGGGCATATTGAGGCCCAGGCACAGGTGATGACGCAGGGCGTTTTGCGGGTCCAGGTCGAGGGCCAGCGCCGGGCGACCCTGGCGCTGCAAGCCACTGGCAAGCGCGGCGGCCAAGGTACTGCGGCCGACACCGCCCTTGACCGACACCACCACCACGATTTTGGGCGTGGACTGCGCCGAATACACTTCGCCTTCGGGGCCCTCCACCACTTCGGGCGGCTGCAGGTGGTCGGCTTCGCCGTGGTTCAGCTCTTCCAGCAGACGCAGCAATGGCGCCGACGGGGCTTCCACCACAGGCAGGGCAGCAACGACCTCCGGGCTCTCCAGAACCTCTACATCGTCCTCGATGAACTCGTGGACAAAGTCGATTTCGCGGTAGCCATTCGGGTTGGCACCCAGCTTGTTGAATAGTTTTGAAATGTCATCTGCTCGACTCACTCACTGCCCCTCCCCACCTGGTTTGCGCTTTAAAGGCGATAAAAAGGCCAGCAATAAGCTGACCTTGTATTTTTCTAGTTATGTGGTGTGGGCGCATTCTGTGATATCAGATTGATGGTGTCAGTATTTTGATGCTTTTGGCCTGTTATTATCCGACGAACGGCATGGCGCCATTTTTATGACTATTTTGCAGAGAAAAACGCATTCTCTGTAAGAACATGGACTTGCACCAATTTATACGGAAATTTATTGGCCGACTGGTCAACAACGGCACAAACTTGACATACCCATCAACAAATTTTCCCTTGCCCCAAACTGTCTCGAAAATTTGCCTACACGATTTGGCGATAAAACCTACCGTCTATATCGCGCGACAGAATACGCAAACCCGCGCTGGATTCAAGGCAAAACCGACCCGACGGTCAGTCGCAAAGCCACGGCCGGTGTATCGCTGCGTACGCAGGCGCGGCGTCCATACACAACGAAGCAAAACCCGCGCCGCGTGACGAACACCCGTAGGGCATTCAGGCGCTTCCAAGCACGGGCCGCTCTTGTGGCGAGGGAGCTTGCTCCCGCTGGAGTGCGAAGCGCTCCCAAAACGCCCACGCCGCTGCAACTGAACCACCTCAGTGCTCGCCTCTAGAGCAATCGCAGATCAGTGAACCCGTAATGGGAAAAATCCCGCCTCTGCGAGTAGGAAAACGGTGCACACGGATAAAAACCTTGGGCTCTGCAAAAATAGTCAGAATTCAGGGGTTTACAGAACCTTTCCAATCGCTATAATCGTCGCCCTAACACGCCGGTATAGCTCAGTTGGTAGAGCAACTGACTTGTAATCAGTAGGTCCCGGGTTCGACTCCTGGTGCCGGCACCACATTAGGCTCCATTGCATTCTACTGAATGCTCTGGAAGCCCCGAAAACCCGCCCTTTGGCGGGTTTTTTCGTTCCAGGACCCTCTGTCGGGATCCAACAAAATCCCCCTTCCCCGAGGGTATGTTAGGGGTACTGCGATTTTCCGGTCAGGAGCGCGTACCCCTATGCCACGTCTAGCGATCCCCCTCAGCGACCTGCAATGCCGCACGGCCAAAACCCGCGAACGCGCCTACAAACTGTTCGACGGCGGCGGCATGTACCTTTTCGTCAAACCCAATGGCGTGAAGACCTGGCGCTTGAAGTACACCAAGCCCAACGGCAAGGAAGGTACGCTCATCATCGGCAATTACCCCATCGTTACCCTTTCCGTCGCACGACGTAAGCGAGACGAAGCCAAGGCGTTGCTGCTCGACAACCTCGACCCAATGGATGAAAAGAAAAAGGCCAAGATCGTAGCCCAACGGGCGGCACTGCTTTTCGAAACCGTTGCCCTGGAGTGGCACGCCGATATGTCCCGCCGCTGGACCGAAGGACACGCAAAAACCGTGATGAGCCGACTGCGTACCCACGTCTTCCCGCTGATCGGCCAACGACCCATCGCTGAACTCGATACCTATGACCTGCTAGAGATCACCCAACGCATCAAGGAACGCGGCACCATGGATGTGGCGTTACGGGTACAGAACTACTTATCCACCATCATGCGCGGGGCCAAAAGGGCTCGGCAGATCACCATGAATCCTGCACTGGATCTGGCAGGCTCGATTCACGCGCCGCGCACAGTCCATCGCCCGGCCCTCTCCCTCAACCGCCTACCCGAACTGCTGCACCGTATCGACAACTACAACGGCCGCGAGCTGACGCGCCTTGCCGTGCTGCTGACTCTGCATGTGTTCGTCCGCTCCAGCGAGTTGCGCTTCGCTCGATGGAGTGAGTTCGACTTCCAACGCGCCATGTGGGAAATCCCCGATACGCGCACACCGATTGAAGGGGTACGCAACTCCACACGCGGGACCAAGATGAACGGCGACATTCAAATGGTTCCGCTATCGCCGCAGGTCATCGAAATACTGGAGCGCCTGCGCAGCCTCAGTCGCTTTTCAGAGTTGGTGCTACCGGGCGACCACAAGTACTGGAAGCCTATGTCTGAGAACACGGTGAACACCATGCTCCGCAACGTCGGTTATGACACCAGCAAGGACGTATGCGGCCACGGCTTCAGGACCATGGCCTGTAGCGCCCTCCTGGAGTCCGGGTTATGGACCGACGCAGCCATCGAAAGACAAATGAGCCACAAGGAACGCAACCGTGTGCGTGCCGCGTATATCCACAAGGCCGAATTCCTCGAACAGCGCAGGCTGATCATGGCGTGGTGGAGCAACTACATCGACGCCAACCGCCATGGGCATGTGACACCCCACGAATTCGCTCACCCAGTCGGCGACAACATCACGGCCCTACAAAATAGCCGTGGCTCATCCATAAGTGGATAAGCCTATGAGATCACCGTTGTCCGCCCTTCCACGCGGGTCCATCCAAGCGGGGCTGCAAAGCCGCCCTGCTTGGATGGACCTCATTTAAAAAATCTAAAGCCCACGCAAATTGTCTGTGGAAAACCATAGATTTCCACCGGTGGATAATTTCATCCACAGCCGCAGAGTTCCCGAAAATTCGAGCCTTGACCCAAATTATCCACAGGCGTAGAAAAGATCGGGCAAGTGCTGTCGTTGACAGCAACCCAGGTAGCCAGAACCTTTAAGGCTACGCCACACCGTGGTGGTTCTCCCAAAGTGCGATTAGCGTCCGGCGGCTCGCACGGTCACTCACGGAGTGATGGATGCCTACTTCAGATCGTTGCCATTGCGGCAAATACATCCCCCTACCCAGCTGCCCTGCAGCAACCTTTCCGCTTGGCCATTTCACTGCGCCAGCCTGCGCCCGTCTCTTTCTCCCGGAAAGAGACGGGCGCTCCTACCGCTGCTGCAGCCCATCTCGTAAAAGGCTTTGCGGCATTCCTCCTTATGACAATCGGCGTGACAAACACCGAAGTCACCAGCAACAGCGATGCAGATGATGGTGCCGCAGCCTACGGAATGGACTGCACCTGACTGACAGTCAGGCACGCCCCGGTCATCGCATTACTGCCTTCACCCGACTCAGGTTCTCGCGGCATTGGTCTCGTCAGCCAGTGCAGCCTCCACCCGCCCACTTCTTCGGAAGTGCTCAGGAGGCCAGATCATGAGATGCCCAAGCTCCCGGTCGTAAGGAGCCGCCAGTCACGCGTTAGTGGACAACCCTCACAGGTCGCAGGGGCCTTGATCCCTGATAACACTCAACATTCTTGGCGGGATGACGTGGGGAAGGTTTTAAAAGTTTTGGCTTCAAGAGGTGTTCGATCATGGCACTGGTGGGCAGGCGAGATGGACGCAATTTTGGCTATGGGCGACAACTGAGTTATGCCGGGCCGCAGGCGCTGAAAGATCTATTTGGCGGCGGACACTACGACACGGTCAAGGCGCACAGTGATCGCTGGCAGGCTTTCGTGCGCTGGTGTTGTTCGGAGGATAGGCCGGGCTTTAACGATTCGCGGCAGATTGATCGGCAGACCTTACTGGATTACGCAGGACATCTACGTCAGCAGGTTGAACAAGGCGCTATCGGCATCGCCACCGCGCAAAATCGGTTGTCCAGTGTGAACAGAACCATGGCCGCGCTTCGTGGTGATCAGTATGTGAAAGTGCCGAGTCCGAGCAAGGCGCTGGGGATGCAGCGCACCAGTGTTCGTCGCTCGATACCGCAAGGCCAAGACCGCGAACACGTGAAGCGGATCGTCGACGCGCTCTGCGAACACCAAATGCCGCGCGCCGCGGCCATCGCTCAGTTGGCGCGAGCCACCGACATGGGCTGGAACCGCATGACGAAGATGGGTTTGTGATCATCACGGCTGCGAGTGATTCAGGGATGGTCGACATTCATGATCGGTGGCCGTTGGTGCTGACGGCGGAGCATGCTCGGGAGTGGATTGAGCCTGGATTGTCGGCAATGCGGACTGAGGAGATGGCAAAGGAGTGCTGCAGTCCCGTCGATGACTTTGAGTGGTTTGCAGTAGACAAACGGGTTGAAAACGTCAACAACCAAGGGGCGAATTTGATAATTCCGGTGACGACACCCCCAAACGGAGCGGCGCCCAGGCCATGACACAACATGCTTCAAGAAAAAAACGATCAAAAACTGATCATCGTCGACCTGAAAAATGGTCACGAACGTGCAGGAAAGGTTTCGAGAGGATTTTTTTGAGAATTTTTAGCTGCCAGTTGGCCGCTAAGCGAGTGAATCTAGGAATTCAATTTTCCATTACCTACTTTGGGCGTAGCTTCCCTAGGGAGCCCTAACCTGTAGGTCTTGAGTGGAGGTGGATTTGGGATGGTCCACGCTTCGGCGCCATAGTGCCATCGCCTCTGAACTCTGGCAACCCTTCAAGATGCCTGAGAGACATGATTATCTACTAAGCATTTGCGCAAAAAAACGACAAACACCCCTGCACGCCTTGCTGGGCAAGGGCTCCAGGAATTATTACATTATAAAAATAGGTATTTTCATCCTTGCAAAATCAAACACTCTAACAGCCGTTTCTTATTTGAAAGTGCACTTCATACAAAAATAACAACTATCAGAAACTTTTGAAAATCTCATTTTCAACAACCAAAAAAAATCAAAGGACAACTAAGGAGTACAACTTGATCACTCAGAGCTCCCCACCCCATCAAGACCAACTTCCGCTACAAACTAACAAACAAGCACTCACACATTGAAAAATCGACAAAACCCTTTAAAACCGGGGCCTCCAGAGGCTCACAGACACTAATAAACCCAACTTTAAGGCGGCAGCCATCGCATAGGATTGCCCCAACTAAAATCGCAAGGGAGGATTGACGACTATTCAATGACACCATAATCTTAGGCCCAACGAAGCAACACGCCGTAAACCGTCGACTTTTCCTAGAGAATTCGAATGCGGATCTCGTCGACCTAAAGAAAGTGGGAGGCTACAAGAGACAAAAAAATGGCAAAAAAAAGCTGAAGGGGTGGAGCCCTTCAGCTAGCTGTAACCAGAAAACAACCGTAATGGCTTGGCGATGAGGCGTTACCATCCCAGAAAATTTGCTGACTACAGATTCTTGCAGATCGAAAAGTAGCATAAATGGCGGGAGGGGAGCCACAAAGCTAGGGATAGCAGGTGACCAGAGGCATTTCAAAAATGCCCAAGCGTCTCCTCTGAATAGGAGAAAAGCGAATGACGCCTTTAGAATTAGCGTGGGTCTTTGCGATTGAGGTTGTGCGATTGCTTCAGATCGTATTGTCGTAATCCCGTGGTAAGGATGCCGGAGCATATGCTCCGGCATTTTTGTTCGTGACACAGCAAAGACTCCTAGAAAAGCCAGCCCTCAAATTCGGAAGACTCCCAATTCATGTTCACCAGCTCTCCACTCACATCTGCCTGCTCCTGCCGCTGGTTGCCCGTGGTGTACCTGATGTCCAGCACCTCAAAATGAAACCCCTCAAACACCCGCCGAATGTCCGGATGGTCATTGATACTCACCATCACCTCGCCTTTGCACCGTCGCATGAAGTCGGCCATCCGCTCGTAATTCTCGAACGGAAGGTCGACGCCGTAGCCAACCCTCACAGGTCGCAGGGGCCTTGATCCCTGATAACACTCAACATACTTGGCGGGATGACGTGGGGATTGGCTTTAAAGGTTTGGCTTCGAGAGGAGTTTGATCATGACACTGGTGGGCAGGCGAGATGGACGCAATTTTGGCTATGGTCGGCAGTTGAGCTATGCCGGGCCGCAAGCGCTCAAAGATCTTTTTGGCGGCGGCCATTACGGCACGGTCAAAGCGCACAGTGATCGGTGGCAAGCGTTCGCACGGTGGTGTCGATCAGGCGATGGGCCAGGGCTCAACGACGCGCGGCAGATAGATCGGCAGACCTTGATGGATTACGCCAGACATCTTCGAAGCCAAGTTGAACAAGGTGAGCTGACCATCGCCACCGCGCAAAACCGACTCTCAAGCGTCAACCGAACCATGGCCGCGCTTCGTGGTGATCAGCACGTAAGGGTGGCGAGTCCGGGCAAGGCGTTAGGAATGCGGCGCACCAATGTTCGCACCGCGGCTCCGCAAGGACAGAATCGTGACCAAGTGATGCGGATAATCAATGCACTCCGCGAACATCAACTACCGTGCGCTGCGGCCATTGTGTACCTAGCACGAGCCACCGGTATGCGTTTGCGCGAGGCCATCTTGGCCGATCTTCCACGCCTGCAACGAGAAGCCGAGCAATATGGCAAGATCAACATTCAGGATGGCACCAAAGGTGGACGCTCGGGCGCATCAGCATCTCGCTGGATTTGGGTTAATGATCATATCCGCGAAGCGCTCAGCCAAGCCAAGCTGGTCTCCCCCGTCGGTAGCCGCAACCTGCTGACTCCGGACGAAACCTTCCTCGATTTTCAACAGCGAATCGTCCGCCCCGCCCGAGACATCCTTCATACGCACAACCTCAAAGGCTTCCACGAACTGCGAGCGGCCTATGCGTGCGAACGCTATGAGCAGATCACCCATTACCTAGCCCCCATCAACGACGGCAGATGCAGCCAGCTCAATCTGCGTCTTGATCGAGAGGCACACTCACAAATCAGTTATGAACTGGGGCACGGTCGAATCGACGCGGTATCGGCCTACATCGGTGGTCGAGCATGAACAAGCCATTCGATATGGAGCTTTTCCTATCTGGAGTGCTGACTGGAGCGCATGCCACTCGCGAACGTCATATACGCTAGGCCAAGGCAATTCAAGCCGAAATTGTTGAGCGCTGGGGTCGAGACAATCCATGGACTTGGCAGAGAAAACATCTCGCTTGGTTTTTAAAGAAAAAGACAGAAAACAAATCGAATTCCACTTATTACTATTACACTTTAACTTTAAAACTAATCAATATTCGTTTAAAAACCAAACACAAAAAAATCGGTCAATCCACGGTGGAAATCAAGAAACAACAAGAAATCAAAGCTTCAACAAAAAAACGAAGCAATCTTAATCATGCCGACTAAATTGAATCGGCACGATCAACATTTCACTATAGTTTAGCAATAGCTACTTTCGAATGCCGCTCGAATCTTACTAGATAACTCTGCACCTTTCATAAACACCCCAAGCTCTCCATAAATATCACCCGCTGAAGATGCCGACAACCAGTTCATGCTGGTGATCACAACGTTATCCTCATCCCACGTCATAACTTTCGCGTGTATCTGAGGATCATCTGCCTTTATAACCTTAAAGCTCAGCGAAGAAAGCTCTTTATTCAAAACGTTAGCCTCTGAAGTACGCATACTGCCGCTTGATCTTCCATAAGCAACCCGTATAGAGAGACTCGGATCATCCCGTAAAGCAGCTTTAAACGGCGTCAGTACCGGGCGATCGCCTGCATAACTAATACGGTGACTACATATGAAAATATCGTCAACCGCTTCATCACTGGCTTTCTTACAAAAGGAATGATGCTCTGCCGCAGAAATCAATTGAACCTTCATGAGATCCGTCTCGCCTTTAAGTTTATCAACAACTTTTCGCTTAGATAGAATTGTCGACTGAACTGCCAACTCTCGGCTCAACTCGTTGGAAAGCCCCTGTTTGCCCATTGCCAAATGTGAAGCGATACTTAGAGCATCGGCTACCACAAGCGGGTCACAAATCTGCACCGATGCCTCAAAACGGTTAAATCTTGATGAAAGCCAGTTGCATGAACCTATAGTAACAGCCCATTCGCCAGAAGGTGTATCAACGATAACAAACTTAGCGTGGGACTGAGTAGGAGTTCGGTGAAATCTAAATTGAGTACCAAGCCCTTCTCCGTCAATAGTTTTTTGAAGTTGCTCAAGCTTATCTACGACAAACTTAAAGGCTTGAACTTTTCGCGGATCATCGGGTTCAGTCTGCCCCCACATAACGTCTACCTGTACCGAGCGACGAACAGCATCCAGAAGTGAAGGTAACATCTCATCAACGCAGTCCGCATTGATGAAGGTAGAGTGAAGCACTATCCGTGAATACGCGCTTTCAATTAACTGGTAAATATGCTGCGCGTGCTCCTCTGCCCCTAGAATAAGAGTAACACTTTTGGGTTCGACATGATGTACAGGTAAAGATCGGGGCGACACACGCGCCTCATAGTAACCCTGTCCTATTTCAGTTTTACCCAACTGATCTCCGAGGAGGCGTATTTTTTCTCGTTGTAAACTCGCTGCGGCGAGAATAGCTTCCTTTAGTTCTTCTGATATTTCGGGAACTCCTGAGATATCATCCTCAGCACTAACCGAAGCGATCGCATACTTCAATGAGTCAGAATAGCTCCGCCTTACAACTTCTTCTTCAAACCCGTTGACATCCTCATCGTCATTCGCGACACAGTTAAAAATATCCACTAACTCAGGCGAAAATGTAGAAGATGTCTGTATTTCTGTAGTATGCCCCTTGTACTCACCAAGTAAGCTTTGAGCACGCCCATAGTTATAGACCTGATAAGTTTGCTTTTTCTTTTTCCGTTCGAAGCGATAGCATTGCTCCGTTATCGGGTCTATTAGAAAGCTACGAACCCGTAATAACGGCTCACTATCGACCGGCAAATCTTCAAAGGTCGATATAGCAATACCTCTGATCGTAGCCTGAAAAATGAAACCTTCAAGACTATTACTTATTTCAACCCAACCTACTTGCATTAGAGAAATTAGAATCTCAACGACTAACTGCCTTGGCAAACCTGACATGTCCGCCAATTGTTGAGATGTCGCAGGCCTCTGGGCTAACGACTGCAACACTAACTGGTCAATAGCCCCCCATCGTTTAGCCTTAACTATTTTGAAACGGTGAGTACCAGAACCAAAAGGAATCTTCACATAGATACTAGGAGCGTTCATGCTGTAAGTCCTATTTCCTTATAATTTTTAGGCTTTCGTATAATTTTTGCGCTTCTTTTTCCCTGGCTTAACCACACCTCGTAATATTTCTTGGTGGCCAATCCGCTTCATCACGCCTTCGGCCTGATATCTTTCTAAAACTTCCACTAATTTAACAACAAAGCGGTTACTTTCTAATCCTTTACCAAGCTCTTCTCTTCTGATCTTATCGGACCAATTCTTAAGAAACTCTAGAGAACCAACAATAATGAGCTGGTGCTTTGCACGACTAAGCAGAACGTTCATACGCCGACTGTCCAGTAGAAACCCAAGCGCACTCAAAGAATATGAAAAGCTATTATTTCTGACCATTGAAACTATCACAGCATCAGCTTCAGCGCCCTGAAATCCATCAACAGTACTACAGTATGAAATATGATCATCAGGCTTAGCAAACAGATCGAGATTTCTTAAGTAATTCGAGCTAGATATTTTCCGCTCGATATCTTTAGCCAGCTTTTTAACTTGCTGAGCATAGGGCGAAAGTATTGCAAGCTTCGGCTTATCCTTACTTTCGGGGGAAGCTACTCTGAGCTTACCAAGTAACTCTATAATTACCTCTCGCTCAAGAGAGTTATGCCAGCGAGGTAGTTCCTCACCCGCATGAAAATTTCTATTCGCCTGAATATCAGGAATGTCAATCCACAAAATGGCTGGAGTGTCTTGTAGTACAGCCAAATTGCAGAAGTCAAAGGGCCTTGTAGTAGGTATGGCGCGGTAATACGCCTCTCTATTGGGCGCAGTCTTCAATGCGTCGTCATAAAAAACTTCAGAAACAAGCTTCGCAATATCAGGGTGCATCCGATGCTGAATGGATAACATGCTCGCTATCGGTCGATGTTTTACATCAGAGCCATAAAATTCGATAGAGCTCCTCTTTGCCTCCTCCTCTTCCAGTATTAAACTTTCAAAAAGCAAATGTAATCGCAAAGATTCACGAGCAAGGCTGTTCAGGTTTGCTTCCGACAAATCCTGGACATACTCATCAGTAAAACGAGCCTTAATTACTTCTCCTTTGATTGAGTTATTGTAAACATCCACTGCTATTTTTAAAGCACTGTGAAGGCTCTCTTTATTCTGCAGTATTTGTCTCATTTTTTCCGATGCATAAGGAGGGAGCTGCTTATGATCGCCAATCATAAGCCTCCTGTATGACAATAGTAATGGACTGAGCAACTCAATACCTGTGACCTTTCCAGTCTCCTCCATTATTGACCAGTCAAATTGAGAGCGAGCTTTAATTAGTTCTTCTACCTGACGCGAGTTCGTAGTAGCAAAAACCATATTGGCTGCCTTCAACAACTGACTGATCAGGGAGTAACGGCCTGACCGAGCGTTATCGTTACACATCGCTATTATTTTTTCTTTTGCAGATACTGTGCCCGACTTCTCAAATAACATGCTTTTGGTCAATGAGACCAGATATTCTTTGGCTAAAGAGTCTAGCTCGCTTAAAGAATCAGTATCGTTACTTTGAGAGTTAGCCTTAATACAACTGACTATCAATGGTTCATCTTGACAGTCCATACTTAGCTTTAATGAATCGACAACCTCTTTATATAGATGCTGAACAGTGGAGTGGCTTTGCGCTGTCAGAAGAAGTCGGCTATCTGGTTCATGAGTAAAAATCTGCTGCACCAAAGTTGTAACCAAATACGTTTTTCCGACGCCTGGCGGGCCTTGTACTAGATAAAGCGGTAAAGTACTGGTAATACGTTTAAACACTTCTTGCTTTGAAGCATCCAGAGCATTGAATGCGGCATGCTCCGAATGTTTATCTTGTGAATTGGTTATCGAGGCATAGGGATTGGCCAACATATTTACCAACTCGATATGATTACTAAGGGCGTCTATCGCCCCGGCACGCCGACTTAACTGACTAATGGTTCCTTGTACAGAACTGGAGATAATGAAATAGTTATCATAATCCGGGTCTAACGACGTAGTTGTAAACTGATAATGGATCACGCCATCTGGTTGTTTCTCTAGCTTCTGAAAATCAAGCACAGTTTCCTGCTCTTCATCTGAGAAGTTTGTATTACCGACAAGAATCCAACTACCAGAATCGTTCAATTCATTTGCAAGCAATTCATTCAACCGAGTGGCAGCTGGCTTAACCCCGAGTGCTCTTGATATTTCTTGAGATTCAGAGTCTGAGCGACTTGTCAAAGTCACCGTACTAAGTGAAAGATCTATCTCATCTTTTTGATACGCTATCAATTCCATGGGATAAATTTCGGATTTTGCATACGCAATTTCCGTGAGGTGATAAGCAGAGAAACCATCAATTATATTTTGGTTTGCGAGGTCTCCATCTTCCTCATCCTTAAGATTTAGTATTATATTTTCCCATGTCGCCATTTCCATTTTATCGCGAGTCTGCTTAAACTGCGGCGACGACATACAGTGAATTTTATTGCCACTTAATTTACACGAACGATTTGAACTATTAATTCTTTTGGGCGGCTCTAAATACGCCGAGTGACAAAATGCCGCTGACCAACTACCTTCAATATCCCTTACACTTTCTTTATTTTTATTAAGCACATAAGTCAGCCTATCGCCCACCAAAAGTACTTCTTCTTCCATGTTATCAGCGGCTGGCAGGAAAATCAGCCGCGGGTCATTACGTAAATCCTCCTCAACAAACTTGATGCAATCATCAAAATTATCCTCCCCTAGCGTGATTCCATGGAGCTCTTGGAACCTAGTTTGAACTGCACTAAAAACGGAGGTTTTACGATGTGCCTTACCTATATCACCTTTTTTCTGATTAAAATGAAAAATCAAATAATACTGATCTACCTTTCGCGCATTCATAGAGCGCAATGAACTTATTATGGATTCGATTTTCTTTACAATGGCTCCGCCATCCATACCCTCTTTGGGAATGTTGGCATTCAATTTTATACGCCCTGTCAAGCCTCGTATAAAAATCAACTCATCTAAAATCAGACCACTTTTGGATACCAATTCTTTGATCGGAGATACTAAGTCATCCAAATCATCAGCATCAATTTTTAGGATTTTTGCTATCAGCACTCCTAAATCGGCCCAGTCAGTTAGGAATGAATATACACGTCCGATAGTAGAATTGGTTGTGGAATGACTAGGCTTTCCCCCTCCAGAAATATTTTGTACTCGAACAGACCATTCAAAACCAGTTAATTGAAAGTCATGCCCAGAATGAGAAAGATCCGTCAATATCGAATCTTCATCAAGATGCCGATGGAGTAATCCCTGAGAGTGTAGTAGTTGAATTGCCTTGACGATTCTTATTATGTTATACCAGAATTTTATTCTAACCTCTGGATCTTTGAGCTTTTTGATCCAAGGTTTATGATAACTTAAGATCTTAGAATCTAGCAATGCGTGTGATAATGGAACCCGCATCCCTACATCCAGGACTAGATAAAATCCGCTACTATCTTTACCCGAGTCAACAAGCGCGGATATAAACTCACCTAACCCGGGGTATCCTTTGAGACGGTGCAACTGCCTTATCTCATACAACCAAATATCTTCTAGAACATTTGATTGATCATTTTCATATCTAGGCCAATACTTTATCAGCACCGGTTTATCTTGAAACTCTGCATTTATTAATAGCGGCTTACCATTCTCAGGCTCGTCAACTGACAGAACCTCTACTTCATCATATTTTTTTAGAAACAACTCGTTCCCTGTTAACATAAAAACTCCCTAAACAAAAATTTAAACTTTCTACGATAATCTGTACAAACCAAACACATTAATTTACGTATAAACTTCAGCAGAACTTATGCTATTTGATTTTAATCTTCTGAAGCCAACATCCTCGATTGAATCAAAGCTCTATACAGTCATTAGGCCATCATGCCGTCAACTGTACGGATTTGAAAGCGTTTGATACCGCAAATTAGAGCGATCGAATCTTCAGCTCGATGGTTGCCCATGCTGTCTAGGATAGAATTAGGGATAAAAAAAGCGACTAGCTAGATAAAACCAAACAAAAACAATAGCTTAAATAATGATTCGACTCCTGGTGCCGCACCATATCTCAAAGCCCCGCAATGCGGGGCTTTGTGGTTTCTGGGGTTTGGGAATTGGTGCGAACTGAAAGTGCCGTTTTCGGGAAAACGTCCAAAATACGTCCACACTGAAAATTTATCAGGCTGGGTTTCACAGGCTCCACTGCTGTTTGCGCCGCTCGGCTGTCGGCACACAACCGCAACGCGACCAACTCAATCAACGCCAACCCCTCCGCCATCCGAGCCGCACGGACGCTCTCACGTTCTCCCGCAGCCTGGCGATGCCACATCCAAAATTTCCGGTGAGCGCCACCTTATTGTGGAGGGCAGTCGTGGCGAGGGACCTGGCTAATCATTGCACCGCCGTGTGGGGCTGCGCAGCGGCGCCAAAAACAGTTGCTGAGTTCTTTCAGAAAAAACTCAGCGTCTTTATTGGGGTTGCTGCACAACTCAACGCTGGCGAGCCCGACTCCCCTATCAAAGCATCCCTAGGCGAACTCCCCGCGTTTCTTGCGCAAGTAAAACATCTGCGCAGCCACGCCGACGACGAGCACCAACGCAATGCCACCCTGCGCGCCAATCAGCACCGGCGATTGCAAATCGGTAACGAAGGGATGCCCATCAGGCACGCGGCGCAGGGTCTCTGAAACGGTAGGCACCATCAAAAAAAACGCGGTCAGGCTGAGGAAGATAGTTTCCAGGTATACCCGCGCACGGCCCAGCCAGGCCATGCGCCCTACCCCGTAACCAGCCGCCAGCAAGGCGAGGGTGATGACGCCGATGATGTTGCTGACCGGTTGCTTCGCGACCAGAAACACGCTGAAGGCGCCGATCAGCATCGACACGAGGTAGAACCTGCCCGCTGTTGAGCGCGGGACGATGCGGCCGTGGCGAATGAACATGTAGGCGGCCAGCGGTATGGCGGGCAGGCTGCCGAGGGTGTGGACCCAGCCAAGGGCGGAAATACCGAACATTGTGTTGCTCCCGGATGATTGGATAAATGGCCAACGCTGGAAACACTCATCCTGATCGCGCCGGCAAGCTATGATCTCGGGGTCAGATTAGTGAAGGCGGGGTCAAAGCGACATGATGAATCCCCTCGAAGATTTGATCATTCGTCCGGAAATACAGCTGGAAGGGCTGGCCAAGGGTGACTTGCTGTCTCAGGTGCTGGCACAGATCCGCCTGACAGGCGATCGCGTTTATTCCCACACCCTAGCGGAGGGGCAGTGCCTGGCGCTGGATGAAAAGAGCGCGCACATTTGTGTGCTTCAGCACGGCCGGTTGCAGCTTGAGGGGGCCGACCGAGCGGCGGTGACGCTGGAGCAGGGCGATGTGCTGTTGCTGCCTCACGATCCCACGGGCATTACGCTCGCGGCGGCCGACGGGCCCGCCACGGTGGTGATCTGCCGGTTCTGGTTCGACGCGAGCAGTTTTCAGGCGATGCTGTTTGCCCTGCCCCGACTGATCCACATTCGCCAAACCGACGCCGCTGCCTGGGCCGAGGGCATTTTGCATTTCATGCTGCTCGAAGCCCATGACACGCAGCCCGGCGGGGCGTTGATGATTTCGCGCCTGATCGATCTGGTGGTGATTCGCATCTTGCGCACCTGGGTGCAGCAGGGCGTCGCTTCCGGCTGGCTGGGTGGGTTGTCGGATGCGCGCATCGCCCGAGCGCTGAGAGCCATCCATGCCACACCTGGCCGGCAGTGGCGCATTGATGCGCTGGCGGAAATTTCCGGCATGTCACGCTCCAATTTCTGCGAGAGGTTCAGCGCATTGGTCGGGCGCTCGCCGTTGCGGTATCAAAACGAGTGGCGGCTGACCCTGGCGAAGACGATGCTTGCCAAGCAGGACAGCCGCATCGGGGAAGTCGGTTTCGCGATTGGCTATGAATCCGAGGCTGCGTTCAGTCGCGCCTATAAAGCCTTTTTTGGTCGGTCACCACGGGAGGACAACACGTAGTTCGCCGACGCCCGCCCGCAGTTGTGGCACTTTGCCACTTTTTCAATTGACACCCCCTCCCCGCTCCGTTAAAAACCCTGCCTTGCTTGTGCTTTTTATCGAGACATGGATGTTGTCGAACCCTGCGCTGTTCAAACACCGCCGCTATTGGCTGGCGGCAATCATCGTGCTCCTGGCGATCCTCGATCCCTTCGGCCTGGCCAGTTCGAGCGATAAGGCCTCGGCACAATGGCTCAACCGTATGTTCGCCAGCCATTACGGCGGCGAGGGGCAACAGCGCGTGGCGGTGGTGTTGATCGACGATGCGTACCTGATGCGCAACGGCACCTCATGGCCCATGCCCTATGGCGAGCAGAGCAAATTGTTCAAGCGCCTGCTGGCGTACAAGCCCCAGGCTGTGTTTGTGGATTTGCTGTACAGCCATGACCATTCTTTCGGCGACCCGGCGCGAGGCAGCCAGTTACTGGCGAACGTGTTTGAGCGCTATCAGCGTCAGGGCATCCCGCTGTGGCTGGCCAATACCGGCGTCAAACGGGGTGACGACGGCCAGGCCAATACGCTGGAACCCTTCGCCGAGGTCAGCCGCCCGGGCCTGGTGGCGTGGGAGGGCGTGGACGACAAGTACCCGCTGGCCGCTGAAACGCCCTTGGGGCTGATGGAAACCCCGGCCATGGCGCTGTACCGCGAGTGGTGTACGAAGCAGGCGTGCAGGTCGCTGCCGGTAGATGCCCAAACCGCCGCGCACCGACAGCCGATCGCCGTGCAATGGGGCCTGAAGCTCGCGCCGGAACAGGCGCGTATCGCCGATGTACGTCACTGCACCCCGGCGCGACATTTTGTGCTGGATGGGGTGGCGCAGTTTTTTCAGGCGGTGTTCTGGAAACTCGACGACTCGGCCCAGGCACGCTGCCCTTATACGTTGACGCTGTCGGCCAGTGACCTGGAAGTCAGCGACCCGCAAGACCAGGCCCTGCTCACCGAGCTGCTGCGCGACCGCCTGGTGATGGTGGGGGCCAATATCACGTCCACCGGTGATCTGGTGGAGTCGCCGGTACACGGCCAACTGCCTGGTGTTTATCTGCATGCCATGGCCTTGGACAACCTGATCAATGCGGGCATGGATTACGCACATGAACCCGCTAGTTTCCCCGGCCTGCCCTTCAGTTGGCTGGACCTGCTGGAGCTCGGCCTGTTGGCCCTGATCGCAGTGCTCAAGGCGCTGCACGCACGACGGCTGGCGGGTCACCGCACGTGGAGCCGTTGGCGGCGCCTGGAAATCCGGTTTTTTTCTTCACCATGCCCCTCCTGGCTGCTGGTGATGTCGGTGCTGGTTGTGGCGAGCGTGCTGCTGAGCGTTAACCACATCACCCCCGTCAACGTGCTGGGCATTGTGTTGCTGTCGCTGGTGTTGTTCAGCGAGCGGATCGAAGCCTTCTTCGACCGTGATCGCTGAGCGTGCCGCTTTGTTGATTGACTCAAGGAACCCAAGGATGAACAGAAGCCTCATCGTATTGCTCGCCGCCCTCTTCACTCAGGGCGCCTGGGCGGAAACCCACAGCATCAAGGCATTCCTGGCCGACCCGGTAGCGGTGTTGGATGAGCAGGGAAAACAGCAGCGCGAAATGCCGAAAAAGGATGCACCCACCCAGCCCTTGCCGGTATTGCAGTACAACAAGGCGCTGGACCTGGTGCAGGTGGACCTGGCGGGCCAGAAGGTCTGGCTGGACACCATGGACCTGCGCATCGAGCCGCCCCTGAATGTGGTGGACCTGCCTTGCCAGGGGCTGACCAAAAGCCAGGCCAAAGACAGCCGCAATAACTCCACCATCGGTTTTGGTGCGGGCTGCAACCAATAAAAGGAGCACTGCGGTGAAGGGATCTCTATGGGTGGCCAGCTTGCTGGCAAGCACGGTACTCAGTGGTTGCGCGACGTTGAAGGGCGCCGATCAGGCGTTCATGAACCTGGTGGGCCCTTCGACCCAATCCCGGGTACAGGGCCACTACGTGGATAACACCGACGTGCGCCAGTATTACAAGCTCGACCCGCAACGTCAGAGCCAGCAACGCCTGAGCTATGACGGGCGCGCCGTGCCGGCTGCCGAGGCACGCCAGCAGAATCTGGTGGATATCCCGCTGTTGCAGACTTATCTGCAAGGCATTGTCACCCGCTTGTCCAAAGGCTGGCCGGGGGAGTTGCCGCCCCTGCAAGTGAAGATCACCGACATCTACAGCTTTGGCCCCTCAGCGGACCCCTACGGCAACCTGTTCGTACCTTTGGGAATGCTGGATAACGTCGGCAGCGAAGACGAAATCGCCGCAATGCTCGGCCACGAAATGAGCCATGTCCTGCTGCACCACCATGACCGCATGGCCGCCTTCCAGCAGCAGAAAGAGATGTTCACCACGGTCGCCTCCACCGTCGCCCTGGCCACCCTGGCAGCAGACACCGGCGTAGACCGCAGTTCCGGCACGATGAAGCTGTTCAGCAAAGACCCGGCCGGCACTCAGAAAACCATTGGTAATACCGTGCTGTATACCGCGCTCGCCAACACTTTTTCCGACCACGTGTGGAGTACTGCCTGGGGTCGTACCCAGGAAGACCAGGCCGACTTGCTTGGCACCGACTTGATGATCCGTGCCGGTTACGCGCCCCGAGCCGCCACCCATAGCCTGGAGCGTCTCAACGACTTCCAGGGCAAGCAGAAACCCTTGCTCACAGGTTTCCTGACGGCGCGCAAAAACGCGATGCAGGACTCACTGCAGCAGTTCAACCTCAACCGTTTTACCCAGGAACTGGACGTGCTGGTCAAGGACGGCTTGACCACGAGCATTACCGCGACCGCCCAATACTTCAACCGCTCCCATATGTCGACCACCGACCGCGACACCGAGCTGCGCCAGTACCTGCAACGTGAATACCGCCAGGAGCGTCGCGCGCGCATCAACACCGAAAGCTGGACGAAGATCAAGAGCACACCGCTGGTAGCAAAAGCCCTGCAGGGTTACAAGGATGCCTACTTCGCCAACGACGCTTTGGAAAAAAACAAAGTGTCCGAGGCCGATGGGTTTATCCGCAAAGCCTTGGCTTCGCCGGTCAAGGATCAGCCAGGTATCCGTCGCACAGCCTATACCGTACGCCTGGCCCAGGGTCGCAGCAGCGAAGCCCTGAAAGAACTGCAAGCAATCAAGGACTGGAGCCTGGCAGGTCCTTCAACCTATGACCTGATGATCAGCTACCACCTAAAGCGTGGTGATGGGCGATCGGCGCTGACGATGATCGACCAGGCAGAACGCCACCTGGGTTCCGAAGAGCTGTTCATCACCGAGAAGCTGGTGGCCAACCAGCAAATACAGAACGCGCAGCAGGTGCAAACCGTGCTGCGCAAATGCGAGCAATACCCTGCGCGCAAGGAAAACTGCAAGAAACTCGCGCCGGTCAAAGCCTGACGCTCAATGCCCGGCGCTTCGCCCGCCATCCACATGCAGGATCTCGCCGGTCACAAACCCGGCGTTTTCCAGGTAGTTAATCGCCTGGGCAATATCACTCATCGCCCCCATATGCCCCCGGCAATCGGGCTGATGAGCTGGCAGCGGGGCCAATTTTGGCGTGCGGCAGGTGGGTGTAAAGGTGGGGCGCTGCACTTCATGAGTGATGCGGTGTAACAAGTGCGTACGGAGCTTGTGTCGAGGTTCGCATCCCACAGCCACTGGTTTTTCTGTATAACGCCGTCATTACCTTGCGTTGTGAATGGATGCCAATGAACGCGTTGAAACTGATTGCCCTGCTGATCGCCTTTCCTTTACTAATGGCCGGCGCAGGCGCCTGGGAATTACAGCTAACCGGTGCGTGGCCAATGCTGGCTGCGGGTGTAATTTTTTTCGGGGTGACAGCGGCCTTGCTCGGCGGCGGCATGCTGGCGTGGATACACCGCGCCGGGAAGCGCGCGCAGCTGTCTCAGGTGATGTTGATCAGTACGTTGCTGGACGGGCGCCAGTTGCTGCCGCGATTGCTGGTAGCGCAGGTGCTGGCGCTCTCGGCCGCCCTCACGCTGTTGCTGGTTTACGCGTGCCTGGGGTTGTTGCTGCAGGATGAAGTTTCGAGCTTCGGCGCCAAGCTGATACTGATCGCCTTGCTGGGCGCCGCCTTCTGCCTGTACGGCGTGTGGCTGCTGGTTAAACAATGCCGTACCTTGCTGCACCTGTTCGATCCGAGCCCGCGGCAGATGTTCGGTCAACTGGTGCGGCCAGACCAGGCGCCCGGTTTATGGCAACAGATCACGCAGTGGGCCGAACAGCTGGGTGCATTGCCGCCTGACCATATCGTGGTGAGTTTGTCGGCAGGGTTCTATATCACTGCCGGCGAGACGTGGCTGTACCCGGAAGAACTGGTGCTGCCAGGGCGCACCTTGCATGTGCCACTGCCCTATTTGGCGCTGTTGAGCCGCGAGGAAGTCGGGGCCTTGGTCGGGCATGAACTGGCACACTTTGCCGGTGCGCGAGCCGAGTTCAGCCAACGCTTCCTGCCGCTTTACGAGGGTGCACGCCGCAGCCTGGACGCGGCCAACGACAGCCTGCAAGCCAGTAGCACGTTCGAATCGAGGTTGTTACAGCCAGCGGTGCTGTTCGGCAACCACTTCCTGGATACGCTGGAGCTCGCCGCCTTCTCGCAAAACCATGAACACCAGCTTGAAGCTGACGCCGCTGCCGCCACCTTGGCGGGCAACACGGTGCTGGCCTCGGCACTGCTGCGCCTGGCCGTGCTCGGCCCGCAAGTGAAAGAGTTACTGGAGGTTTACCTCGACCTCAACAAGAGCAACTGGCCCATGGTGGAAGACATCACCTGGCAGGCCATCAGCGAGTTGCAGCTGCGTGAATTGAAACTCTCCAACCACGCCCTGAACGATGCCCTGTATCACCCGACCGACCGCTTGCCGGCCACCAGCGAACGGCTTGCAGCCTTGGGTGTATCGGTGCAGGAGGTGCTCGCAGGCGCCACGCGAACTACCAGTACACCAGTGGCCAATGCGGCGCTGGAGTCCTGGTTCACAGACGCACTGATACTGTGCCGCCAGGTGTCTACCGAACGGGTGGCCGCGTCGGTCAACCAGGACACCCGGTACATCGAAGAACTGCAGAGCCATGCCAGCGTCGTTGAAGGCGAGGTGTACCTGCACGAAGGCGCTCGGCTGCGAGGCATTATCACGGTGTGCATTGCATTGCCGTGCCTGGCGCTGATGATTTTTCTGTTGTCGTTGCACGGGCTGAGCGCCGACCCAATCAATCAGGAAAAGGCCAGCGCCTATTGGGTGGTCGCCGTGCTGTCTCTGCTGGGGTTGATATGGGGTGCTCGACTGATCAAACGCTCGCCCCTCACAGCGCTGAGGCTGACGCCGGATTACCTGGTCTTCAATAACCTGGCAAAGCCGGTGCCGATCCGACACATCGCCAAAGTGGAAGTCGTGGAAACCGGTGGAACCTATGTCTTCGTGTACCTGCATCCCGATGCCCCTTGGCCCGCAGCACTGGCGACAGGCTTTGGCATTCCGGACGTATGGAGGCAGAAGTGGCGGCGCGTGTTGACGCTGCGCACCGAATACCTGTGCATCGACGACACGCGTCTGCAAGGTGATGAACTGCTGAACCTGTTCGTCGACTACATCAACGCCTCTGCGGCGCGCAAGATCCTGCACCACCGCGAAGCTGACACGCAGGCATAAAAAAACCCCGAACCAGTCGGGGTTTTTATCGCCTTGAATCAGGCGCGACGCCGAATCAATTAGAAAACGTTGATTGGGTAGTCGGCGAACAGACGGATTTCGTTACCGCCTACGTTGTACTGGTCAGCGTTGCTGGAAACGCGCAGCCACGAGGCACGAGCACGCAGGCTCAGGTCTTTGGCCGGGCCGCTCTGGACCACGTACTTGAACTGATTCCAGATTTCACGCTCGGTGCCATCGCCACGGTTGGTGCCGTCGTCGATGTTGGTACCGCGCACGTAAGCCACGTTGTAGGTCAGGCCCGGTACGCCGAAGGTGGCGAAGTCGATGCCGTAGCCAACTTGCCACGAACGCTCGTCCTTGCCGTTGAAGTCGGACCAGTAGGAGTTGGCCAGCAGGATGGTGTTGCCGCCGTCGCCGATGCCGGTGTTCGCCGTGTCGTCGCGGTAGCCGCCGTACAGGTAACCAGTATCACCGGTGCTGCGCTGGTGTGCCAGGGTGAAGCTGTGCGCGCCGACAGCCCAGGTAGCGCCCAGGCTCCAGATTTTGTTGTCGCGCGCGTCGCCATTGCCGCGTTGCTCAGCGAAGCTGCGGTCCAGCTTGGTTTTGTAACCGTTGAAGTCAAAAGTCAGCGACTGTTTCTCTGGCAGGGCCAGTACGTAGTTGACGTTGACGTATTGCTTCTTCAGCACGTCTTCCATATCGGAGGCATACAACGCAGCCGACAGGCTTTCGGTGAACTTGTAGCTACCACCGAGGTAGTTAATGCTTTTCAGGTTACCGCTGTCGGTACCTTCCATGCTCTTGCGAGCTTCTTTGGTGAAGTGACCCGCATCCAGTTGCAGACCTTCGATCTCTTTGGAAACGATCGAGGTACCGGTGTAGGTTTCCGACAACAGACGGGAGTTGTCGTACTGCAGCACAGGCACAGCCGGGAACTGATCACCGTACTTGAGCACGGTGTTGGAAACGCGGAACTTCACGGCAGCGCCGGCCTTGGCCAGGTCGTCTGCTGGCGAGCCCGGGTTGTTGGAGCCATCAGGGTTGGTGGTGCCATTGCCGCGCTTGAAGAAGTCGATACCGCCGGCGCCGGAGCGACCTTTACCACCGTCCAGACGGATAGCGTATTGGCCGATCACGTCCACACCCACACCGACGGTGCCTTGGGTGAAACCGGACTCGAACTTGCCGATGAAGCCTTGGCCCCATTCGGCTTTGTCTTGCTGGCCGTTCTTGTAGTCACGGCTGATGTAGGCATTACGTGCTGCGATGTTCAGGTGGCTGTCTTCAACGAAACCCTTGGATTGATCTTGGTCGTTGGCCATTGCTGTCGATGCGCTCAAAATCCCCAGAGCGATCAGACTCATCCGTTGCTTCAACATTTCTTATATTCCTTATTACTGGTTGAGTACGCTCTACGACACCAGGCTCCGTGTTGCTTTCTGGTGTCGACTTTTTCCGAAAAAAAGAAGGCCCGCGGGACGACGTATCTGCCGCGGGCCTTTTTTTATTGGATGAGTCATGGCTGTTAGCCACAGGCGTTGGGCGCAATCCTAGTCGCGCGTTGAACTATGTGTCAATTTCGTGAATCGTCTGTATTTAGGCGAAATGATTCTAAGCAGAGGCCTATTGCCGTTCTGAAAACGACAAAAATCCCCGTCCTCGACCCAAAACGACATATCTGGTAACACATTCCAAAGCCGATACATTTGGGAATCTATAACGCGCGCAAATGCAAAGCATTACCATTAGCGCGCAGTTTTCCTCCCTAACAATTCGGATACATTCGTCCATGCCTGCCCCTCGCCTGTCGCCCATCACCCTTGGGCTTTCTGTTCTGCTGTCTGCCGGTTTTGCCTGTGCGGCCACCACGTTGCCCGAGACCTCGATCAGCGCCGAAGCTGACGAAGACGATCCACGCGTGAAGGAAACCAGCACCGCTACCCGCACCGCCACGCCCGTGCGGTATGTGCCCCAGGCCATCGACTCGGTAAAAACCGAAAGCCTGCGCTCCTACGGCACCAATGACCTGGGCCAGGCCTTGAGCGGCATCCCCAACGTCAGCAGCGGCGCCGACACGCGCTTCGACAGCTTGCGCATTCGAGGTTTTGACGCGAGCAACGACTTCTACCTGGACGGCATTCGCGACGACAGCCAATACGTGCGCGACCTGCACAACATCGAGCGCATCGAAGTGCTCAAAGGCCCGGCAGCGGTGCTCTACGGGCGAGGCGGTCAGGGAGGGATCGTCAACCGCGTGAGCAAACTGCCCACGGCCGGGCATAAGTCGAGCATCGAAGCCCAGGGCGGCAGCAATGACCTGCGCAGCCTGTACGCGGATTTGAGCACCGACCCCACAGACACCATCAGCCTGCGCCTGAACATGGGCAACCAGGACAACAACAGCTTCCGCGACGGCGTCAGCGGCAATCGCCAGCTGTTTGCCCCGTCCATGAGCTGGCAGCTGACACCGGACCTGAACTGGCTGGTGCAATACGAATACAGCCGCTACAACCGCACCCCGGACCGTGGCATCCCCGCAGTCAACGGCCGCCCGGCGGACGTGAGCCGCAGCACCACCTACTTTGATAGCAACGATTACATCGACGACAAAACCCAGTCGCTGCGCTCCAAGCTGGCCTACGAACTCAACGACAATTGGCAACTGCGCCAGACCCTGGGCGTGTTCAAGCTCGACAGCGATTTCGACAACACCTACCAAACCGGCTACACCCCGGCGACCAACAGCGTCACGCGCCAACACTGGCAGCAGGACCTGACCACCCTCAATATCTTCAACAACGTCGAGCTCGAAGGCGGCTTCAGCACCTACGGCCTGGAGCACCGCCTGCTCACCGGCCTGGAGCTGGGCAACCAGCGCCGCGACCCCAAGCTATACACCGCCACTGCGGTCGGCCGTGGCGGCCGGGTCGTGCCTCCCGTGGACCTCAACCAGCCCAATCGCCACCTGAGCCACACCGGGTCGATGAGCGTGTCGAGCAACAACCACACCGAAGTCGAAAGCCGCGCCGTTTACGTGCAGGACCAACTGCGCCTGAACGATCAATGGCAAGTGCTGGGCGGCCTGCGCTACGACTACTTCGAAGTGGACACCAAAAACAAACTGCTCAACACCCAGCAAGCCGTCGAGAGCCGCAGCACCAGCCCGCGCTTCGGGCTGGTGTGGACGCCGCTGGAGCATCACTCGTTCTACGCCTCGTGGAGCAAAACCTTCTCCCCGGCGGGTGGCGGTTTGATCGGCATCACGCCCAACGCGGCCGGCAGCGTCAACGACCTGAGCCCCGAGCTGACCAAGCAGAAGGAAATCGGCGTCAAGAGTGACTGGCTAGACGATCGCCTCAGCACCACCCTGGCCGTGTATGAACTGGAACTCTACAACCGCCGTACCAGCGACCCGCTGGACCGCACCATCACACTGCTCAGCGGCCTGCAACGTTCACGCGGCGTGGAGCTGACGGCCACCGGCAAGCTGGTCGACAACTGGTATGTGCGCGGCGGCATCGGCCTGCAGGATGCCAAGGTCGAGAAGGACAACAATGGTTTTGAAGGTAAACGCGTGAGCGACGTGGCCAAGCGCAACGCCAGCCTGTTCATCACCTGGAAACCGGAAATGGGCTGGTACGCGGAAACCGGGCTGACGCTGGTGGGTGACCGTTATGCCGACAGCCTCAACACCGCCGTGCTGCCGGGTTATGGGCGTTGGGACGCGTTGGCGGGCTTTCGCCAGAAGGAATGGGACCTGCGGGCTGCGCTGAACAATATCGCCGACAAGACTTACTACGCGTCGGCGACCAGTGTGGCGCAGATTCAGCCGGGTGAGCCGCGTAGCCTGGTGGTTACGGGCACCTACAGCTTCTAAAGCCGTTCACAGAATTAAATGTGGGAGGGGGCAAGTCGAATCGTCGCACCGCCCCTCCCACACTTGATATCAGTGTTGTTTAGTTTTTCAGCAGGTCGCACAACGCGTGCACTTCATCCTCACTGAACAACCCCTGTGGATAACGCTCGCCCATCATGCGGCGCAGGTCCGGCTGCTGCCTGATCTGCCGCGAGCCGTTTTCCTTCAACCAATGCGCCAGCGCATGAATCGCGTCGCCGTTGACCCGCGAAGGGTGGAACGTGCGCGTGTATATCAGGTTGATATCGGCATTCATTTCAGCGCTCTCTCCTACTGCGTGAGCGGCTAACTTACTCAAGGTTTATGACAGAACCGCTTAGTCAACACCTTGGGCCGCTGTGACAACAGCGATACAAGAGCTATGCCAAGGTCTCGGGTTTACAGGCATTTGCCCACAAAAAAGCCCGCGACCTTGCAGGGCCGCGGGCTTGCCGGGGGGGCTGGAACCGGGTATCGCCCGGTCACCGCCCTGAGGCTGTTACAACTGCACTCAATTCTTGTGCGGAGCCGGCTGTTGTTGGGTCAGGCAATGGATGTTGCCACCGCCCAGTAACAGTTCACGGCCCGGCACCATCACCACTTCGTGCTGCGGGAACAGGTTCTGCAGGATCGCCTTGGCCTGGCTGTCCAGCGGGTCGTCGAAGCTCGGCGCGATGATGCCGCCGTTGACGATCAGGAAGTTCACGTAGGAGCCGGCCAGGCGCACGCTTGGGTTGCGCTCCTGGGTTCCGTCCACCGGGTCCACGCCTGCGCACTCTTCCTCGGTCGCGTACAGCGGCCCCGGGATAGGCATTTTGTGCACTGTGAACGCGCGGCCCTGGGCGTCGGTGCTGCTTTGCAGTACATCCATGGCAGCGTGGCACCGCGCGTAGTTCGGGTCTTGCGGGTCGTCGGTCCAGGCCAGCAGGACTTCGCCTGGGCGCACGTAGCAGCAGAAGTTATCCACATGGCCGTCGGTTTCGTCATTGAACAGGCCGTCCGGCAGCCAGATGATCTTATCCACAGCCAGGTTGGCGCTCAGCACCGCTTCGATTTCGGCGCGGTCCAGGTGCGGGTTGCGATTGCGGTTCAGCAGGCATTCTTCGGTGGTGATCAGCGTGCCTTCGCCATCAACGTGGATCGAGCCACCTTCCAGCACGAAACCTTCAGTGCGGTAGCGCGACGCGCGTTCGATTTCGAGGATCTTGCCGCCCACCTGCGAGTCTCGGTTCCAGGGCGCGTAGAGGCCGCCGTCAAAACCGCCCCAGGCGTTGAAGTCCCAGTTCACGC
Source organism: Pseudomonas sp. AC463 (assembly GCF_979253585.1). Classification (NCBI taxonomy): domain Bacteria; kingdom Pseudomonadati; phylum Pseudomonadota; class Gammaproteobacteria; order Pseudomonadales; family Pseudomonadaceae; genus Pseudomonas; species Pseudomonas sp. AC463. The sequence goes on along the minus strand of NZ_CEEDDZ010000005.1, from coordinate 189,664 downwards.
CGCGCACTTCACCGCTGTTGTTGATCACGAAGGTCGGGCCGGTATCACGCACCCAGGCATCGTCGCTGGACAGCTCCACCACACGGATATTCGGCACGTCCAGACGCGCGCGGGCGTTTTCGTACTGGCCGGCGGAAACCGCCACGGTGACCGGTTCGAACCGCGCAATGGCCTTGGCCACCGCCACGTGAGCGGCCTGCGCCGGCTTGCCACCCAGGCGCCAGTTGTCCGGGCGCTCGGGCCAGACCATCCAGGTTTGGGTCTGTGGCGCCCATTCGGCAGGCATATGGAAGCCATCGGCGCGGGGGGTGCTGTGCAGGGTGGTCATGGCGATCAGGACTCCGAATGGGGTTGAAGGTCGACTTTATAACGGATAAAAATCGGCATTAAAAGCGATCAACGATCATGAATGATAAATATGACAATAAATAGCCGATAACAATCGGCTATCACAGTTGCTCGTCCAGGACCTTCGACAGCATGTCGACAAAGAAATCCACGCTGCGCCTGGACGTGACCATGGGCGGCTTGATCTTGAGGATGTTCAAGTAGTCGCCGGTGGGCTGCATGAAAATCCCCAGCTCACGCAAGCGCTCGCACAGCAGCGTGGTTTCTTGCGTCGCGGGTTCCAGGGTGTGTCGGTCGCGCACCAACTCCAGGCCCAGATAGAAGCCGGAACCGTGCACGGCGCCCACCAAGGGGTGACGGTCGATCAGTTCTTCCAATCGCGCCTTGAAATGCCCGCCAACAACCTGGGCGTTTTCCCACAGTTTTTCTTCTTCCATCACATCCAGCACTGCCATGCCGATCCTGCAACTGACCGGGCTGCCCCCCGACGACGAGAAGAAGTAGCCCTCGGCCTCCAGTGCCTCGGCAATTTCACGCCGCGTGATCACCGCCCCCAACGGCTGGCCGTTGCCCATGCCCTTGGCCATGGTGATGATATCGGGCACCACGCCCTGCTCCTCAAAGCCCCAGAAGAAATGGCCCATGCGGCCATACCCCACCTGCACTTCATCGGCGATGCACACGCCGCCCTGGGCGCGCACCAACCCATAGACCTGCTGTAAATAGCCCGGTGGCAGGGAGATGCCGCCGGCATTGCCGTACACCGGCTCGCAGATAAAGCCCGCCAGTTGGCGTTTGCTCGCGGCGACTTTCGCCAGGTTGTGTTCCACACTTCGTACGTAATCCGGAGCGCTGTCCTGCCCACGGAACTCGCCCCGATAGGTATTCGGCGCGGTCACCGGGTGCACCCAATCCGGCCGGCTGCTCAGCGCCTGGGGGTTGTCGGCAATCGAGGTCGACACCGCATCCGCCGCCACCGACCAACCGTGGTACGCCTCCAGCACGCTGAGCATGTCGCGCCCGCCGCTGTAGGCCCACGCCAGGCGGATCGCCAGGTCGTTGGCTTCGGTGCCGCTATTGACCAGGAACACGCGGTCCATGCCTTCTGGCGCCAGCGCCAGCAAGCGCTCGGAAAACTCCGCAATCGCCGCGTAGTGAAAGCGCGAGTTGGTGTTGAGCAGCGACCACTGGCGCGCCGCCACCGCCGCCATGCGTGGGTGGCCATGGCCCAGCACTGCGACGTTGTTGAGCATGTCGAGGTAGGACCGGCCCTGCATGTCGATCAGATGATTGCGCCAGCCGCGCTCGATACGCGGCGGGTCGACGTAATAGTGTTTCTGCGAGCGCGCGAAACTGGCGTCACGGCGGGCCAGCAGGGCTTCGGGGTCCAGCTCGGGCTCGGCTTCACAGGCCAGCCCCAGCAGCGCTGCCGGCGATGGGCAAAGCTGTTGCCACGCCTGCGCCCGCGACGGCGTACAAAACAGCGGCGCCAGCAAATCAGAGCGACACAGCTGCACCCGCAGCGGGCCCGCGACCTCGCCGATCACTTGGCCCTTGAGCACGGCGGCGCCAGGCTGCAACAGCGCCTTGACGCCCCACAGCCGCACGCTCGACGCGTTGTTGTGCAGATAAAACTCGCCTCCCGCGCGCGCATGCACGGTGCCGGCAAACGGCGCTTCGACAGAGGTGCCCAGGGGCACATGCAGTTCCACATGCAGCGGGAATGTTTCCGGCTCATCGGCGCTGTCGGGCTGTGTGCGTGACAACCGATATTGCCCATAACGGCTCGCCGCCAGGCCATGCACCGCCGCCGCGTCCTGCAATAAACGCTGGTCGATACCGGCCTGCTCCCAGTTACCTGCCTCGAAATGCGGGCTGAGTACACCCAAGTCGATCAGCGCAAACTCACGGCCCACCAAGCCTGGCAACAAAGGCGCGAAGCCTTGGCCGGCAATCGGCGCCGGTGCCTGCCCGACACAGCCAAGAATCGCCGCCTCCATCAATTCGAACGGCACCGAGGTCGCCACATGGAAAATTTCCCACTCATGCTCGGCGTTTTTCAGCAGGTAGGTGTTATCCGGATCCAGGCGTTGCTGCTGCTCGCTGCTCAACACCAGCACCGCCGCACGCGCGACGATCAGCGGCCACAGCGCCTGCAATTCTTCGTGCTGCAACGGCGTGATGGCATGGCAGGCCTGGATCGCCGGCAGGATGGCAAACGGGTCGCCCTCGGCATGGTGCAACAAGGCCGCGCACGTTACCGACAGGTCGGCAATGCGCCAAGTGTGCACCAGGTCGCCAAAATCGATCACGCCCTGGATTTGCCAATGACGCTGGGCATCGCGCTGCCACACCACGTTGTCGTCGGTGATATCCATGTGCACCGCCTGCCACGGCAACCGGTCGGCCAGGGGGCGGATGCGTGTTTCAACCTGCTCGGCAACCTGCTCCAGCGCTGCGCGGTGCGGCAGGTTTGGCAACGTGGCCAGCAGGTGAGTGATCAGCTCGCGGGCATGGCGCGGGTCCCACTGCAGGGTGCGGTCCAGGCCCGGGTGGGTGAAGTCGGCCAGCGCCAGGCTCATGCGGCCGCACAATTCGCCGAAGCCTGCGATCACGTCACGACCGAGGTGAGGCAGATGAGTCAGGGGCTGGCCGTCGATATAGTCCAGCAACCGCACGTGCAGGGTTTGGCCGTCGAGCGTCAGGGTCAGCAGCTCTTCGCCGTTCAACGCCTGGATGACCTTGGGCACGCGCACGGCCTGCAGCGTGTTGAGCGCGGCGTGCTGGGCCTGTAACTCCACGGCGGCATAGTCGCCCCGGCAGATTTTCAGAACAAAGCGGCCACGGGCGCTGTCGACTTTGTAGTTGAGGTCTTGCTGGCTGCCCAGTGATTGCAACGCGCCAGTGAGGCCGTAATGCTGCTCAAGTAGGGCCGCCGCCTGGTCGGGGCCGACTTGCGGGCAGGGTAGACTGGCGCGATGGATCAGCGTGGCGAGCAGCATGGGAGGTGGCCTCGGTTTTTTTTCAGGGGTGTATATCGCCATTGTTCAGGGCGCTTACGCAACCCCCCGATACAAACCGCGCTGCCCGGTGCCACAACACCGGCTATGCTCCATTCGCTAAACGTACGTCTTAAGGAAAAGGGCCCCCGACATGCGCATTCTCATTACCGGTGGCGCCGGTTTTATCGGTTCTGCTTTGGTACGTCACCTGATCCAACACACGGAACACGAAGTGCTCAACCTGGACAAACTCACCTACGCCGGCAACCTGGAGTCGCTCACCAGCATCGCGCCCAACAGCCGCTATGAGTTCGTCCAGGCCGATATCATCGACCAGGCCACCGTGAGCGCCGTGCTCGCTCGCTTCGAGCCCCAGGCGATCATGCACCTGGCGGCCGAGTCCCATGTGGACCGTTCCATCGATGGCCCGTCGGATTTTATCCAGACCAATATCGTCGGCACCTACAGCCTGCTCGAAGCCGCACGCGGCTACTGGCAGACGCTCGCCGAGCCGGACAAAAGCGCGTTCCGCTTCCACCATATTTCCACAGACGAGGTGTACGGCGACCTGCATGGCGTGGACGACCTGTTCACCGAAACCACGCCCTACGCGCCGAGCTCACCCTACTCCGCCAGCAAGGCCGCCTCCGACCACCTGGTGCGCGCCTGGCAGCGAACCTACGGCCTGCCGGTGCTGCTGACCAACTGTTCCAACAACTACGGGCCGTTCCACTTTCCAGAAAAGCTGATCCCGCTGGTGATCCTCAATGCACTCGCGGGCAAGCCGTTGCCGGTCTATGGTGATGGTTTGCAAGTGCGCGACTGGCTGTTCGTCGAAGACCATGCACGCGCATTGATCAAAGTGGTGACCGATGGTGTCGTCGGCGAAACGTACAACATCGGCGGCCACAACGAGCAAAAGAACATCGAGGTTGTCCGCAGTATCTGCGCGCTGCTGGAAGAACTGGCGCCGCAGCACCCATCCGGCGTGCAGCAATACAGCGACCTGATCACTTTTGTGAAGGATCGCCCCGGCCACGACCTTCGTTATGCCATCGACGCCGGCAAGATCCAGCGCGAACTGGGCTGGGTACCCCTGGAAACCTTTGAAACCGGGCTGCGCAAAACCGTGCAGTGGTACCTCGATAACCTGGAATGGTGCCGCAGGGTTCAGGACGGCAGTTATCAGGGTCAACGATTGGGCAATACCGACACGAGGGATCTGATTGCATGATGAAAGGCATCGTACTGGCCGGCGGCTCCGGCACCCGTCTGCACCCCATCACCCTGGGAGTGTCCAAGCAACTGTTACCCGTCTATGACAAACCGATGATCTACTACCCGATCTCGGTGCTGATGCTGGCCGGCATCAAGGAGATCCTGGTGATCTCTACCCCGGCGGATCTGCCGCAATACCGCAACCTGCTGGGCGATGGCAGTCAGTTCGGCGTGCATTTCAGCTACGCCGAACAACCCAAACCTGATGGCCTGGCGCAGGCCTTTCTGATTGGCGAGCAGTTCATCGGCAACGACCCGGTGTGCCTGATCCTGGGCGACAACATTTTCCACGGGCAAAGCTTCAGTGCGCAGTTGCATGCAGCGGTCCGGCGCGGCAAAGGGGCCACGGTGTTTGGGTACTGGGTCAAGGACCCGGAGCGCTTCGGCGTGATCGACTTCGACAGCGAAGGCCGCGCCCTGTCCATCGAAGAAAAACCGGCAGTGCCCAAATCCAGCTATGCCGTAACCGGCCTGTATTTTTACGACAACGATGTGGTCAACATCGCTAAAGCGGTAAAGCCTTCTGCCCGCGGCGAATTGGAAATCACCGACGTCAACAACGCCTACCTGCACCGGGGTGACCTACAGGTGGAGCGCTTCGGCAGAGGCTTCGCCTGGCTCGATACCGGCACCCACGACAGCCTGTTGGACGCCTCGCAATACGTCCAGACCATCGAGCGCCGCCAGGGCCTGAAAGTCGCCTGCCTCGAAGAAATCGCCTACGGCAATGGCTGGATCGACCGCGACCACCTGCTCGAACGCGCCAAATACTTCGGCAAGACCGGTTATGGCCAATACCTCTACTCGCTGGCTGGAGAGAGCAAGTGAACGTAGTTGAAACCGCATTGCCAGGCGTGCTGATCCTCGAACCCAAGGTGTTCGGCGACGAGCGTGGCTTTTTCTACGAAAGTTTCAACGCCCGGGCCTTTGCGGAGGCCACCGGGCTCAAGCGCGATTTCGTCCAGGACAACCACTCACGCTCACAAAAGGGTGTACTCCGTGGCCTGCATTACCAACTAGAACACACCCAGGGCAAGCTGGTACGCGTCACCGCCGGTGAGGTGCTGGACGTAGCAGTAGACATTCGCCGCAGCTCGCCGAATTTCGGCCAGTGGGTAGGCGTACGCCTTAGCGCGCAGAACCGCCGCCAACTGTGGGTACCGGAAGGTTTTGCCCATGGCTTTGCGGTGCTCAGCGACGCTGCCGAGTTTCTGTACAAAACCACCGACTACTACCAGCCGAGCGCCGAACGCTGCATTTTGTGGAGTGACCCTACGCTGGCCATCGACTGGGAACTGGCCGAGTCGCCACAGTTGTCCGCCAAGGATCAGGCCGGTAAACCCCTGATGGAAGCCGACGTGTTCCCATGAAAATCCTCATCACCGGCCTTCACGGTCAAGTCTCCCAAGCGCTGCAACAGCAGCTCCACGACCTCGGCGAACTCATCATCCTGGGCCGCGACCAACTGGACCTGGCCAACCCGGACCAGATCCGCCAGCAGGTGCGCAGCCACCGCCCCGACCTGATCATCAACGCCGCCGCCCACACCGCCGTCGACCAGGCCGAAAGCGAGCCGGATGCCGCTTTTGCCATCAACGCCATCGCCCCCGGCATCCTCGCAGAGGAAGCCAAGGCCCTGGGCGCTCCGTTGATCCACTACTCCACCGACTACGTGTTCGACGGCAGCAAGTCGGCGCCCTACACCGAAGCCGACACGCCGAACCCCTTGGGCGTATATGGCCAGAGCAAACTCGCCGGTGAACAGGCGATTGCTGCTGTGGGCGGCGAGTACCTGATCCTGCGCACCAGTTGGGTCTACTCCAACCACGGCAAGAATTTCCTGCTGACCATGCAACGCCTGTTGCAGGAGAAGCCGCAGATGCGCATCGTCGCCGATCAGATCGGTGCGCCAACCTGGGCCGGGACCATTGCCAGCAGCACGCGCGTGTTGATCGAACGCTGGCAAGCCGGTACCGCCGGGGACTGGGGCGTCTATCACCTGACCGCCCAAGGGGAAACCTCATGGTTTGGTTTTGCCCAAGCCATTGGCGAACACCTGCGCGCAGAAGGCAAAGCCTGCGCCGAGCTGGAAGCCATCCCTTCCAGCGCCTACCCGACGCCCGCCAAGCGTCCGTTGAACTCACGCCTGGACTGCAGCCGCCTGCAACAGCAGTGGCATGTCAGCCAGCCGCAGTGGCAAGACGCATTGCGCGAGTGTCTTGCCGGGCAGCACTAGGCATAATGCGCCTGTACCCACAGGCGCACGAACCCCATGACTCCACCCCTTCCGCGAAGACCCCGCTGGCGCAGCCTCGCCCTGCTGGCGTTGTGCCTGGCACCGCTGTTGTGGCCGCTGGAGCACCTGGCCGAGCGCTATTACCGCAGCGAACTGGCCGGGCAGAACCGCCAGACCCTCGACCTGTACGTCGCCAACCTGCTGGGCACGCTGCACCGCTATGAGGTGTTGCCGCAGATTCTCGGTGACTTGCCGGCCCTGCGCACCGCGCTGGATGCGCCGCAGGTGAGCACCAACCTTGTCAGCGCCAACCTGCTGCTCAAGGACGTCGCCGCCCAGGCCGGGGTGGAGGTGATGTACCTGATGGACACTACCGGCAAGACGCTGGCGGCGTCCAACTGGGACAAACAGGACAGCTTCGTCGGGCGCAATTTCTCGTTCCGCCCGTATTTCAGCGAGGCCATGGCCGGGCGCCTGGGGCGGTTCTTCGGCCTAGGCACCACCTCGGCCAAGCGCGGCTATTTTTTCGCCGCAGCCGTGCGTGATGGCGCGCGCATCATCGGCGTGCTGGTGGTCAAGGTCGACCTGGACCACACCGAGAGCCTGTGGGGCAATACCCCGGAACAATTGTTGGTGACCGACCACAATGGCGTGGTGATCCTCACCTCGCGCCCGCAATGGCGATTCCGCGCCACGCGGCCGCTGACCGCCGAAGAGCGCCAGGCCATCATTGCCATCCAGCCTTACCCGACCCGCGACCCGCAGCCGCTGGCCCTGAGTTCCACGGCCTGGCTGCGCCAATCCACTGCCATTGCCGAAACCGGCTGGAACGTGGAAATCCTCGCGCCGCGCTCGCTGATCAACCGCCCGGTGCGCACGGTGGTCGCCGTCGGTGGCGCCACGTTGCTGGTGCTGATGCTGTTGCTGGGCTTGATGATGCAGCGCCGCCGCCATTACCTGGACCGCATCGCCTTCGAAGCCAAGGCCCGACGCGAGCTGGAAGCCCGCGTGGTCGAACGCACCAGTGACCTCGAAGGCCTCAACCGACGCCTGAAACAGGAAGTATTGGAGCGCGAACACGCCCAGCAGGAACTGGTGCGCGCCCAGGATGACCTGGTGCAAGCCGGCAAGCTGTCGGCGCTGGGCACCATGTCGGCGAGTATCAGCCACGAACTCAACCAGCCCCTGGCGGCGATTCGCAGCTACGCGGAAAACGCCGAGATCCTCCTCGACCACGAACGCACCAGCGATGCCCGGGGCAACCTCAAGCTGATCAGCGAGCTGACCGGGCGCATGGCCTCGATCATCGCGCACTTGCGCGCCTTCGCCCGCCGCGACCGGCATGCCCCGGAAAGCGTGGCCCTGCAACCGGCACTGGACGATGCGCTGGCCTTGCTGGCCAAGCGGCGGCGCTCGATGGAAGTCGAGTTGATCCGCGATTTACCCGAAGCGACCCTGTGGGTGCAAGCCGGCGAAACCCGCTTGCGCCAGGTGCTCGGCAACCTGCTGGCCAACGCCCTCGATGCCCTTACTGAAAAAGGCCCGCCGCGCAAGCTGTGGCTAAGTGCCCAAACCACCGAACAGGGCGTCAACCTGTACATTCGCGACAACGGCCCGGGCTTTTGCATGGAAGCCCTGGGCCGCGCCAGCGAGCCCTTCTACACCACCAAGACCCGCACCCAGGGCCTCGGGCTGGGCCTGGCGATCTGTGACACCTTGATGCGTGCGTTTGGCGGCGAACTGCTGTTCGCCAACCACAAGGAAGGCGGCGCGCTGTTAACCCTGAAATTGCGTGCCGGCTCGCCGGGCGTCAGTCTGCAACCGTCCGAGGACCGCAGTGTATGAGTATCGATAACCAGATTCAGGTGGTGTTGATCGACGACGATCCACACCTGCGTCAGGCCCTGTGCCAGACCCTGGACCTGGCCGGGCTGAAAGTCCTGACCCTGGGCGAAGCCACCGGCCTCACCGCGCGCCTGTCACGGGACTGGCCGGGCGTGGTGGTCAGCGATATCCGCATGCCAGGCATGGACGGCCTGGAATTGCTCGCCGAACTGCACGGCCAGGACCCGGACCTGCCGGTGCTGCTGATCACCGGCCACGGCGATGTGCCGCTGGCGGTACAGGCCATGCGCGCCGGCGCCTATGACTTCCTGGAAAAACCCTTCGCCAGCGACGCCCTGCTCGACAGCGTGCGCCGCGCCCTGGCCCTGCGCCGCCTGGTGCTGGACAACCGCAGCCTGCGCCTGGCCCTGAGTGATCGCCAGCAACTGAGCACGCGCCTGGTGGGCCACTCGCCGCAAATGCTGCGCCTGCGCGAGCAGATCGGCGCACTGGCGGCGACCAAGGCCGACGTGCTGATCCTCGGCGAAACCGGCGCCGGCAAGGAAGTGGTCGCCCGCGCGCTGCACGACCTGTCGAGCCGGCGCGCCGGGCCATTCGTGGCGATCAATGCCGGCGCCCTGGCCGAATCGGTGGTGGAGAGCGAGCTGTTCGGCCATGAACCGGGCGCGTTCACCGGCGCGCAGAAACGCCGTATCGGCAAGTTCGAATTTGCCAACGGCGGCACGCTGTTCCTGGATGAAATCGAAAGCATGAGCCTGGACGTGCAGGTCAAGCTGCTGCGCCTGCTGCAAGAGCGCGTGGTCGAGCGCCTGGGCGGCAATCAGCTGATCCCGCTGGATATCCGCATCATCGCCGCCACCAAGGAAGACCTGCGCCAGTCCGCCGACCAGGGCCGCTTCCGCGCCGACTTGTATTACCGCCTCAACGTCGCGCCGCTGCGCATTCCGCCACTGCGCGAGCGCGGTGAAGATGCCTTGATGCTGTTCCAGCACTTCGCCGACGAAGCCAGCAGCCGCCACGGCCTGCCCCTGCATGAGCTGCAACCAGGCCAGCGTGCGCTACTGTTGCGTCACAGCTGGCCTGGCAATGTGCGCGAGCTGCAGAACGCCGCCGAGCGTTTCGCCCTGGGCCTGGAGCTGGCGCTGGACAACACGCCGGATAATCCATCGGCCGGTGTGCTGACCTCCACGCCGGGCGGTTTGAGCGAGCAGGTCGAACAGTTCGAAAAAAGCCTGATCGCCGCCGAACTCACCCGCCCCCACAGCTCCGTGCGCAGCCTTGCCGAAGCCCTTGGCGTGCCGCGCAAGACCCTGCACGACAAACTGCGCAAGCACGGCCTTAACTTCGCCGACAGCGGCAACCACAGCACCGACGACGAATGACCCCGCCCACCAAGCAAGAGGCCGCCATGAGCCGCGACAGCCGTTACCTGGAATCCATCCTGCACCACGACATCCCCCTCACCCGGGAAATGGGCCTCACGGTGCTCGACTGGCAAAACGGCCAACTGCAACTGCACCTGCCGCTGCAGGCCAATATCAACCACAAGAGCACCATGTTCGGCGGCAGCCTCTACTGCGGCGCGGTGCTGGCGGGCTGGGGTTGGCTGCACCTGCAATTGCGCGAAGAAGGCATCGAGGACGGGCATATCGTGATTCAGGAAGGGCAGATCAGCTACCCGCTGCCGGTGACGCAGGACGCGACCGCAGTGTGCGCGGCGCCGGAGGAGAAGGTGTGGAAGCGTTTTTTGGCGACGTACAAGCGCTATGGCCGGGCGCGGTTGACGCTGCAGACGTGGATTGTGAATGAGGGGCGTGAGGAGCGTGCGGTAGCCTTCACCGGCCAATACGTCCTGCACCGCTAGAAACTACAACACAAAACAAATGTAAGAGGGGGCTTGCCCCTCCCACATTTGAATCTGCTGTGATCTTAAGATCTGGCGAGGCTCAACAATCGCTCACGCCATGCCGCCTTCGCCGGCAATGCCAAAAAGAACGGGTTCAGCAGCGATTCCCGCGCCGGGTAGCTGAACGGCGCGCCGCTCAACTCCAACACTTCGCCGCCCGCGCCTTCCAGCACGCCCTGGGCTGCAGCGGTGTCCCACTGCGAGGTCGGCGCCAGACGTGGGTAGCAATCGGCGCTGCCTTCGGCCAACAGGCAGAACTTCAACGAGCTGCCGATATTCGCCAGTTTCAACGCGCCCAGCCCTTCACTCAAACCGTCCAGCAAACGCTCCTGCTCGGGGCTGGTATGCCGACGGCTGGCCACCACGGTAAACGACTCGCCCGCTGCCGGCATCTCGCGCACCTGGATCTGCCTGGGCGCCTCGTTCACATCGGAACGCCACGCGCCCAAACCGGCGCCGCCAAAGTAGCAACGGCCATTGGTAGGCATGGACACCACGCCAAACACCACGCGGCCCTGTTCGATCAAGGCGATATTCACGGTAAATTCTTCGCTGCCGGCGATAAATTCCTTGGTACCGTCCAGCGGGTCCACCAGCCACCAGCGCTGCCAGCCTGCGCGCACGCTCTGGTCGATATCGGCGTCTTCTTCAGACAGCACCGGAATGCTCGGGTCCAGCGCCGTGAGCCCGGCGAGGATGAGGTGGTGAGCCGCCAGGTCAGCTGCCGTCACCGGCGAGTCATCGGCCTTGGACGTTACCGCCACATTGGCCCGCCAATACGGCAGGATCACTTCACCCGCCTGGCGAGCCAGCTCGATGACCGGGGCGATAAACGGGTGGCCTAAAAACAGTTCGCTCATGCGGTAAACGCTCCACGCTGAATCAACAAATCTCGTACCAGGTACAGCGCGGCCAGGGCGCGGCCTTCGCTGAATTGCTCGTTTTGTGCCAGTTGCGACAACTCACGCAGGTTGACCCTGTCGACGCGCATCGGTTCGGGCTCATCGCCTTCCAGGCGCTCTTCGTAGAGGTCGGTGGCGAGCACCACCTGGATTTTCTGGCTCATGTAGCCGGGCGACAACGACAGCTCGGTGAGGTGTTCCAACTGGCGTGCGCCGTAGCCCGCCTCTTCCTTGAGCTCGCGGTCCGCCGCCGCCAGTACATCCTCGCCAGGCTCGATCAAGCCCTTGGGCAAGGACAATTCATATTCGTCGGTACCGCCGCAGTACTCTTCCACCAGCAACGCATGGTCTTCATCGATCATCGCCACGATCATCACCGCGCCGTAACCGGCACCGCGACCTACCAGGCGCTCGTAGGTCCGTTCAACGCCGTTGGAAAAGCGCAATTGCACTTCCTCCACGCGGAACAAACGGCTACTGGCGACTATTTCGCGAGCGAGGACGGTGGGTTTCTGGCGCATAAGCGGCTCCTTGGCGTGATCGGGTTACTATACCGTGGCTTTTCCGATTGTCTGTGTCGGATATCTTTACTTACATGAGAACGCCCCATGCCCTCTTTGCCCTGGCACGCCATCGACACCGTCCTACTGGACATGGACGGCACCCTGCTCGACCTGCACTTCGACAACCACTTCTGGATGGAGCACCTGCCCCAGCGCTACGCCGAGCTGCACGGGGTAAGCCGGGCAATGGCCGAGATGGAGTTGCTGCCGCTGTTCGAGCGTAACGCCGGACAATTGCAATGGTATTGCCTGGATTTCTGGAGCACCGAGCTGAAGATTCCGGTGCGCGAACTCAAGCTGGAAACCGCCCACCTGATCGCCCTGCGCCCGGATGCCGACACCTTTCTGGCGGCGATCAAACAGGCCGGCAAGCGGGTGATCCTGATCACCAATGCTCACCGTGACTCGCTGTCATTGAAGTTGGAACGCATTGAACTGGCGCCGTATTTCGAGCGGTTGATCAGCTCCCACGACTACGGTTTCGCCAAGGAAAACCCGCAGTTCTGGGACGCCCTGCAAGCCGATATCCACTTCGACCCGGCCCGCAGCCTGTTTATCGATGACACCTTGCCGATCCTGCGCAGCGCCCGGGAGTTTGGTGTGGGGTATTTGCTGGCGGTGAAGGAGCCGGACAGCAAGAAGGGGCCAAAAGACACCGGGGAGTTTGCCGCTGTCGACGACTACCGCGATCTCATTGCCGGACTCTAAACCAATGTGGGAGGGGGCAAGCCCCCTCCCACATTTTTTATCTGCGTATTACTCGGGGATACGCAGGGTCTGACCTGGGTAAATTTTATCCGGATGCGACAGCAGCGGCTTGTTAGCCTCGAAAATCTTGTTGTACTGGTTGGCGTTGCCATACACCGTCAGGGAAATTGCACTCAGGGTGTCGCCTTTTTTCACCACCACGAAGCGCGCAGCGGCCACTGCCGGGCCGGTCACGGTGATCTGATCATCCACACTGGCCACACCGGCGATATTGCCCAGCGCCAACAAAATTTTCTCTTTCTCTTCCTGGGTGGCGACCTCACCGGTGACGGTGACCTTGTCGCCCTCCACTGTGGTCTGCACGTTCGGATTACCCAGGCCCACCTTGGATACGTGTTCCTTCAACTGCTCACTGGCGTTCGCATTACCCGGCGTCAGCAGGTCGACAATCTTTTCGCCGGCTTCTTTGATAAAGCTGAAAATGCTCATGGTGCGCTCTCCTTGGGATTTGGTTTCCAGATGCCCAAGACTAGACCAGTCCCACCGATTTGGGTTCCAGCCCGGCCAAAGACCCAAACGCGCTAGAATCCCCCCGCCATTGGAATAAGCCCTGGAGCGAAGATGGACATCAAACAGCTGAAATTCCTCATCGCCCTCGACGAAACCCGTCACTTCGGCCAGGCAGCCGCGCGCTGTCACATCACCCAGCCGACCCTGTCGATGCGCCTGCGCAGTCTCGAAGAGGAACTGGACCTGCCCCTGGTCAATCGCGGCCAGCGCTTTGAAGGCTTTACCGCACCCGGTGAACGGGTGCTGGCCTGGGCCCGCACCGTGCTGGCGGCGTACGACGGCTTGCAAGCTGAAGCAGCAGCCTGTCGCGGCAACCTTGTCGGCACGTTGCGCCTGGGGGTGGTGCCGCTGTCGAGTTTCGATCCGCTGGCCTTGATGCAACAATTGCACAAAGAGCACCCGAGCCTGCGCTTCGAGCTGTCGGCGCTCAGCTCCGAGCAGATCCTTGAACAGCTCGCGAGCAACCGCCTGGACCTCGGCGTGTCGTACCTGGAGCGCCTGGACAACGAGCGCTTCGACTCCCTCGCCCTCGGCGAAACCCGCATGGGCCTGCTCTACGACCAGCGCTATTTCAGCTTCGGCGACACGCCGTTGAGCTGGGAGGCACTGACCGAGTTGCCCCTGGGCATGCTCACCAGCGGCATGCACTTTCGCCAGTCCATCGACCATAACTTCCACAGCCGTGGCCTCAACCCGCAACCGCTGTTGCAGACCGATGCCGTCCATCAGTTGTTACAAGCTGTGCACGGAGGATTGTGTTGCGCGGTGATGCCGCTGGACGGCGGCCTGGATGCACTTACCGAGCATTTGCGCCTACAACCCATTGAAGACGCCCACACCCTGGCGCGCCTGGGGCTGATCATGCGGCGTAGCGCCCCGCGCTCGGCGCTGGCGGAAGCGTGTTTCGCGCTGTTTCAGAAATCGCAAATAGTGTCTTGATCGACGTCATCTATCGGTAGATCAGTACTGGCAATTAGACGCGACGCTTTGTCGCGCCTAGTCTAAACACTGATCAATCCGCCGGTGGTACTGCCCCATGAACGCCAAGCGCCCAGCCTGCGCGGCGCCAGCCTCTGAAACGCCCGCGCCCGCCGCTAGCCAGAGCTACCAGTTTTGCAACCTCGAACACACAGAAGTCGCCAGTACTGCATTGGCGGAAGAAGTGGCGTTGGCGATTGCCTATAACGACATCAGCCAGGCGGTCATGCTGGTAACGCCCACAGACCTGGAAGACTTCATTGTCGGTTTCAGCCTCGGCAGCGGCATTATCGCCGACGTTAGCGACATTTATGATCTGAAACTCAGCGGCTCGGGCTCGGCCCAATACGCTCAGGTGCAGATTTCCAGTCGCGCCTTCTGGAACCTCAAGCAGCAGCGCCGCCAGTTGGCCGGTACCAGTGGCTGTGGCCTGTGTGGTGTGGAAGCCGTGGAGCAAGCCTTGCCAGACCTGCAAGTGCTGCCCGGCGCGCCCTTGCCGCCTGCCGAGTGGCTTGACGGCCTGCGCCAACGCATCAGCGCGTTCCAGCCCTTGGGCCAGTACAGCGGCGCGGTGCATGCGGCAGTGTTTATGGATGGCCAGGGCGAATTGCTGCTGGGCCGCGAAGACATCGGCCGGCATAACGCCCTCGACAAGTTGATTGGCGCACTGATCCGCCAAAAGATCCCGACTGACGGCGGCCTGGCGATTGTCACCAGCCGTTGCAGCCTCGAATTGATACAGAAAGTCCTGCGCGCGGGCATCCAGACCCTGGTAAGCCTGTCGTCACCCACCGGCCTGGCCCTGCAATGGGCGCGCCGGCACAACCTCAATCTCATCCACCTGCCGCAGAAAAGCGCGCCGCGGGTCTACAGCCCTGCGATGGAGTACCAGCCATGAGCAATCACCACCAAGCCGACCAAACCCCAACCCCACGCTACAAGCCCTATAAAGGCCCGGCTGGCGGCTGGGGCGCACTGATCAGCGTGGCCCAGGCGTGGCTGACCAGCGACAACGCGTTGAAAAACCTGCGCATGATGCTCAAGACCAACCAGAACGGCGGCTTCGACTGCCCGGGCTGTGCGTGGGGCGATTCGCCGGAAAGCGGCATGGTCAAGTTCTGCGAAAACGGCGCCAAGGCAGTCAACTGGGAAGCCACCAAGCGTCGTGTCGACGCAGCATTCTTCGCCAAGCACAGCGTCACCGCGCTGCTGGAGCAAAGCGACTATTGGCTGGAATACCAGGGCCGCCTGACCGAGCCGATGCGCTACGACGCCGAAACCGACCGCTACCTGCCTATCAGCTGGGAAGCTGCGTTCGACCTGGTCGGCACGCACCTCAACGCGCTGCCAAGCCCCGACATGGCCGAGTTCTACACCTCGGGCCGCGCCAGCAACGAAGCCGCCTATCTGTACCAGCTGTTTGTGCGCGCCTATGGCACCAACAATTTCCCGGACTGCTCGAACATGTGCCACGAGGCCAGCGGCGTGGCCCTGGCGCAGAGTGTGGGCGTCGGCAAAGGCACCGTGACCTTTGATGACTTCGAACATGCCGATGCGATTTTCGTCTGGGGCCAGAACCCCGGCACCAACCACCCGCGCATGCTCGAACCACTGCGCGAAGCGGTAAAACGCGGCGCCCAGGTGGTGTGTATCAACCCGCTCAAAGAGCGCGGCCTGGAGCGCTTCCAGCACCCGCAACACCCGCTGGAAATGCTCACCAACGGCGACAAGCCGACCAACACCGCCTACTTCCGCCCGGCCCTGGGTGGCGACATGGCCATCCTGCGCGGCATGGCCAAGTTCCTGCTGTTGTGGGAACGCCAGGCCCAGGCCGAAGGCAAAGAGGCCGTGTTCGACCACGACTTCCTCAACGAACACACCGCCAACGTGCTGGATTACCTGGGCAAGATCGACGATACCTCCTGGGATGAAATCGTCGCGCAGTCCGGCCTGCCGCTGGTCGAGATCGAGCAAGCCGCGCGCATGTACGCCAAGGGCAAGAACGTGATCATGTGTTGGGCGATGGGCATCACCCAGCACCGCCACTCGGTGCCGACCATCCAGGAAATCGCCAACCTGATGCTGCTGCGCGGCAACATCGGCCGCCCGGGCGCCGGTCTGTGCCCGGTGCGTGGCCACAGCAACGTGCAGGGCGACCGCACCATGGGCATCAACGAGCGCCCGCCTGTGGCGTTCCTCGACTCACTGGAGCGTCGCTTCCAGTTCCAGGTGCCGCGCACCAATGGCCACAACGTGGTGGAAGCGATTCACGCCATGCTCGAAGGCCGCTCCAAGGTGTTTATCGGCCTGGGCGGCAACTTCGCCCAAGCCACGCCAGACAGCCCGCGCACCTTCGAAGCCCTGCGCAATTGCGACCTGACCGTGCAGATCAGCACCAAGCTCAACCGCAGCCACCTGATGCACGGTAAAGACGCGCTGATCCTGCCGTGCCTGGGCCGTACCGACATCGACATCCAGGCCGAAGGCCCGCAAGCGGTCACGGTGGAAGACTCGTTCAGCATGGTCCACGACTCCAATGGCCAACTGCAGCCGCTTTCGAAGCTGATGAAGTCGGAGCCGGCCATTCTCGCCGGCATCGCCGCCGCGACCCTGGGCAGCAAACCGGTGGACTGGAACTGGCTGGTGGCCGACTACAGCCGCATTCGCGACCTGATCGCCGACACCATCCCGGGCTTCAAGGATTTCAACGAGCGCCTCAAGCACCCCGGTGGTTTCTACCTGGGTAACTCGGCCGGTGCACGTCGCTGGAACACGCCGTCGGGCCGCGCCAACTTCCGCGCGAATATCCTGCCCAAAGACCTGATCCACGAACGCACCCACGCCACCGGCCGCGTGCCGGACCTGATCATGCAGTCGATGCGCTCCCACGATCAGTACAACACCACCATTTATGGCCTGGACGACCGCTATCGCGGGGTGAAAGGCCAGCGTGACGTGCTGTTCGTCAACGAAGCCGAAATCATTCGCCTGGGCTTCAAGCCGGGGCAGAAGGCCGACATCGTGTCGCTGTGGGAAGACGGGCGTGAGCGCCGTGTGAAAGGCTTTACCTTGCTGGCGTTTGATATTCCGGCAGGGCAGGCAGCGGCCTACTACCCGGAAGTGAACCCGCTGGTGCCACTGGAAAGCACTGGGGATGGCAGCCATACGCCGACGTCGAAGTTCGTGGCGATCCGCCTGGAAGCGGCGAGTGACAACGGGCTGATCATGGCCAGGTCGGCCTGATCACTTCGGGCACAAAAAAGGCCGCTTTTGCATAAAAGCGGCCCTTCCGAAGTAGCTAAAGACCCACGAAAACGAGTTAAGTTCCCGAGTAAAAACAGTAACTTATAGAATTGTGTACAATTCGTGTTACTGGTCGGATTTCTATTGTCACACTGTCAATACAGCCTCAGGATCGCGCCGTCATCCTCTTGAGGTTTCCCGAATGAAGTTTTCCTCGATTCTCTTGTTGTCCCTTGGCCTGGTCAGTGGCGCAGCCATGGCCGGTGGCACCACCGAAGCCGGTGTAGGCGGCGCATTGGGCGGGGTTCTTGGTTCCGTTGTCGGCCAGCAGCTGGGCGGCAACACCGGTTCGACCATCGGCGCAGCGCTGGGTGGCGCCGGCGGCAGTGCGGTAGGCGCCGACAAGCGCAGCCGCGGTGAAGCAGCCATCGGCGGCGCCCTGGGTGCAGCGGGCGGCAACGTGGTAGGCCGCAGTGTCGGCGGCAGCACCGGCGCACTGATCGGCTCGGCCGCCGGCGGTGGCGCGGGTGGTGCACTGGGCAACTACATGGGCAACAAGAGCGACGACGATGATCGCCGTTCCCGTGGCCGCGACAACCGCCGTTACGATCGCGACGACCACCGTGGTCGTGGCCATGCGTATGGGCATCGCAAGAACAAGCATCACTACCGTCACCGCTAAGTTCTAAACAACACCGCAACTCTAATGTGGGAGGGGCAAGCCCCCTCCCACATTTAGTCTGTAGTGTTTGCGACCACCAACCGCTGCAACGCCTCGCGCAATATCCCCGGGATCATCACCGGCTGGTTCGACGCCCGATCCACAAACACATGCACAAAGCGCCCGGCCGCGCAGGCGTCCTCTTCGCCCGCCTTGAACACCGCCAACTCATATTGCACCGAGCTATTACCCAACTTGCCCACGCGCAGGCCAATGTCTATGCGCTCGGGAAAGGCAATCGACGCAAAATAATCGCACGCCGAACTCACCACAAACCCCACCACTTCGCCGTCATGAATATCCAACCCGCCCTGCTCGATCAGGTAGGTATTCACCGCCGTGTCGAAGAAGCTGTAGTAGGTCACGTTGTTCACATGGCCATACACATCGTTGTCGTGCCAACGCGTGATGATCGGCTGGAAGTGACGGTAATCGGCGCGTTGCGGCATTGAGTCAGGCATGGGCTCGTCTCGCGAAAGTAGGGTTACAGGTCATTCAGATGGGCTTGGGCCCACTCACGCACCTCTGCGTAAGGGTAATCTTCCAGCGCAGCAAAACCGGGAATGCCCCGCGCCTTCAACTTGGTAAACAACGGCACACTGATACCGCCGAGGAACCGCGTCAGCCGCTCGGCACCGGGCAGGTCGCCGGTGTGCTCATGATGCCTGTGGATAAAATCACCGCACAGCCCCATGAAGTTTTTATCCACAAGCGGCGGCAAACTGGGCGGCGGCGGCAAATACGCGACATGGCCGTGGCATACCGAGCAATGCCCGCAACGCTGCGGGGCTTTTTCATCACCGAAATACTGCGCCAGGCGCTGCCCCAGACACCGCTCGGTGGCGAACAGATCAAGCATGGCGTGAATGCGCGCCACCTCGCCCACTTCGTGTTGCTTGAAGCCTGTGTATAACTCGGCGCTCAGCGTCTGCGGATCGAAGTCGGTATTGAGCAGGCTGTAAACTTCGGTCATCTGCTTGCTTTCCAGTTCGATCAAGCCCTGTTCCTGGAAGTAATCCAGCGCTTTCACCACCCGGCTGCGTTCGGCGTTGTGCTGTTGGTAAAGCGCGTCGAAATCCACCGTCGCCCAGGTTTTAGCGCGCTTGCACACCTGGACAATCGCCGCGACAAACTGTTGCCGCTCGCCGGAAAACCGCGCCAGCAAGGCCTCGGGTTCAACCAGGTACTTGAAACGATATTCCGCATAAAACGCATAGCGCGGCGCAATCACGCCCTTGAGCTCCAACTGCACCAGCAGCGTCTTCAGCGGCAGCTCGCGGATATTGCTGTGATCCGACAAGGACCTCAGCAAAAACTCCCACTGCCCCTCACTGTGCGACGCCTGCAACTCCTCCAGCACACGGTAGATGCCGTCCTGCTCGGGCGTATCGCCATACACGAAGTTTTCCAGCACATTGAGGCTGTCGCGGTTGGCCAGCACCAGGCAGTCGGACGGCTGCCCGTCGCGCCCCGCACGGCCGATTTCCTGGCTGTAGTTCTCAATGGATTTGGGCAGGTCGAAGTGCACCACATTGCGGATGTCACTTTTGTCGATGCCCATGCCGAACGCGATGGTGGCCACGATGCAATTGGAGCGCCCACCCATGAAGCGCTGCTGGATACCCTCGCGTTTATCGTGGGGCAACCCGGCGTGGTACGCCTCGGCCTGGATGCCATTGCGGTTCAGGTGCTCGGCAATCTGCTCGGCGGTTTTTTGCAGGGTGACGTAGACGATGCTCGGCTGGTTGGCCCGCTCGTTCATCCAGGCCACCAGCCGACGGCGCTTGTCCTGGCCGCTGACCGGCTCCACCAGCAGGTTGAGGTTGGGCCTGTAGAAGCCTGTAGTGATCACATCCCCGGGCGCAATGGCGAACTTGGCCTGCATGTCGGCAATCACCTTGGGCGTGGCTGTAGCCGTCAGCAGCAGTGCCTGTGGGATATTGAACTGACGCTGGTAGTCCGGCAGCTTCAAATAGTCCGGCCGGAAGTTGTGGCCCCACTCGGAAATACAGTGCGCTTCATCCACCACCAGCAGCGAGATCTGCACACTTTGCAGGAAGTTGCGAAAGCGCTCGTTCTTCAGGCGCTCCACGGAAATCATCAGGATTTTCAGCTCGCCCGAACGCGCTCGGGCCATCACATCATTGGCGTCTTCACGGCTTTGCGCCGAATCGATACTGCCCGCTGATATACCGTGGCGCTGCAGGAAACCCAGCTGGTCCTGCATCAACGCCAACAACGGCGACACCACCAGCGTCAGGTGCGGCAGCAATACGGCCGATAGCTGGTAACACAAGGACTTGCCCGAACCCGTCGGGAAAATTGCGGCTGCGGAACGGCCAGCCAGGACGGCGCTGACCGTCTCTTCCTGACCTAAACGAAACTGTGGATAACCAAAGACCTGCTGGAGGGTGTCGTGCATAGGCTGTCACTCCATTGACCGCTGAACGTGGCTTAAAAACATAGCCCGCAAAACTCAGCGAATCGAGAAAGGTCGCATGGAAAAAAGAGACAGGATGATACACAGGGTGCAGCAATGGCCTTGGGCCAAATTCACACGCAAAACAAATGTGGGAGGGGGCTTGCCCCCGATTGCAGTGGGTCAGCTACAAATAAGCTGTCTGACCCACCGCTATCGGGGGCAAGCCCCCTCCCACATTTTTAGCCCTGCGTTACAGCTGAATCAACGGTTCCGCACCCGCTCAATCGCCGTGTCATACACCGGGTTGGCCTTCTGTTCCTTGGCCAACTGGTAATGACGCAATGCATCCGGGAACTGCCCAGCCGCTTCGTAGATCCGCGCGATGTTGTAGTAGGCGCCAGCGCGAACGGTGGCAGCATTCGCGCCAGTAGCGAGGGCGATAGCCTTGCGGTTGGCCCAGATCGACTCGGCGGTGTTGCCGGCCTTCTGATAAGCCAGGCCGAGGTTGCCGTAGGCCTTGCCGAAGCTGTTGTCCAGATCGATAGCCTGACGGAACAACTCGATCGCCTGGTCCAGGTTACCAGCCTGGTAGGCCGCTTCACCTTGCACGTTCAGACGCTTCGCATCGGTCTGTGCGGAAGAGCTGACCGCCACCGCCGACACCGCAACGCTGTCATCCAGCAACGGTTTGACTTCGTTGAGCACATCCTTGGCCTCCACATTCACACCGCTGAAGGTGTTGATGTCCTGGAAGTCGCCGCTGCCGGTCATGCGGAACACGGTCCAGAGGTTGCCGCTGCGGTTTTTCGGCACGTAGTAGGTGCGCACCAGCGACTGGCCCATGTACACGAACACCTTGGCCTCGCTGTTGGACAGCTGGCGCGAACCCGGGTTGGCAAGGTTGGTGAAGTCATGCACGGCATACACGTAGCTTTCGCCGTAGTGTTTTTTCTGCAGGGTGATGGTTTCCGGGCCGTAGCTGTCGACGTCATCCACGTCCAGTTCAGCGTCGTCGCCTTTCTGGTTTTCGAAGTAGATGTTGTTGCCTGGGAAAATCATATGGGAATCGAGGTCTTCCGGGGTCTTGCCCCAGGTCAGCACCACGCGCAGGCCATCGAGGTTTTCCATCACCGGGCTGATGGCGTAAGTCATACCCTTGCACGGGCACTTCACCACCAGGTTGGAATAGCCAGGCTTCTTGATGATCAGCAGGTTGCTGGCGTCATCCGCGGCTTCGCTGGTGAGGGTGACCTGGCCTTGGGCATTGGTGCGCCCCACCACGTTCTGTGCGCCGTTGCGTTGCAGCAACACCTCGGCGTCGGCGATTTTCTGGTCCTTGACCACCGCACTCAGCACTTCAATCGGCAACTGCTCGGCCTGGACCGCAAAAGCCACCGCACACAAAGACATCGCCGAAGCGACACGCAGCAAACCCATGCTTAACTCCCTTTAAGTAGTGGACGGAATCGTCCGACAAGATTTTGCGGTGAAACATACGCTGAATTCAGGATGCTGGCGGATTTTTTGTGGAGAATGTGACGTGGTTTTATGACATCCAGTCCATCGCACACCAACACATCCGCGCTGCCACCGACTTGCTCGAAACCTTCTCCGGCCTGACCTACGAACACGCCGACCTCAAAGACATTTGCCACATCATCAATGGCCTGTACCTGCTCGTTCAGGATGGCTGCGATTTGCTGGAAGCTGCGCAGCACGTCCAGTTGCAAACGACGGTCGATAAGCAAATACCAACCAGCCAGCCACTGAGCTAAAACTGTGGGAGCTGGCTTGCCTGCGATTGCGGAGTATCAGGCTATATTTCTCAACCTGAATCACCACAATCTCGGGCAAGCCCAGACTCTCAAACCGGCTGGGTGCGGGTCAGAAAATCACTGTCAAATAGCAAATGCCGGAAGCATCTGTAAGAAGGCACCAAAACGCGCGTAGCCCCTTTCCTAAACTGCTTCAAACACTCGTTCGACCCTCTATATAAAGCCCCTTCGCCTGACCGAAACTAACGCCTCCTCAACTTCATCGGCAAAAACCTGTGAACATCGAAAGGACTCACCACTTTGGACACCACGGCGTCAGTCTCAACGTGCTTCGCTTCACTGTCGTGCCTGAAAATCGACATACATTAGCCAACCTATGTCTGCTGGAAGCCGAAAAGGCGGCGCACGACGTTCGCGATCAAATAAGCCGCTTGTACCAAAAAATGCTGGCTAAAGATTTACCGTGCGATATGGCGGTCGCCATTTCTAAGCCATTGAAACGGGCTCAAGCCGATCGGCTAAATGACCAAAACGTGCTCATCAAACAAATAATTTCCGGAGCCGTTGCCGCCCCAGAAATTGTCATTTCAGCGGTCAGCGCAGGCTTGGTTGACGATACGATTTCCGGCGAGCTTCGCAGATATCACGCAGGGGACATAATCATTGGCCTGGATGCCAATGTAAGAGGAGGTATAGGGCCGCAGCGGTCAACACTCTCAATGCATATCTACTCAGACGAGTCTTAGTCATATGGCCCTATGTCTTCAATCAGCTTTTTTTCTCTTTACCTGTTGGGTGCTGCACGTCCAGATCACAACCCCCACGCTCAGAAAGCGCTTCGCCCTCGCCCTTCTGGCAACCGGCGTAACTCTGACCTTCCTACTACCCTACGTAGCAATAATCCTCAGAATGCCCTTCCTGCCTGTCTTCATATTCTTGATAGGCTTGGCACTCTTCATCACCCGAAACAAATACCGCCGGCAACCCAACCAGCCCCTTCACCCACTCCTGCGTGCCCCCACCATGAACCTCGCCCCCAACTTCCCCGAAGACCCCGCCATGCAGCGCCTCTTGCAGCTGCTGCACGAAGAAATCGGCCTGCCGAAACACAAGACCATTCGCCTGCAAACCTCCATCAACTTCGACCTGGGTTGCGACGGCGGTGAGGCCAAGCAACTCATGGAAGTGCTGGAGGAGGAGTTTTCCCTCGACCTCGGCGACTACGACACTTATCGTTACTTCAACCCGCCGATTTTTGATGTGTTCCTCAAGCGCCGGGCCAAGGGCCGCGGCGAAAAGGTACCGTTGACCATTGGGATGCTTTACCTGGCCATCAAAACCAACAGCTGGGACACGCAGACGCTGGAAAACCTGAGCTGATCTGAACAACGCAGAGCTTCAAATGTGGGAGGGGGCTTGCCCCCGATAGCAGTGTGTCAGTCACTGAAGTATTTGCTGATCCACAGCCATCGGGAGCAAGCCCCCTCCCACATTAATTAGTTCTGCAATCAGCTTTGCGCCAACCCGAACAAGGACCTTACATGGACGTAATAATGGGCCTGCTGGCCGCCCTGCTCTGGGGCGGCACGGATTTTCTCGTGGGCCTCAATGCCCGCGCCGTAGGCGTTAAACGCGCGGTGTACTTCGGGCAGGCCCTGGGCTTCCTGATCATGACCTTGCTGCTGGTCATCTTCCCGGCCTTCCTGCTCAAATCCCTCAATGCCCCGTTGAGCGTCTGGCTGATGGGCATCGCCGCCGCACTGTTCACCGTCTCCGGCGCCCTGGCGCTGTCCAAGGCCTTCGCTCTGGGCAAAGCCGCCATCGTCGCGCCACTGGTGACCTCCTACGGCGTCGTGACCACCCTGCTGTCATGGGCCAGCGGCGAACACATCAGCGCGATCCAACTCGGCTGCATCGCCCTGTGCGTCGCCGGCGTGATCCTCTCCAGCATCCACAAAGACACCGGCGCCCCCCACAACAGCTCAAACCGCGCCATCGCCTACGCCATGCTCGCGGCGCTGCTCTACGGCACCAGCTTCTGGCTGCAGGGCCGCTACACATTGCCCGCACTGGGGCCGATCACCATGCTCTGGCTCGGTTACCTGGTGGGCCTGTGCGTGCTGGTGGTGATGGTGCTGAAGATCAAGGACGGGCTGAAGATTCCGCCGCTGAAAAACTGCGCAACGCTGACCGGCGCGAGCCTGATGAACCTCGGTGGGTTCTCGGCGTTTTCGTGGGGGGCGATGGCCGGGTCGGTTTCGGTGGTGACGGTGATCAGTACGTTGTCGGGCGGGATTGCGGCGATTCTGGGGTTTGTGTTTTTCAAGGAGCGGTTGTCGGCGGTACAGGTGCTGGGAGTTGTGCTGGTGTTGGTTGGGGCGGTGGTTTTGCACATCGCACACTGACCCAGCACGCACAAAAAAGCCGCCCCTAAGGGCGGCTTTTTAACAGCAAACGACTCTTACAACTTAGGACCCGCAGCCTTGATCGCATCGCTCACTTCAAACTTCTTGAAGTTCTCGATGAACAACCCAGCCAGCGCTTTCGCCGCTTCGTCGTAAGCAGCCTTGTCAGCCCAGGTGTTACGTGGGTTCAACAGGCCGGTTTCAACGCCCGGTACGGCCAGTGGCACGTCGAGGTTGATGGTGTCGAGGTGTTCGGTTTCTGCACCGATCAACGCGCCGCTCTGGATCGCTGCGATGACGCCGCGAGTGGTCGGGATGTTGAAGCGCTTGCCGACGCCGTAGCCGCCGCCGGTCCAGCCGGTGTTGACCAGGTAGACCTTGGAGCCGAAGCCGCGTACGCGCTTGATCAGCAATTCTGCGTATTCACCGGCTGGGCGTGGGAAGAATGGCGCGCCGAAGCAGGTGGAGAAGGTCGACTTGATGCCGCCGCCGGAACCCATTTCGGTCGAGCCCACCAGTGCGGTGTAGCCGGACAGGAAGTGGTACGCCGCTTGTTCTTCGCTGAGGATCGACACCGGCGGCAGTACGCCGGTCAGGTCGCAGGTCAGGAAGATGACCGCGTTTGGCTCGCCGCCCAGGTTCTTCTCGGAACGCTTGGCAACGTGCTCCAGCGGGTAGGCAGCGCGGCTGTTCTGGGTCAGGCTGACGTTGGTGTAGTCGGCGTGCTTGGCATCGTCGATCACCACGTTTTCCAGCACGGTGCCGTGCTTGATGGCTTTCCAGATGACCGGCTCGTTCTTCTCGGAGAGGTCGATGCACTTGGCATAGCAACCGCCTTCGATGTTGAACACCACGCCTTCGCCCCAGCCGTGTTCGTCGTCACCGATCAGGTAACGGCTTTCGTCGGCCGACAGGGTGGTTTTACCGGTGCCGGACAGGCCGAAGAACAGGGTCACATCGCCGGCTTCGCCGATGTTGGCGGCGCAGTGCATCGGCAGTACGTCGGAGGCCGGCAGCAGGAAGTTCTGTACCGAGAACATGGCTTTTTTCATTTCACCGGCGTAACGCATGCCGGCGATCAGGACTTTTTTCTGCGCGAAGTTGAGGATCACGCAGCCGTCGGAGTTGGTGCCGTCACGCTCAGGCACGCACTCGAAGTTGGCCACGTTAAGCACTTGCCATTCATCACGACCGGCCGGGTTGTACTGGGCCGGGTTGATGAACAGGCAACGACCGAACAGATTCTGCCAGGCAGTCTGGGTGGTCATTTTCACGGCCAGGTAGTGGTCTTCTGCAGCCCCTACGTGAACGTGGGAAACGAAGTGCTCTTGCGCGTTGTTGAATGCCTCGACGCGAGCCCACAGGGCGTCGAACTTGTCGGCCGGGAACTTGCGGTTGATCGGGCCCCAGGCGATTGCGTCCTGGGTGGAAGGCTCTTCAACGATGAAACGGTCCACTGGAGAACGGCCGGTACGGTGACCGGTTTCTACAACCAGCGCGCCAGTATCGGCAAGCACGCCTTCACCGCGCTGCAGGGCTTCTTTGACCAGATCGTCAACACTCAGATCGGTGTATACGGCGTTATTGGCTTGCGTCATGAGGTTCCCCGTCGGCCTATGGCCGAGTGCTCCAAACGTTTTGTAGTAGAAAGTTGCGCACTACTACCGCGAAAAAAGTGGGCCGGATTATGCCAGAAAAGCCCAAAAAGAGTAGGGCCCTCCCGTCAGAACAGCGCTAATCCGGCATTCGTCAGGTGATTTACCTGTGCTTAAACGTTTTAGTGGCGGGTGTCCGAGGGGGTGTCGATGCCCGCGCCGGCGAACAATTGGCTGACATCGGCGGCATCGAACAGGTAGCGCTGGTTGCAGAACTGGCAGTCAATCTCGATATGCCCGCCGTGCTCCACTACAAGATTCTGCGCATCTTCCAGGCCCAGGCTCACCAGGGCATTGGCCGAGCGCTCGCGCGAGCAGCTGCAGTTGAAGCGCAGGGACTGCTCGTCGAACAGGCGCACTGCCTCTTCGTGATACAGGCGATGCAGGATGGTTTCGTTGTTCAGGCCCAGCAGCTCTTCGGCGGTCAGGGTGCCGGCCAGGGCGGTCAGCTTGCGCCAGCTGTCGGTGCGCTCGTCGTCGTCCTTGATACGGTCGGCGGGCAATTGCTGCAGCAACAGGCCACGGGCGCGCTTGCCGTCGGCGTTGAGCCAGAACTTGGTGCCGACTTGCTGGGACATCACGAAATAGTTGGTGAAGCAGTCCGACAAGGTTTCGCCGTCGAGGTCGACGATGCCCTGGTAGCGCTGGCCTTCCGTCGGATCGACGGTGATCGCCAGCACGCCGTTGGCCATCAGGTCGGACAGGGTGGCGTCCGGCGCGATCAGGTCGGCGTCGTAACGGGCCAGGCCACGGATTTCGCGCTCGCTGGAACACTCGATCATCAGCATCGGCACCGGGCCTTCGGAGCGAGCCTGCAGGATCAGCAAACCGTCGAACTTCATGGTGCCTACCAGCAGCGCCGCTGCCGCCATCAACTCACCGAGCAGTTGCGCGACCGGCTCCGGATAGGGGTGCTTGGCGAGGACTTCGGCATAGCTGCGCTCCAGCGAGACCAGTTCGCCGCGGGCGTCGTTCTCGTCGAAGATGAAGCGTTGGGTGAAGTCGGTATCCGGTAGATCAGTCATAGGTCTGGGTATCTGAATTGATGACAAATTGATTACAAGGTTTATAAAATTAAACGCTTTAGCACCATCTTGGTGCGGCTTTCTCCTGGAAGCGGAGAGCTTAATTGAGCGAAGAGGGACAGTTTATGAACAATCCGGGTTTGTTCCAAGCCAAGTGGGACCTCCGGCGATGGGCTCTGTGCAATCTAGTTGCTGTCGGGCTGTTGTGTTTTTGGCTGTGGCCCACGGGCCAGATGCTGTGTGTGATTTTCGACGAGTGGCTGTTTCATTTGCTCAATGACCCGTTGGCGAGCAACTCGACATGGCTGCACGTGTGGGCCGTGGCCAGTTTGCGGCCGTTTGATGCGGTGGTCGGGGTGATTCTGCTGGCGCTGTTGATTCGTGGCGATTGGGTGTTCAAGGCCGTGCAGGTACGCCAGGCCGTGTTGGGGTTTGTCGCGATTCTGCTGCTGTTGCTGTTTATCCGCATGCTGTTTTCCAAACTCGCGGCACAGATGGGCTGGCAGCACAGTAGCCCGTCGATGGTGATCGCCGGGGCGATCCAGATGAGCGACTACTTCCCGGGGCTGGAAAAAACCTGGGAGTTGAAGGACCGCTCGAGCCAGAGTTTCCCGGGGGATCATGCGTCGGTGTTGCTTATCTGGGGTATGTTCATGACGGTGTTTGCCAAACGCATCGGCCAGGTGCTGGTGATCTGGGGCTTGGCGCTGTTGTTCATGATGCCGCGGCTGGTGGCGGGCGCGCACTGGGGGCAAGACGATTATATCGGCGGCGTGCTGCTGGCCCTGTTGGCGTTGGGTTGGGGCTATTACACGCCGTTTGCGGCAAAGGTGTCGGGCGCGTTGTTACGAGCAACGACGCCAATCTTCGGATTACTTGGCAAGCTGCCGCTGATCGGACGATTGAGCGTCATGCGCACATCTTATTAACACCGCAGGCCAAATGTGGGAGGGGCTTAACCCCTTCCACATTTTGAGCGCATTCGTGCTGCACGATTTACGCCGTCAATCATCGTTGCCACTGCCGCGAAACTTGAACAGGTCGCGGCGCTGCTTCTTGCTCGGTTTGCCGTCGGTGGTCATGCCGATGGCACCCGCCTTGCGCATGGCCGCCGCATTCTCGCGTTTGGCAATGCTGGCTTCGGTTTCGGCGTACAACGCCTGCGCTTCCGGCGCACCCCGGCGCACGATGGAAAGCGCCTGGACCACAACGGTTTTTTCATCAAACCCTGCGCGAATCTGAAACTCGTCTCCGACGCGCGGTTCCTTGCCTGGCTTGCAGCGCTCACCGCGATGGTGCACCTTGCCGCTCTCGATGGCAGCCTTGGCCAGGGCACGGGTTTTAAAGAAACGCGCCGCCCACAGCCACTTGTCCAACCGGACCTTTTCTTCCTCTTCCTGCTTTTGAGCCACTTGAATTCCTCGCTCTGAAAAATGTCGCAACTTTAACGTTGAAACCCTTCGACGCATAAACCCCAAGGCTCACCTAAGATACGCCAGGTAGCACCCCGTTTTCGCGAGGATTTACTGTGACCGACTTTCCCCTTTCACTCACCTCGCCCAACCAGCGGTGCGTGGGGTGCCAGCAAAGCGAGCCGCTGGGGTTCGATTTTGCTTTTGCCTACCAACCTATCGTAGACCTTAGAGACCATTCGGTTTTTGCCAACGAAGCCCTGGTGCGCGGCATCAACGGCGAAGGGGCCATGTCAGTGCTGGAGCAGGTCAATGACCGCAATCGCTACCGCTTTGACCAGCGCTGCCGTACTCAGGCAATTGCCCAGGCCGCCGCATTGGGCATGCAAAGCCACCTGTCCATCAACTTCATGCCCAACGCCGTGTATCGTCCGGAGTTGTGCATTCGCAGTACGCTGGAAGCGGCTCGGGCGCACAATTTTCCGCTCAACCAACTGATTTTCGAGACGCTGGAAAGCGAGCACGTAGATAACTATCGCCATTTGACGAATATTCTGCGTGAATACCGCGAATTCGGCTTCAAGACCGCCATCGACGATTTCGGCGCGGGCTATTCGGGGCTGAATCTGCTGGCCGATTTCCAACCTGACTTGATCAAACTCGACATGGCACTCATCCGCGATGTCGACCAGGATCGTGTCCGGCAGGTAATCGTCCAGGGGATTGTCACAATCTGTGAGCAGTTGGGGGTTACTGTCATCGCCGAAGGCATCGAAAGTGCCGGCGAGCGCGATTTCCTGTCCGACTGTGGAATATTTCTGATGCAGGGCTACTGGTTCGCCAAGCCTGCATTCAAAGCCCTGGCCGAGGTTTCTCCCCGCGCCTGGGCAAATTGACCGGTTACCCATATTGAAGACATTTGACCATTTGACCGTTGTGGGTCTGCGTGAGTGGGTGGCACTTCCCGACTTGGGAGTGGCAGGCCTGCGCGCGAAGATCGACACCGGTGCCAGCACCTCCAGCCTGCATGCCACCGATATCGAGCCGTTTGAACGCGACGGTGAGCAGTGGGTGCGCTTTACCGCACACCTGGGCAGCGTGGTGCAATTGCGTCACCGCCGCTGCGAAGCGCCTCTGGTGACGATGAAAACCATCAAGAGCTCCAACGGCCATGCGCAGGTGCGCTATGTGATCAGCACCACCCTCGCGTTGGGTGATCGGGTATGGCGGGTGGAATTCACCCTGGCCTGCCGCAAAGCCATGCGTTACCGGCTGTTGCTGGGTTCCAAGGCGCTGATTGACGGCCATCTGGTGGTCAACCCCGGCGTCAAGTACGTTCAAGACAAGCCGGTGTTCCCGGTCTCTACTATTTCTGTCCCAGGTGCTGCATGAAGATTGCTGTGCTGTCGCGTAACCCGCGTCTGTATTCCACCCGCCGCCTGGTCGAGGCCGGCACCGAACGTGGCCATGAAATGGTGGTGATCGACACGTTGCGTGCCTACATGAACATTGCCAGCCACAAGCCGCAGATCCACTACCGGGGCAAGCCGTTGGAAGGCTTCGATGCGGTGATCCCGCGTATCGGCGCCTCGGTGACGTTCTACGGCTGCGCGGTGTTGCGCCAGTTTGAAATGATGGGCGTGTTCCCCCTCAACGAATCGGTGGCGATTGCGCGCTCGCGGGACAAACTGCGTTCGCTGCAACTGCTGTCGCGCCGGGGCATCGGCCTGCCGGTCACCGGTTTTGCCCACTCCCCGGATGACATCCCGGACCTGATCGAGATGGTCAACGGCGCGCCGCTGGTGATCAAGGTACTGGAAGGCACCCAGGGCATCGGTGTTGTTCTGTGTGAAACCGCGACGGCCGCCGAGTCAGTGATCGAGGCGTTCATGGGCCTCAAGCAGAACATCATGGTGCAGGAATACATCAAGGAAGCCGGCGGTGCGGATATCCGTTGCTTCGTGGTCGGCGACAAGGTGATTGCAGCGATGAAGCGCCAGGCCAAGCCGGGCGAGTTCCGCTCCAACCTGCACCGCGGCGGCAGCGCGAGCCTGATCAAGATCACCCCGGAAGAACGCATGACCGCGCTGCGGGCAGCCAAGGTGATGGGGTTGGCCGTGGCGGGGGTGGATATCCTGCGCTCCAACCATGGGCCGCTGGTGATGGAAGTGAACTCATCGCCGGGGCTGGAAGGGATCGAGACCACCACGGGCAAGGATGTGGCAGGGATCATCATTCAGCATCTGGAGAAGAATGGTGGGCCGAATATGACTCGGACCAAGGGCAAGGGTTAACAACCGCTCCCACTGACACTACATAACTAAATGTGGGAGGGGGCAAGCCCCCTCCCACATTTTGATCTGCGTTGCGTTCTAGACCGCGTCTCTTGGCAACATCAAGCCGAGCGGCAAACGCACCCGCGCTTCCAGCCCGCCCTCCTCACGATTGCGCAGCTCGACGTTACCGCCGTGCATCGACGCAATCCGCCGCACAATCGCCAGGCCCAAGCCGGTGCCCTTGCCACCCCGGGCACGGTCGCCACGGGTGAAGGGGTTGAAGATACCTTCCAGCTCATCCGGGTCGATGCCCGCCCCTCGGTCCATCACGCTCAGCACCACATAAGGCGCAGCACTGTCGCCGGACACGTACGCCGCCACTTCCACATCGGAACCCGCGTGGTGCAAGGCGTTGCCGATCAGGTTGTTCAACAGGCGCTTCATCGACACCCTGCGCAACGCGAACGGTTGGATCGGCTCCAGGCGCATGCGCACCTGCTCACCGTTCTGGTTGTAGGGTGCCACCACTTCACGCACCAGGTCGGTCAGATCGACTTCTTCCACCACCTCATCACGGCCATCGCGGATAAACGCGAGGAACTGGTCGAGAATCGCGTCCATGTCCTCGATATCGCGCACCATGTCATCGGTGAGGTCGGTGTGGTTGCCCATCAGCTCCAGGGACAGGCGCAGTCGCGTCAACGGTGTGCGCAGGTCGTGGGACACGCCCGCCAGCATCAGCTCGCGCTCACGCCCGGCCTGTTCGACGTCCTCCGCCATCTGGTTGAACGCGCCGTAGACCTCGGTCATCTCACTGGGCGTATCGCTGACCGGCAGGCGCACACTGCGCCCCTGCCCCAGCTGGCGCGCGGCAAACACCAGGCGCTTGAGCGGCTGGTTGAGCTGGCGCACGAAAATCCACGCCGACGCCGTTGAAAGCAGCCCGATTGCCAGGAACCAGCCCAGTACGTTCCAGATCTTCTGCCCCCGCAGTGGATGCGGGTACAGCGGCACCTTGATCCAGGCATCGCCCAGGCTTGGCGCCCTCACCCACAGCGCAGGCGAGACATGCATGCGCAACCGCACCTCGGTGTCATCCCCCAGTTCGGCCTGCATCTGGCGCTGGTAGATCTCGCTGTAGGGCCAATGCTGCTCCCCTTCCGGCACGCCGGCACCGTCAACCCGAATCAAGGTCGACGCCTTGGCTACCTTTTCGCGGTTTTCCGGGTCTACGGCCCAATAGGCACGCAGTGTCAGGGCAACACCGTGGCTGTACTGCCGATCCACCAGCACGTCTTCGTTCATCAACAGATAAACCAGCGTGAGTGCCTTGGAGAACAGAACGACGATCAGCACCAGCCAAAGGGTGCGGGAGAAGAAACTTTGCGGGAACCACAGCGGGGTTTTCATAGATGACAGCTAAACACCTTGCAGGAACGAGCGGCGCTCGCAGAATTGCAGACGCCGGGCATCCCGTCGACCCTCATGGGGTCAAACGCCAGGATACCCGCCCTGCAAATCATCGGTCACTTGGTTGCGGTGCCATCCGGCACAAACACATAACCCACGCCCCACACCGTCTGGATATAACGAGGCTTGGACGGATCCGGCTCGATCATCCGGCGCAGACGGGAAATCTGCACGTCGATGGATCGCTCCAGGGCGTCCCATTCCCGGCCACGTGCCAGGTTCATCAGCTTGTCGCGGGTCAGCGGCTGGCGAGCGTTCATCACCAGCGCCTTGAGCACAGCGAACTCACCGGTGGTGAGCATGTGTACTTCGTCGCCGCGCTTGAGTTCACGGGTGGCCAGCGACAGTTCGTAGTCGCCAAAGGTCACGCTTTCATCTTCGCTGCCCGGCGCGCCCGGGACGGGCGGTGCCTGGCGGCGTAATACGGCTTTGACCCGGGCCATCAACTCGTCAGGGTTGAACGGCTTGGCCAGGTAGTCATCAGCGCCCAGCTCGAGGCCCTTGATGCGGCTCAGCTCATCGCCCTTGGCGGTGAGCATGATGATCGGAATCTGGTTGTTCGCGCCGCGCAGGCGTTTGCAGGCCGACAGGCCGTCTTCGCCGGGCAACATCAGGTCGAGTACGACCAGGTTGAATACTTCACGCCCCAGCAGGCGGTCCATTTGCTCGGTGTTTGGCACCGCGCGGGCACGATAGCCCTTGGAGTTGAAAAACCGCTCCAGCAGGCTGCTCAGCCCCGGATCGTCATCAACGATGAGAATTTTTTCGCCTTCAGCAGTTTGTGCAGTGCTGCTCATTGGATGCTCCTCTTATCTCGGCGCGCATTATGGCGTAGCTGCCGTTATACGCACCGTGTGCATTGTTAGCAGATTTTTCCTGTACTACCAGCGAGGCCGCGTCCTACAACAGCTGGCGCAGTACCCCTCAAGTGCAGAACGCTGGTTATAATGCGGCGCCTTCGTGCAGGGCAACGCCAGATCGTTACCGTTTACTGCCGGGCTTTTTTTACCCGCTTGTCGTGATTTTTTCGATTTCGAGGGTCAATAGGCTGCCTCTTGACCCAGGCAGCGGCGCCAGTCGGGCCGCTCAACCAGCCTTGCCGGGCCTTGTTTTCCGGGCCTGCGAGCTGATTTTCAGAATTTCAGGTGGTTTTATGGACAGCATCAACAGCCGCATCGCCGAGGAACTCGGTGTACGCCCACAACAGGTCGAAGCGGCCGTCGCGCTACTGGATGAAGGCTCCACGGTGCCTTTCATCGCCCGTTACCGTAAAGAAGTGACCGGCAGCCTCGACGACACCCAATTGCGTCACCTGGAAGAGCGCCTGCGCTACCTGCGAGAACTCGACGAACGGCGCATCAGCATCCTCGCCAGCATCGAGGAACAGGGCAAGTTGACCCCGCAACTCGAGCGCGACATCAAGCTCGCCGACACCAAGACCCGCCTCGAAGACCTTTACCTGCCCTACAAGCAAAAGCGCCGCACCAAGGGCCAGATCGCCCTGGAAGCGGGCCTGGGCGAGCTGGCCGACGGCCTGTTCAACGACCCGTCGCTGACCCCGGACGCCGAAGCCGCGCGCTTCATCGACGCCGAAAAAGGCGTCGCCGACGTCAAGGCTGCCCTCGAAGGCGCCAAGTACATCCTCATGGAACGCTTCGCCGAAAACGCCGGCCTGCTGGAAAAACTGCGCACCTACCTCAAGCAGGAAGCCATCCTCAGCGCCCGCGTTATCGCCGGCAAGGAGGAAGAAGGCGCCAAGTTCCGCGATTACTTCGAGCACGACGAGCCGCTGAAAAGCATGCCGTCCCACCGTGCACTCGCGATTTTCCGCGGGCGCAACGAAGGTATTCTCAGCTCCGCACTCAAAGTCGGCGACGAGCTGCCGGGCACCATGCACCCGTGCGAAGGCATGATCGGTCAACAATTCGGCATCCAGAATCAGAATCGTCCTGCGGACAAGTGGCTCGGTGAGGTCGTGCGCTGGACCTGGAAGGTCAAGCTCTACACCCACCTGGAAACCGACCTGCTCGGCGAACTGCGCGACGGCGCCGAAACCGAGGCGATCAACGTGTTCGCCCACAACCTGCACGACCTGCTGCTGGCCGCCCCGGCCGGCCCGCGCGCCACCCTGGGCCTCGACCCGGGCCTGCGTACCGGCTGCAAGGTTGCCGTGGTCGACTCCACCGGCAAGCTGCTCGACCACGCCACGGTGTACCCGCACGTGCCGCACAACAAGTGGGATCAGACCCTGGCGATCCTGGCCGCGCTGTGCGCCAAGCACGCCGTGGACCTGATTGCCATCGGCAACGGCACCGCCAGCCGTGAAACCGACAAGCTGGCCGCCGAGCTGATTAAAAAATACCCAGCCATGAAGATGACCAAGGTCATGGTCTCCGAGGCCGGCGCTTCGGTGTACTCGGCGTCGGAACTGGCTTCCAAGGAATTCCCGGACCTCGACGTGTCGATCCGTGGCGCGGTGTCCATCGCCCGTCGCCTGCAGGACCCGCTGGCCGAGCTGGTGAAGATCGATCCTAAATCCATCGGCGTCGGCCAGTACCAGCACGACGTGTCGCAGCTGAAACTCGCGCGCGGCCTGGACGCGGTGGTGGAAGACTGCGTGAACAAGGTCGGCGTGGATGTGAACACCGCCTCCGTTGCGCTGCTGGCGCGTATCTCCGGCCTGAACACCACCCTGGCGCAGAATATCGTCACTCACCGTGACGAAAACGGCGCGTTCAAAACACGTGCAGCACTGAAAAAAGTCGCACGTTTGGGCGAAAAAACCTTCGAACAAGCCGCCGGCTTCCTACGTGTGATGAATGGCGACAACCCGCTGGATTCGTCCGCCGTTCACCCGGAAGCCTACCCGCTGGTGCAGCGCATTGCCGCCGAGACCGACCGCGACATCCGCTCACTGATCGGCGACGCCGCGTTCCTCAAGCGCCTGGACCCGAAAAAGTACACCGACGAAACCTTCGGCGTGCCGACCATCACCGACATCCTGCAAGAGCTGGAAAAACCTGGCCGTGACCCGCGTCCCGAGTTCAAGACCGCCGAGTTCCAGGACGGCGTCGAAGATCTCAAGGATCTGGAGCTGGGGATGATCCTTGAAGGCGTGGTCACCAACGTGACCAACTTCGGCGCTTTTGTGGACATTGGCGTGCATCAGGACGGTTTGGTGCATATCTCTGCGCTTTCGGAGAAGTTCATCAAGGATCCGCGTGAAGCGGTGAAAGCCGGTGATGTGGTCAAGGTCAAGGTCATGGAAGTCGATATCCCGCGCAAACGCGTTGGCCTGTCGATGCGCATGAGCGATACCCCCGGCGAGAAAATCGACGGTGCCCGTGGCGCACGCCCGGGCTCGGCGCCGCGCCAGTCGCAGAACCGTTCTGAAAACAGCCAGCCGCGCAAGGAAACCGCCACCGCAGCGCCAGGCAACAACGCCATGGCCTCGCTGTTCGCCAACGCCAAGCAGTTGAAGAAACGCTGATGGAGATCCCAGCCGGCTTGACCCAGAGCGCATTCAGCGAACTGATCGGCTGCCGCCTGCAACGCCTGGATGAGGGCGTTGCCGAGGTGGCCCTGACCCTGGAGCCGCACCTGCGCAACCGCGCGGGCAAGCTCCATGGCGGGGCGATTTTCAGCCTGGTGGACATTACCATGGGGCTGGCCTGCTCCAGCTCCCATGGGTTTGACCAGCAGAGCGCGACCATCGAGTGCAAGATCAACTACATCCGCGCCGTGGAAGACGGTGACGTGCTGTGCACCAGCCGGGTGATTCACGCCGGTCGGCGCACCCTGGTCGTCGAAGCCGACGTGTACCAGGGCGAGCGACTTGTCGCAAAAGCACAGGGCACCTTCGCTGTCCTATAGCTCCCCACCCTCGATTTGAGTTAATTTCGGCGCTGCGATAACAGCGTCGGAATTTTCTTGCTGCGCTATAGCCCAATTCATGGAGTGAAGTAGGCTTTTTCAGTGTGAGCCAAATCGACTCAAAACCAGGCGATAACGCCAGTTTCAACTTCACCCTTGTAGACCGTCTTGCCCACCCCCATATTGGGGCGACTGACGCGTGAAGGAATCCAACTTGAGCGAACTTCTCAACCGCCGCCTGGCCCTGCTCGGCAAGCGCGAACACCTCTCCCTGCTCGAGCACTGCTTGCACGGCATCGAGCGTGAATGCTTACGCGTCACCGGTGAGGGTCGCCTGGCGCAAACGCCGCACCCTGAAGCCCTGGGCGCCGCGTTGACCAACGAATTGATCACCACCGACTACTCGGAATCGTTGCTGGAGTTCATCACCCCAGCCCTGCCCAACCCGGCCGATACCCTGAGCAGCCTGGACAAAATCCATCGCTTTGCCTACAGCAAGCTCGGCAGCGAGTACCTGTGGAGCCCATCGATGCCGTGCCCGTTGCCGGCCGAGGAAGATATTCCGATTGCCTACTACGGCACGTCCAATATTGGACAGCTCAAGTACGTTTATCGCAAGGGCCTGGCCCTGCGTTACGGCAAGACCATGCAGTGCATTGCCGGCATCCACTACAACTTTTCCCTGCCGGAAGCGCTGTGGCCGTTGCTCAAGGAGACTGAGGGCTTTGTTGGCACCGACCGCGACTACCAGTCCACGGCCTATATCGCGCTGATCCGAAATTTCCGCCGCTACAGCTGGTTGCTGATGTACCTGTTCGGTGCCTCGCCGGCGCTGGACGCGGGTTTCCTGCGCGGCCGTTCGCACCAGCTGGAAGTACTGGACGCCGACACCCTGTACCTGCCCTACGCCACCAGCCTGCGCATGAGCGACCTGGGTTACCAGAGCAACGCCCAGGCCGGCCTCACGCCGTGCTACAACGACCTGCCGAGCTACACCGACAGCCTGCGTGAAGCGGTGGCAACGCCCTACGCGCCATACGTAGAAGTCGGCACGCACAAGGACGGTGAGTGGGTGCAGCTCAACACCAACATCCTGCAGATCGAAAACGAGTACTACTCCAACATCCGCCCCAAGCGCGTGACCTACACCGGCGAGCGGCCTATCCAGGCGCTGGTGGCCCGTGGCATCCAGTACATCGAAGTGCGCTGCCTGGACATCAACCCGTTCCTGCCGATGGGTATCGACCTGCCGGAGTCGCGTTTCCTCGACGCCTTCCTGCTGTACTGCGCGCTGAACGACAGCCCGCTGTTCGCCAACAACGAGTGCGGTAACGCTACGTCGAACTTCCTCAGCGTGGTCAAGGAAGGCCGCCGTCCGGGCCTGCAATTGCAGCGTGGCGGCGAGCCGGTGGACATGAAGGAATGGGCCACGGAGCTGCTGGAAAAAATTGCACCGCTGGCGGCCTTGCTCGATGAAAGCCACGGCATCAACGAACACAGCCAGGCGCTCGACGCCCAACTGGCCAAGATCAAGGACTCGTCCCTGACCCCTTCGGCCCAGGTGCTGGCGGCGATGGCCGAGCGCAAAGAGAGTTTTGCGCAGTTCTCGCTGCATCAGAGCGAGGTGCATGCCGAGCATTTCCGCAAAGAGCCGCTGCCGACGCAAGAGCAGGCACGCTTTGAAGAGCTGGCGCGTAAGTCGCTGGCGCAGCAGGCGGAGCTGGAGCAGAACGAAGTGGGCGATTTTGATGTGTTTGTCGGGTCGTACCAGGCAAGCATTCTTGCCATCAGTAACTAAGGACCTACTCTGTCCAGTGTGGGAGGGGGCTTGCCCCCGATAGCTGTGGGTCAGCTACAGATAAGCTAACTGATCCACTGCAATCGGGGGCAAGCCCCCTCCCACATTTGCCTGCATCAGACTGAAGATTGGCTTCAACCTTTCTCCTCATAAGCTAATTCGAAAATGTTATTTATTTTCGGATTCTTAGATCATTTAGTCTCCTCACACGCCGACCCTCGGCCGCCTGATTGAGGAGCTTCCCCTTGAAACTGCTTACCCCTCTGCGCCTTCTGGCCGCATTGTCCCTGGCCGGTGCCAGCCTGTTTGCCCAGGCGGCGGATGTGACTATTGCTTACCAGACCACCGTGGACCCGGCGAAAGTTGCCCAGGCCGATGGCGCGTACGAAAAAGCCACCAACGCCAAGATCGACTGGCGCAAATTCGACAATGGCGCCGACATCATCGCCGCCATCGCTTCCGGTGACGTGCAGATCGGCTACCTCGGTTCCAGCCCGTTGACCGCCGCGATCACCCGCAAAGTGCCGGTGGAAACCTTCCTCGTCGCCACCCAGATCGGCGGTGCCGAAGCCCTGGTGGCGCGCAATGGTTCGGGGATCAACAGCCCGCAGGACCTGATCGGCAAGAAAGTCGCCGTGCCCTTCGTATCCACCGGCCACTACAGCCTGCTGGCCGCGCTGAAGCACTGGAACATCGACCCGTCGAAAGTCACCATCCTCAATCTCGCACCGCCGGCCATCATCGCCGCGTGGAAGCGTGGCGATATCGACGCCACTTACGTATGGGACCCAGCCCTGGGCGTGGCCAAGGAAAACGGCAAGGTGCTGATTACCTCCGGCGAATTGGCCAAGTTTGGCGCGCCGACCTTCGATGCGTGGATCGTGCGTAAGGATTTTGCCGAGAAGCACCCGGAAATCGTCACGGCTTTCGCCAAGGTCACCCTGGATGCCTACGCCGCCTACCGCAAAGACCCACAAGCCTGGCTCGCCGACAAAGGCAACGTCGACAAACTGGTGAAGCTCTCCGGCGCCAAGGCCAGTGACATCCCCTTGCTGCTGCAAGGCAACGTCTACCCGCTGGCCGCTGACCAGGTGACTCTGCTGGGCGCACCGACCACCAAGGCCGTGACCGATACCGCCGCATTCCTGAAGGAGCAAGGCAAGGTCGACGCCGTGCTGCCGGACTACGCCCCTTACGTCAGCGCCAAGTTCATCACTAACTGATTCGGGAGTTCATCGCGATGGCCTTGCTACAACTGGAGCGCATCAGCGCACAGTACCCAGGCGCCACACAACCGGTACTGTCTGACATTTCACTCGACCTGGGGCCCCAGCAATTGCTGGTCGCCCTCGGCCCGTCCGGCAGTGGCAAGACTTCGCTGTTGAACCTGATCGCCGGCTTTGTCGAACCCTCCGCCGGGCGCATCACCCTTGACGGTGTGCCGGTCAAAGGACCCAGCGCCGAACGTGGCGTGGTGTTCCAGGACGACGCCCTGCTGCCCTGGCAGGATGTGCTGGCCAATGTCGGCTTCGGCCTGGAGCTGGCCGGCGTGCCCAAGGCGCAACGCGAAGTGCGCGCCCGGGAGATGCTCGCCCTGGTCGACCTGGCCGGTTTCGACAGCCGGCGTATCTGGCAGCTTTCCGGCGGCCAGAAGCAACGCGTCGGCCTGGCCCGCGCCCTGGCGGCAGACCCTCGCGTGCTGCTGATGGACGAACCCTTCGGCGCCCTCGATGCCTTCACCCGCGAACAGATGCAGGAATTGCTCCTACAGGTGTGGCGGCGCACGGCCAAGCCGGTGTTCCTGATTACCCACGACATTGAAGAAGCGGTGTTCCTCGCTACCGACCTGATCCTGTTGGCGCCCAACCCGGGCCAGATCGTCGAACGCCTGCATTTGGACTTTGGCCAGCGCTACGCCGCCGGTGAATCGGCGCGGGCGATCAAGTCCGACCCACGCTTTATCGAAACCCGCGAACACGTGCTGGGCAAAGTGTTCTCGCAACGGCAGGTGTCCGCATGAGCAGCTACGAACTCCCCGCCACGGCCGCCAAGCCGGTGGCGCACGCCGTTGTCCCGGTGCGGCGCAGCCTGAGCACGCGCTGGATCAGCCTGTTGACCCTGTTCGCGCTGCTGGCGATCTGGTGGGCGGTGACCGCCACCGGTTTGATCGAGCCGCTGTTCCTGCCGCCGCCGTCCGCCGTGCTGCAAAAAGGCTGGCTGCTGGCGACCACCGGTTATATGGATTCCACCCTGTGGCAGCACCTGGGCGCGAGCCTCAGCCGCATCGGCCTGGGCCTGGGGTTTGCCGTACTCACCGCCGTGCCGGTGGGGATCGCCATCGGCTCCAACCGTATCGCGCGGGGCATTCTCGACCCGCTGATCGAGTTCTATCGGCCGATCCCGCCACTGGCCTACTTGCCGTTGATCGTGATCTGGTGCGGCATCGGCGAGCTGTCCAAGGTGTTGCTGATTTACCTGGCGATCTTTGCGCCCATCGCCATCGCCACGGCGACCGGCGTGCGTACCGTCGACCCGGCCAAGCTGCGCGCCGCGCAGTCACTGGGCGCCACCCGCGCGCAGTTGATTCGCCATGTGATCCTGCCGAGCGCCCTGCCCGACATCCTCACCGGCGTGCGCATCGGCCTGGGTGTGGGTTGGTCGACCCTGGTGGCTGCCGAGCTGATCGCCGCCACCAGCGGCCTGGGCTTTATGGTGCAGTCGGCGGCGCAGTTCCTGGTCACCGACGTGGTAGTGCTGGGGATTCTGGTGATCGCCCTGATCGCCTTCGCCATGGAAATGGGCCTGCGTGCCCTGCAGCGTAAGTTGGTGCCCTGGCATGGCCAGGCACATTGAGTGAGAAGCGCATGAGCAGCCTGACCGTTACCCCATTAAGCACCGCCCTGGGCGCCCAGATCAGTGGCGTCGATATCACTCAACCGTTGAGTCTGGAACAGCGCGACGCCATCGAACAGGCGTTGCTGACCCACTCGGTGCTGTTCTTCCGAGGCCAGGCGGTTACGCCGCAGCAACAGGCGCGTTTCGCGGCGAATTTTGGCGACCTGCATATTCACCCGATCTACCCGAACGTGCCGGAACAGCCCGAAGTGCTGATCCTCGACACCGCCGTGACCGACGTGCGCGACAACGCCGTGTGGCACACCGACGTGACCTTTTTACCCACCCCGGCCCTCGGCGCGGTGCTCAGCGCCAAGCTGCTGCCGGCGTTTGGCGGCGACACATTGTGGGCCAGCGGAATTGCCGCGTATGAGGCCTTGTCCGCGCCGTTCAAACGCCTGCTGGATGGCCTCACCGCCACACACGACTTCACCAAATCCTTCCCGCTGGAGCGCTTCGGCAACACCGCCGAAGACCTGGCGCGCTGGGAAGAAACCCGCAAGAAAAACCCGCCGCTGTCGCATCCGGTGGTGCGTACGCATCCGGTCAGTGGGCGCAAGTCACTGTTTGTGAGCGACGGCTTCACCACCAAAATCAATGAACTTGAACCGGCTGAAAGCGAGGCGATTTTGAAGCTGCTGTTTGCCCACGCGACCCGGCCTGAGTTCACCATTCGCTGGCGCTGGCAGGAGAACGACGTGGCGTTCTGGGATAACCGCGTGACCCAGCACTACGCGGTAGATGACTACCGGCCGCAACGGCGGGTGATGCACAGGGCGACCATCTTGGGTGATGTCCCGTTCTAGCGCCTGGCAAAGATCAAATGTGGGAGGGGGCTTGCCCCCGATGACGGTGGTTCAGTCAGCTTATCTGTAGCTGACCCACTGCCATCGGGGGCAAGCCCCCTCCCACATTTTTTTGACCCTGTGGTGTCAGGTTATTCAGCGGTGGATGGTTTTTCCCACAGGTTGATTCCGCCTTCCTGCGCAAACCGGTCGATCTCGGCCAATTCCTCGGCGCTGAAACTCAAATTCTTCAACGCACCCACGTTCTCAATAATCTGCTCCGGCCGGCTCGCGCCAATCAGCGCGCTGGTCACCCGCGGATCACGCAGGGTCCACGCCAGGGCCAGTTGCGCCAGGCTCTGGCCGCGACGCTGGGCAATCTCATTCAACGCACGCACGTGAGCAATGTTGGCTTCAGACAAGTGCTTGGCCTGCAACGAACCGCCACCCGGGCGATTCACTCGCGCATCGGCCGGCACGCCATTGAGGTACTTGTCGGTGAGCAAACCCTGGGCCAGCGGCGTGAACGCAATCACCCCTGCGCCGAGCTCTTCGGTGGTGTCCAGCAGGTCTTTTTCCACCCAGCGGTTGAGCAGGTTGTAGGCCGGTTGGTGGATCAGCAGCGGCACTTTCCACTCTTTGAGCAACGCTGCGATTTCGCGGGTTTTCACACCCGAGTAAGACGAGATACCGATGTACAACGCCTTGCCCTGTTGCACGGCAGTGGCGAGGGCGCTGGCGGTTTCTTCCAGCGGGGTGTCGGCGTCGAAACGGTGCGAGTAGAAGATATCCACGTAGTCGACGCCCAGGCGTTGCAGGCTCTGGTCCAGGCTGGCCAGCACGTATTTGCGCGAACCGCCGCCCTGGCCGTAAGGGCCGGGCCACATGTCCCAACCGGCTTTGCTGGAGATGATCAATTCGTCACGGTAGTGCTTGAAGTCTTCGCGCAGCAAACGGCCGAAGTTGATCTCGGCGCTGCCGTAGGGCGGGCCGTAGTTGTTGGCCAGGTCGAAGTGGTTGATCCCCAGGTCGAACGCGGTGCGCAGCAGGGCGCGTTGGGTGTCGATCGGGGTGCTGTCGCCAAAGTTGTGCCACAGCCCCAGGGACAGTGCAGGCAGCACCAATCCACTGCGGCCTACGCGGCGATACGGGATAGATTCATAGCGGTTTTCGGCAGCAATGTAAGTCATCGAATCCTCTCTTGGACGTAGGCCAATAAGGCCTGGGAATAAGGTTATTCCCAGGCCTTTTAACCAGCTGAATCGCTTAAGTCTGCCCCTGTGTTTTACAGCAATTGCCTACCAGAGTGGAACGACATAGCTGACATAAAAGCGGTTTTCATCTTGCACGGTGGCACCGCTGATGTCCGGGCTGGCGTGGGCGTTTTTCCAGGTCACGCCCAGGCCTTTGAGGGTACCGGTGGGCACTTGATAGGCCACGGCGACGTTGCGTTCCCATTCGCTGGTGGTGCCTTGGGCGGTGCGGATGTCATCGCCATGGGCGTAGGCAGCGGAAAACGTCAGGCCGGTGAGGCCGAGCTTGCCCAAGTCATATTTGTATTGCGCCAGCCAGGTGCGTTCGCCGGCGTGCTGGAATTTATTCAACTGCATGTTGGTCAGCGCCGGGGTGTCGGCGCCCGAGCCTGGGCCCTGGCGGTTGTCGCCGCTGTTGAGGCCGGAGTCGAGGTAGGGGAAGTCGCTGTCGCCGCTGTTTTTCTGGATGCCCAGGCCGACGGTATGACCGTCCAGGCTGTAGCTTTCCAGCAGGCTCACGGTGGACTGGTTGATGCGCCCCTTGTTCACGCCGTCGCCGTATAGGCCCGCCGCCGCAAAGTCTTTGTCGCCATCGGCGTTGCCGCCCACGCCCAGGCTGCGGAACATGCGCAGGTCGGTGTCGATGGCACCCACTGACAAGGCGTCGTGGCGCTTGGCGCCGAGGAAGAACTGCTGGTAGTAATCCTCGAGGTTGGAGTACCACAAGCTGACGGTGGTGTTCCGAATGCCGGTGTAATCCGCGCCGCCGAACAGGAAGCGGTCGCTCTCTTTGTTGCCGCCGGCGGTGATCATGCCCTGGTCGCCGGTTTCGTTGCGGATCTTGGTCTTGAGGATGTCGCCGCCGGTGAAGGTGAAGTCGGTGAGGTCCTTGGACACCAGCTGCACGCCGGTATTGGTCTGCTGGTAAAGGCGCCCGTCGGTGTTGGCC
The DNA here is from genome assembly GCF_979253585.1 of Pseudomonas sp. AC463. Classification (NCBI taxonomy): domain Bacteria; kingdom Pseudomonadati; phylum Pseudomonadota; class Gammaproteobacteria; order Pseudomonadales; family Pseudomonadaceae; genus Pseudomonas; species Pseudomonas sp. AC463. The sequence goes on along the minus strand of NZ_CEEDDZ010000005.1, from coordinate 145,371 downwards.
AGCACCGGGTTGTTGCCGTAGAGGGTACCCACGCGCAACTCGTCCTTGGCAAAGCGCATCTTGAAGGTCGGGCTGAGCACACCGAACTGGTCGGCGGATTTGCCGTTGTCCAGCGGGAACATGCTGCCGGGGTAGCGGCCCTGGTGATCCTTGTCGTTGAGGTCGCCACCGGAGTCGAGTTTCAAGCCGTAGAACGCCTGCAGATCGAGGCCAAAACCTACCGGCCCCTCGGTGTAGCCGGACTTGAAGTTGAACTCGAAACCCTGGCCCCAATCACGAATGCTATGGGCCTTGGCATTGCTGTTCACCACATCCCGCCCCTGCTGGTTGAGATAGCGATTGAGCAGGGTCACATCGGCGTGGCTGTCATCGATGAAATCGGCATGGGCGGACAGCATAAAGCTCGCCACGGCGACACCCACCATGGGGCTTAATAACGTCTTCATTGGTACCTGTCTCCGTCACTGTTCTGAAATGAAAGCGTCAAACGCTTCACACAATTACGCAGTGGCCAGATGACAGTTGCGCGTCAAAACCGGGCTTTGACGGATGAAATTAAATTTAAGAAAGCCCCGTAGAACGGGGCTTTGCGGGGAGTTACAGGTCAGCGCACCAGGTGCAGGAATTGCAGGTGCCGCTCGTACTGGTCGAGGATGTCGTTGATGATCTGCTCCTTGGTGTAGCCGACCAGGTCGTAGTCCTGGCTGCCCTCGCTCAAGTGCACTTCCGCGCGGTAGTAGCGGCGGTTGTTGAGCTGCTTGGAACCCATACCACCCCGGGCAAACGACGGCGTGAAGTAGCCGCGCATCTGTACCTGGTAGACAAACGGATGCTCCTCGCCATGGCCGATTTCCAGGCTGACGCTGTCGTTGGACGGGTCCGGCTGGGTGACCACGTTAAGGCCCTTTTCGACAAACACCGCAGTCACTTCTTCAATCGCCGGGCGCACCGTGGTCTCGAGGAAGCGGTACACCTCATCCCGCGACGGGAAGTGCACAGCCTGACTCAAACGCTGACGCCAACCGCCCGTGCCCTTGCGTGAACCCGACACCGGCGCCAACGAATGCAGTTGCGCAATCTGCTTCTGCGACTCCAGATAGAACGCCTTGTGCAGTCCCCACATCATCAACAGCAAGATCAGCGAGAACGGCAACGAGGTCAGCACCACCGCTGACTTGAGCGAGTCGATACTGCCGGCAAACAGCAACGCGCTGGTGACCAGTGCCGTCATCGCGCCCCAGAACACCCGCAGCCATTTCGGCCCGTCTTCATCGGCGTTGCCGCCTTTGGACGACAAGGTCGACAGCACCACGGTGCCCGAATCCGCCGAAGTGACGAAGAACACGAAGCTTATAAACACGGTGACGGCGATTACCGTCTTGCTCCACGGGTAGGTTTCCAGCAGCAGGTAGAGGCTCATCGACGGATCATCAATGGCCGACTGACCGAGCGCCGTCATCCCGTGGTTGAGCACCTGGTCGATGGCGCTGTTGCCGAAGATCGACATCCACGCCAGGGTGAAGCCCAGCGGGATCAGCAGCACGCCGAACACGAACTCACGGATGGTACGGCCACGGGAAATCCGCGCGATAAACAGGCCCACGAACGGCGACCATGCGATCCACCAGGCCCAGTAGAACACGGTCCAGCCGCCCAACCAGTCGCTCGGTTTGTCGTAGGCGTACACATCGAAACTCTTGGTCGGCAGCGCGCCGAGGTAGTCGCCGATGTTCTGGATCAGGGTGTTGAGCAAGTGCTGGGTAGGCCCGGCAAACAGCACGAACAGCAGCAGCGCACAGGCCAGCAGCATGTTGATGTCGGACATCACCCGCACGCCCTTGTCGACGCCGGCCACGGCGACGAGGATCGCCGCACCCATCATCAGCGTGATCAACCCCACCTGGATCCACTGGGTGTGGGCAATGCCGAACAGGTAGTCGAGGCCGGAGTTGAGGTGCAGCACGCCAAAACCCATGTCGGCGCCCAGGCCGAACACCGTGGCGATAATACCGAAGCCATCCACCGCATAACCGATGGGGCCGTTGATCCGCTTGCCGATCAGCGGGTACAGCGCCGAACGCAGCGCCAGCGGCAGGTTATGCCGGTAGGCGAAATACGCCAGGGCCATGCCGACAAACGCGAACACGCCCCAGCCATGCAGGCCCCAGTGCAGAAACAGGATCTGCATGGCCTGGCGCGCGGCGTCGGCATTCATCGGCGCCCCCTGGGGCGGTTGCACCAGGTGCGTCAGCGGCTCGGACACGCAGAAGAAGAACAACGTGATGCTGATCCCGGCGGCGAACAGCATGCCGGCCCAGGACAGGTAACTGAATTCGGGCTCGTCGTGGTCGGCACCGAGTTTTATCTTGCCGTAGCCCGATAGCGCGGTGACCACCACGAAGACCAGATACAGGGTCATCGCCAGCATGTAGTACCAGCCGACCGTGTTGGCCGCCCAGTTTTGCGCGGCCAGCAGCCAGGCACCGGCCTGTTGCGGGATCGCGATGACCGTGAGGCCAAACAGCAGGATTGCGGTGGCGGCAAAGTAGAAAACCGGCGCATTCATGCGCACTTGGCCGCTGGGTGGGGTGGACGATGCACTCATGAACGATGCACCCCGAGGGTTGGGAATGTGGCTGTAAATAACGGACTCAGCAAAGGTAAGCCTCCTGTTGTGAGCGGGCAGCGAACCACCGGGTTTAACTTGAACGAACATTCAAGTTAAACATGGATAGGCGGTTTTGGACTAATCGCACGGCTGAGTGGTAGGTGATTCCTACACTAGCTCAAGGATGGGTATGACGGGTGGGGGAGGCAAATCGTTCAGCGATTGCGGGTTGAATTTGGAATGCAGTCTAAATGTGGGAGGGGGCTTGCCCCCTCCCACATTGGTTTTGTGCAGGGTCTTTATTTTTGTGCGCCATCCTCAAGCTGCAAGTTCGCCTGGGTGATATTCGCCTCGGCCGGCACGCTACGGGTCAGCCACACGTTGCCGCCGATGGTTGAACCCTTACCGATAGTGATGCGCCCCAGAATCGTCGCCCCGGCATAGATCACCACATCGTCCTCGACAATCGGGTGGCGCGGGTGGCCCTTCTGCAATTGCCCATCTTCATCCGCCGGGAAGCGCTTGGCACCCAAGGTCACCGCCTGGTAGATGCGCACACGCTCGCCGATGATCGCGGTTTCGCCGATCACCACACCGGTCCCATGGTCGATAAAGAAACTCGGCCCGATCTGCGCGCCGGGGTGGATATCGATACCCGTGGCCGAATGCGCGATCTCGGCACTGATCCGCGCCAACAGCGGCAACCCCGCGCGGTACAGGTGGTGTGCCAGGCGATGGTGAATCACCGCGAGAATCCCCGGATAGCACAGCAGCACTTCATCCACACTGCGCGCCGCCGGGTCGCCGTGGTAGGCGGCCAGCACGTCGGTGTCCAGCAGGCTGCGCAGGGACGGCAAGGCCAGGGCGAAATCCTGGATCAGGCGGATGGCGTGGGCGTCGACTTCGCTGTCATCCTGGCCGCCTTGGCGCGCGGCGTAGCGCAGCTCCAGGCGCGCCTGGGCGAGCAGGGCATTCAAGGCGACGTCGAGGGTGTGGCCGACGTAGAAGTCTTCACTTTCTTCACGCAGATCCACCGGCCCCAGGCGCATGGGAAACAGCGCGCCGCACAGCGACTCAAGAATCTGCGCCACCGCCTCGCGCGACGGCAACTCACGGCCGCCATGCTCGCCGCTCAGGCGGCCATTGCGCGTGCGCCACTGGTCCCGGGCACTGCGCAGCTGGCTGACGATGGTCTGTAATTGCCAATGGCTGGAACGCTCACTCACGGTATTCACTCCTGACGTAATGGCCATCACTTTACGGTATCCACCCTGGCCGCCCTTAAGAACCAATGGTGGGATGCTAAGAACCATCCGACATAAGCGATTGGCGGTTGCCCGATGAAAAGTGCCTGCCTATAGTCGGCCCATACTCAATCAACCGTGCGAAACCATGATCAAACAACAGCTCGACCGTTTTAACCGCCTGGAACTGCTGGGCGGCGCCACTGCCCTGGAAAAACTCGAGCGGCTGTCGGCCTGGTTGGGCAGGGATATCTACGTCAAGCGCGACGACACCACGCCACTGGCCATGGGTGGCAACAAGCTGCGCAAGCTCGAATACCTGGCCGCCGATGCCATCGCCCAGGGCGCTGACACGCTCGTGACCGCCGGCGCCATCCAGTCCAACCACGTGCGCCAGACCGCCGCCCTCGCGGCCAAACTCGGCCTGGGCTGTGTGGCCCTGCTGGAAAACCCGACCGGCACGCAAGACCCGAACTACCTGGGCAACGGCAACCGCCTGCTGCTGGAGCTGTTCGACGCCAAGGTGGAGCTGGTGGAGAACCTCGACAATGTCGACGACCAACTCAACGCCCTCGCCGACCGCCTGCGCAGCAACGGCAAGAAACCCTACCTGGTGCCCATCGGCGGCTCGAATGCCCTCGGCGCCCTGGGTTACGTGCGCGCCGGGCTGGAGTTGGCCGCGCAGATCGAAGCCAGCGGCCTCGACTTCGCCGCCGTGGTACTGGCCTCCGGCAGTGCCGGTACTCACAGCGGCCTGGCCCTGGCGTTGAGTGAAGCGCTGCCGAACCTGCCGGTGATTGGCGTGACCGTCTCGCGCACCGATGAAGCCCAGCGCCCGAAGGTGCAGGGCCTGGCCGAACGCACGGCCGAGTTGCTCGGCGTGGAGATTCCCGAAGCGTTCAAGGTGATCCTGTGGGACGAATATTTTGGCCCGCGTTATGGCGAGCCGAACGCCGGGACCTTATCGGCGATTAAACTTCTGGCGAGCCAGGAAGGTCTGTTGCTCGACCCGGTTTATACGGGCAAGGCCATGGCTGGCTTGCTGGATGGCATTGGGCGTCAGCGCTTTGAAGACGGCCCGATCATCTTCCTGCACACCGGCGGGGCGCCGGCATTGTTTGCCTACGACTGCGTATTCAACTGAATAAACCGGGATCACCAGGGATCAGCAGGGGATCTAAATGTGGGAGGGGCGGTGCGACGATTCGACTTGCCCCCTCCCACATTTGACCTCCCCTGATATTCTAAAATTGAATATCAAACATGATTTATATTATTTTCAAGTCTTAGAAAGCGGCTTTATAGTCGCGCCGAAGGCGAAGACGCGCACCGCGCTTTAAGGCAGGATACGACTACTGCGTCACCTGCTTCGCTCAACATAAAAAAACACAGGGGCTCTTCATGACTATTTCCGTATTCCGTCGCACGCTACTCGTTGGTACTTTGGGCTTGGCTCTGTTGGGCCAAGCCGTTGCCGGCGAGCAACTGGGCAACATCAAAAAGGCCGGCGAGATCAAGATCGGCCTTGAAGGCACCTACCCTCCGTTCAGCTTTGTCGATGAAAGCGGCAAGCTCAGCGGCTTCGAGGTTGAGCTGTCCGAAGCGCTGGCCAAAGAGCTGGGCGTGAAGGTCAAGCTGCAAGCCACGCCATGGGACGGCATCCTCGCCGCCCTGGAATCCAAGCGTCTGGACGCGGTGGTCAATCAGGTCACCATCTCCGAAGAGCGTAAAAAGAAATACGATTTCTCCAAGCCCTACACCGTGTCCGGTATCCAGGCGCTGGTGCTGAAGAAGAACGTCGACGCGATCAAGACCGCCGACGACCTGGCCGGCAAGAAAGTCGGTGTGGGCCTGGGCACCAACTACGAACAATGGCTCAAGGACAACCAACCTAAAGCCATCATCAAGACCTATAACGATGACCCAACCAAGTTCCAGGACCTGCGCATCGGCCGCATCGACGCCATCCTGATCGACCGCCTGGCCGCCCTGGAATACGCCAAGAAAGCCCCGGACACCGCTGCTGCCGGCGACGCCTTCTCGCGCCAGGAAGCCGGGATTGCCCTGCGCAAAGGCGAGCCTGAACTGCTCGACGCCGTGAACAAGGCCCTCGACAAACTGCGCGCCGACGGCACCTTGAAGAAGCTGTCCGAGAAGTACTTCAACGCTGACGTCACTCAATAATGGAAGCAGGTTTCCAACTCGCGCTGGACTCCGCGCCCTTTCTGCTCAAGGGCGCGTACTACACGGTGATTCTTAGCCTTGGCGGGATGTTTTTCGGCTTGCTGCTGGGCTTCGGCCTGGCGTTGATGCGCCTGTCGCGCTTCAAGTTGTTGAGCTGGACTGCCCGCGTCTACGTGTCGTTCTTTCGCGGCACGCCCTTGCTGGTACAGCTGTTCTTGATCTACTACGGCTTGCCGCAAGTGGGCATCGAGCTGGATCCGATCCCGGCGGCCATGATCGGCTTTTCGCTGAACATGGCCGCCTACGCCTGTGAAATCCTGCGCGCCGCCATCGCCTCCATCGAGCGCGGCCAGTGGGAAGCGGCGGCCAGTATCGGCATGACCCGCGCGCAGACCCTGCGCCGGGCCATCCTGCCGCAGGCCATGCGCACGGCGTTGCCGCCGCTGGGCAACAGCTTTATTTCGCTGGTCAAGGACACGGCGCTGGCCGCCACCATCCAGGTGCCGGAGCTGTTTCGCCAGGCGCAACTGGTGTCGGCGCGTACCTTTGAAATCTTCACCATGTATCTGTCCGCAGCCCTGATCTACTGGATTTTGGCGAGCATCCTGGCGCATTTGCAAAATCGTCTGGAAGACCGGGTCAACCGGCATGACCTGGAGTCCTGAAGCATGATCGTGGTTGAAAAACTGACCAAACAATTCAACGGTCAGGTGGTGCTCAACGGCATCGACCTTGAGGTCAAGGCTGGCGAAGTCGTGGCCATCATCGGCCCCAGCGGTTCCGGCAAGACCACCTTCCTGCGCTGCCTGAATTTCCTTGAGCAACCCACCAGTGGGCGCATCAAGGTCGGCGACATCGAGATCGACAGCAGCAAACCGATCAACCAGCAGCAAGGCCTGGTGCGGCGCTTGCGCCAGCACGTGGGTTTTGTGTTCCAGAACTTCAACCTGTTCCCCCACCGCACCGCGCTGGAAAACGTCATCGAAGGCCCCACCGTGGTCAAGAAGATGCCCCGCGATGCCGCAGTGGCTCTGGGTCGCAAGTTGCTGGCCAGGGTTGGTCTGGCGGGCAAGGAAGACGCCTACCCACGGCGCCTCTCGGGCGGCCAGCAACAGCGTGTGGCGATCGCCCGCGCCTTGGCCATGGAGCCGGAGGTGATTCTGTTCGACGAACCCACCTCAGCCCTCGACCCGGAGCTGGTGGGCGAAGTACTCGCGACCATTCGCAGCCTCGCCGAAGAAAACCGCACCATGGTCATCGTCACCCACGAAATGAGTTTTGCGCGGGACGTGGCCAACCGGGTGATCTTCTTCGACAAGGGCGTGATCGTGGAGCAAGGCGAAGCCAAGGCGTTGTTCGCCAACCCCAGGGAAGAACGCACCAAGCAGTTCCTGAGCAAATTCCTCGCGCATTAACACTGCTTGATTGTGGCGAGGGAGCAAGCTCCCTCGCCACGATCGGTGTTCCTACAGTAATTCCTCGCCCGTAGCGGTAAAACACCGCGCCGCCACCCTCTGAAAATCCCGCTCCCAGTCAGACCCTTCTGAATCCGCGCCAACCCGCCGTTTAGCCCTTTGCCGCCATTGACGCTCCTTGGCCAACCCTCTTATCTAGCACCCAGAGGATTGGATCCTATCCCGGCTATTCACTGAATCGTTCCTTTCGGCCCCCTTGCGCACCCGCGCCAAAGGCCCGGAACGATTGCTGCTGGCTGCATCAAGGAGATTACTTATGACGCGCATGCTCACCGCCCCGACGCTACCCCAGGCCCTTCGAAATGGCATCAATGCCCTTGCCGCCACCCACCTGCAAGTCGACATCGCGCCCTATCCGGGCATGGATGAGGGCGACCTGATCGAGCTGTTCTGGAACAACTGCTTTGCTGCCTCACGGCGGGTGACCGCCTGCAAAATCGGCCAGCCTACCCACCTGCGAATCCCGGAGAGTTTTGTACTCGATGGCCCGGCGCGGGTTCACTACCAGGTCATGCAGATCGGCCATGGCCCTGCACGCTCGGCCGTGACGCGGGTGCGAGTCAAAACCAACAGCCCGGGCGGCCAGCCTGCCGACCTGCACAGCGACGAAAACCAGAACCTCGCCCCGGTTGGCCTGCCCGAGACCATCCGTCGCCATGGGGTCAACAGCGGTCAGGTACGACGCGGCATTCCGCTGACCATCGAGCCTTACCCGAACATGGCCAGCGGCGATGCCATCACGCTGCGCTGGGGTGATGTGCGCATGGACCTGCCGAAAATCCAGCCCAGGGGAATCGGCCTGGCGGTACAGGTGTGGGTGCCGTCAAAAGTCATCGTTGAAGCCGGCGATGACTGCCGGCTGGAGGTGACGTACTGCATCCTGGACCGCGTCGGCAACAATTCACGTTGGGCGCCGGCCCGCACATTACGCATTGCCGCCTGGGTACCCTGCCGTCGTGCCGAGGCCGCGCAGAGCTACCGGCCACGCCCCCTTGGCTCACCCTGCGAACCTGGGTGACAGACCTTCTATGCATATTCCCAAAAGTTAGTTTATTTAAATATTTAACACGCTTAGGGTATATACACCGGACCACCGGACATTCCTGATTTTTTTGTTTCTATTTCATTGAATGCGAGGTCGGTATGGTCAGAATTACCCCGGTGCACAACGCCAGGGCATTACGTGCAGCCAAGGAGCGGCGCTGATGTCTAACTTGGCTCTAACACCCCCCCAGAGTGATCTGGACGTCGCTCCCCTGCTGTTGCCGGCCGCCGTGCTGCGCAACGATGCAGAGGCGCTTGCCGCCGCCCATGAGCTGGCCCAGGCCGCGCGCCTGCAAGCCGCCAAGCGCGACCAGCAGCGCAAGCTGCCGTGGGCGCAGATCGAACAGTTCACCCGCAGTGGGCTGGGCAGTATTTCCATTCCCCGCGAGTACGGCGGCCCACAGGTGTCGTTTACCACCCTGGCGCAAGTATTCGCGATCATCAGCGCGGCCGACCCCGCACTCGGGCAGATCCCGCAGAACCATTTCGGCATCCTGCACCTGTTGCAGGGCGCCGCCACCGAGCGCCAGAAAAAGCAGCTGTTCCAGAGCGTCCTCGACGGCTGGCGCATCGGCAATGGCGGCCCGGAACGTGGCACCAAAAACACCCTGGAACTCAAGGCGCGTCTCACCGCAGACGGCGACGGCTACGTGATCAGCGGCCAGAAGTTCTACTCCACCGGCGCGCTGTTTGCGCATTGGGTTGCAGTCAAGGCGCTGAACGATGACGGCAAGCAGGTCATGGCGTTTGTGCGCCGAGGCACCCAAGGGCTGCGCATCGTCGATGACTGGTCCGGCTTTGGCCAACGCACCACCGCCAGCGGCACCGTGCTGCTGGAGCGCGTGCCGGTCGACGCCGAGCTGGTGGTCGATAACTGGCGCATCGGCGAAAGCCCGAATATCCAGGGCGCCGTCTCGCAACTGATCCAGGCCGCCATCGACGCCGGCATCGCCCGTGGCGCGCTGGAGGACACCATCGCCTTCGTGCGTGAACGTTCGCGCCCGTGGATCGACGCCAAGGTCGAACGCGCCAGCGATGACCTGTATGTGATCGCCGATATCGGCAAGCTGAAAATCGAACTGCACGCCGCCGAAGCTTTGCTGCGCAAGGCCGGCCAGGTGCTGGACCAGGTCAGCGCCGCGCCGATCACCGCGCAGTCCGCCGCCCGCGCGTCGATTGCGGTGGCCGAGGCCAAGGTGCTCACCACCGAAGTGTCGTTGCTGGTCAGCGAAAAACTCTTCGAACTGGCCGGCAGCCGCGCCACCCTCGCCGAATTCAACCTCGACCGCCACTGGCGCAACGCGCGGGTGCACACCCTGCACGACCCGGTGCGCTGGAAGTATCACGCCATCGGCGCCTATCGACTGAACGGCACCTTGCCGGCTCGCCACTCCTGGATTTAACCGACCAGACCTCTGGAGAACACACATGACTGTCTCTACTCACGTCGCGGTTATCACCAGCGACGAACAAGCCCTTATTGTCGCCAGTGACCTGGCCGAAGACTTTCGCCGCGACAGCGCCCAACGCGACCGCGAGCGCCGCCTGCCCCTGCCCGAACTGGACGTGTTCTCGCGCTCCGGCCTGTGGGGCATCAGCGTGCCCAAGGAGTACGGCGGCGCCGGCGTGTCCAACGTCACCCTGGCAAAGGTCATCGCCCTGATCGCCCAGGCGGATGCGTCGTTGGGCCAGATCCCGCAAAACCATTTCTATGCCCTGGAAGTACTGCGCGTAAATGGCAGCCCGGCGCAGCAGCAACGCCTGTACGCCGAAGTGCTCGCCGGCCAGCGGTTCGGCAACGCCTTGGCGGAACTGGGCACCAAGACCGCCCATGACCGCGTGACGAAAATCACCCGCGATGGCGACGGTTTTCGCATCAGCGGCCGCAAGTTCTACTCCACCGGTGCGATCTACGCCCAGCGCATCCCCACCTCGGTAGTGGACGAACACGGTGTGCAGCAACTGGCGTTCGTGCCCCGGGACAGCGCAGGCCTGGAGGTGATTGACGACTGGAGCGGCTTCGGCCAGCGCACCACCGGCAGCGGTTCGGTGGTGTTCGATAACGTGTGGGTTGCGGCACAGGACGTGATCCCGTTCCAGAGCGCCTTCGAACGCCCGACCACCGTCGGCCCGCTGGCGCAGATCCTTCACGCCGCGATCGACACCGGCATCGCCCGCGCCGCCTTTGAAGATGCGTTGCACTTTGTGCGCACCAAGACCCGCCCGTGGATCGACGCCGGCAGCGACAAGGCCAGCGAGGACCCGCTGACGCTTAAGAGCTTCGGCCACCTGAGCATCCGCCTGCACGCCGCCGAGGCGCTGCTGGACCGCTCGGGCGAATACCTCGACCGCGCCCAGGCCGACAGCAATGCCGAAACGGTTGCCGCCGCCTCCATCGCCGTCGCCGAAGTGCGCGCCCTGAGCACCGAAATTTCCCTGGCCGCCGGCAGCACTTTGTTCGAATTGGCCGGCAGCCAGGCCACCCTGGCCGAGCACGGCCTGGATCGCCACTGGCGCAACGCCCGCGTGCACACCCTGCACGACCCGGTGCGCTGGAAGTATCACGCCGTGGGCAATTACTACCTCAACGATGAAAACCCGCCACTGCGGGGGACCATCTGAATGGCCAAGAAAAAAATCCTGCTCAATGCCTTCAACATGAACTGCATCGGGCACATCAACCACGGCCTGTGGACGCATCCACGGGACACCTCCACCCAATATAAAACCATCGAGTACTGGACCGACCTCGCGCAAACCCTGGAACGCGGGCTGTTTGACGGTCTGTTCATCGCCGATATCGTGGGTGTGTACGACGTCTATCAGAACTCCATCGACGTGCCGCTCAAAGAGTCGATCCAGCTGCCGGTGAATGACCCGTTGCTGCTGGTGTCGGCCATGGCAGCGGTGACCAAAAACCTTGGCTTCGGCCTCACCGCCAACCTCACCTACGAGGCGCCGTATCTGTTCGCCCGGCGCATGTCCACCCTCGACCACCTGAGCCGTGGCCGCGTGGGCTGGAACATCGTCACCGGCTACCTCGACAGCGCCGCCAAGGCCATGGGACTCACCGAGCAGGTCGAGCACGACCGCCGATACGACCAGGCCGACGAGTACCTGGAGGTGCTCTACAAACTCTGGGAAGGCAGCTGGGAAGACGACGCGGTGCGCAACGATCCCCAGGCGCGGGTCTACGCGCAGCCGGGCAAGGTGCACAAGGTCGAGCACCACGGCGAGTTCTACCAGGTGGAGGGTTATCACCTGTGCGAGCCGTCGCCACAGCGCACGCCGGTGCTGTTCCAGGCCGGCAGCTCTGACCGTGGCTTGTTGTTTGCCGGGCGGCATGCCGAGTGCGTGTTCATCAGCGGCCAGAACAAGGCCGCGACCAAGGTGCAAGTGGATAAGGTGCGCGCCAGCGCCGTCGAGGCCGGGCGCAACCCGGATGACATCAAGGTGTTCATGGGCCTCAACGTGATCGTCGGCGCTACCGAGGAGTTGGCCTGGGCCAAGCACGCCGAGTACCTCAGCTACGCCAGCCCCGAAGCCGGCGTCGCGCATTTCTCGGCGTCCACCGCGATTGATTTTGCCGAGTACGAGCTGGACGAACCGATCCAGTACGTGAAGAGCAACGCCATTCAATCAGCCACCAAGAACCTGCAAAACAACGACTGGACCCGGCGCAAATTGCTCGAGCAACACGCCTTGGGCGGGCGCTACATCACCCTGGTCGGCTCGCCCGAGCAGGTGGCCGATGAGCTGGAATCCTGGATCAGCGAAACCGGGTTGGATGGGTTCAACCTGACGCGGATTGTGACGCCGGAGAGCTATGTGGATTTCATCGATCTGGTGGTGCCGGAGCTGCAGCGAAGGGGCTCGTACAAGACCGCGTATGAGCAGGGAACACTGAGGGAAAAAGTCTTCCAGGGCACCGCCCGCCTCCCTGAACAACACACAGGTTCTACCTACCGACACTGATCGAAAAATGTGGGAGGGGGCAAGCCCCCTCCCACATTGGATCTGCATTGTTTGTACTCATAACTTATGACTGGAAATCCACTATGAAAAAGACACTCCTCAATAACCCAGTCAAAGCACTGGCCCTGGCCCTCGGCTTGTTCAGCTCGGTGGCATTCGCCGCCGACGCCCCCCTGAAAATCGGCACCACCGCCGCCTTCGCGATTCCCCTGGAAGCCGCCGTTGAAGAAGCCGGCAAGCAAGGCCTGAAAGTCGAACTGGTGGAATTCACCGACTGGATCGCGCCCAACGTCAGCCTGGCCGCCGGCGATATCGACGTGAACTACTTCCAGCACATCCCCTTCCTGGAAAACGCCAAGGCCGCCGCCGGCTTTGACCTGGTGCCCTACGCGCCGGGCATCATCAATAACGTCGGGCTGTACTCGAAGAAATTCAAAAGCATCAACGACCTGCCCCAAGGCGCCAGCGTGGCGATTGCCAACGACCCGATCAACAGCGGCCGTGGCCTGCAACTGCTGGCCAAGGCGGGCTTGATCACCCTCAAGCCAGGCGTGGGCTACAAGGCCACCGAAGAAGACATCGTCGCCAACCCGAAGAAGATCAAGATCCTGCAAGTGGAAGCCGTGCAACTGGTGCGCGCCTATGACGACGCCGACCTGGTGCAGGGCTACCCGGCGTATATCCGCCTGTCCAAGACCTTCGATGCCGAGTCGGCGCTGCTGTTCGACGGCCTCGACCACCCGGAATACGTGATCCAGTTCGTGATCCAACCCAAGAGCAAAACCGACCCGCGCGTGATCAAGTTCGTCGACATCTACCAGCACTCGCCGGTGGTACGTGCAGCCCTGGATAAATCCCTGGGCAAGCTCTACCAAGTGGGTTGGGACGATAAAAAATGACCGCCGCCCACTCTCAACTGCGCGACCTGGGCACACCGCCCAGGGACGCCGAGCAGACAGAACTGCATCCGGACCTGAACCACGCCCATGTGCGTTTCATCAACCTGGGCAAAACCTATGACGGCACGGTGCACGCCCTGCAGGGCATCGACCTGGCGATCCAGCGCGGCGAGGTGTTCGGCATCATTGGCCGCAGCGGCGCCGGCAAGTCGTCGCTGATCCGCACCATCAACCGCCTGGAGCAACCCAGCAGCGGGCGCGTGTTGATCGACCAGGTGGACATCGGCGACTTCGACGAAGACCACCTGGTGCAACTGCGCCGGCGCATCGGCATGATCTTCCAGCATTTCAACCTGATGTCGGCCAAGACCGTGTGGCAGAACGTCGAGTTGCCGCTCAAAGTCGCCGGCGTGCCCAAGCTGCAACGCGAGCAGAAGGTGCGCGAGTTGCTGGAACTGGTGGGCTTGCAGGACAAGCACAAGGCTTACCCGGCGCAGCTCTCCGGCGGGCAGAAACAGCGCGTGGGAATCGCCCGCTCGCTGGTGCATGACCCGCAGATCCTGCTGTGCGACGAAGCCACCTCGGCGCTGGACCCGGAGACCACCCAGTCGATCCTCGGCCTGCTGCGCGAGATCAACCGACGCCTGGGCCTGACCATCGTGTTGATCACCCATGAAATGGCGGTGATCCGCGAAATCTGCGACCGCGTGGTGGTGCTCGAGCACGGGCGTATCGTCGAGCAGGGCCCGGTGTGGCAAGTGTTCGGCAACCCGCAGCATGAGGTCAGCAAGACGCTTTTGGCGCCACTTCAACATGGCCTGCCGGAAGAACTGCAAAGCCGTCTGCAACTCACCCAGGCTTCGCCGGACGCAGCACTGGTACTGCGCCTGCAGTTCACCGGCGGCGCCAGCGATGAACCCGACCTGGCGGCGCTGTTCGCCGCCCTCGGCGGGCGCGTGCGCTTGCTGCAAGGCGGCGTGGAACGCATCCAGGGCCACGCCTTGGGGCAATTGCTGCTGGCGGTGAATGGCTCGCCCCATAACGCCGAAGAACTGCGCAACCGCGCCGCCCATTGGGCGCAACAGGTAGAGGTGCTGGGCTATGTGGTTTGATCGTTTACTGCAAGGCGCCATCGACACCTTGTTGATGGTCGGCGTGTCGTCGCTGATCGCGTTGCTGGTGGGGATTCCGCTGGCGGTGTTCCTGGTCACCAGCGATAAGGGCGGCATCTACCAGGCGCCGGCGCTGAACCGGGTACTGGGGGCGTTCGTGAACCTGTTCCGCTCGATTCCGTTTTTGATTCTGATGGTGGCGCTGATCCCGTTCACCCGCCTGATCGTCGGCACCACCTATGGCGTGTGGGCGGCGGTGGTGCCGCTGACCATCGCCGCCACGCCGTTCTTTGCGCGCATCGCCGAAGTCAGTTTGCGTGAGGTCGACCATGGTTTGATCGAAGCCGCGCAAGCCATGGGTTGCCGGCGTTGGCACATCATCTGGCATGTGCTGTTGCCGGAAGCGCTGCCGGGGATTGTCGGCGGGTTTACCATCACCCTGGTGACCATGATCAACTCGTCGGCCATGGCCGGGGCGATTGGTGCAGGCGGCCTTGGCGACATTGCCTATCGCTATGGTTACCAGCGTTTTGATACGCAGATCATGCTCACGGTAATTGTGCTGCTGGTGATTCTGGTGGCGGTGATCCAGTTGGGTGGCGATCGGTTGGCGCGGGTGCTCAATAAGCGCTGAGTGGCTTGAACGTGCAGCACCGGCCTCGGTGGTGCACCACTCGTCGCCACTGTCAATTCTGACAGTAGATTCGGCGACTGCCCGGGGCGTTTGATGGGTTGGCCCGTCGCGCGGCTATCGCGCGCCCCAACCCATCAAGGTGATGGCTATGTCCACTGTGCCTGGTTCTTTCGACCTTCTTACTGACGCCCCCTTTTCAGCCTTCCCCCACGTCCCGTTCCGTGCCGCCAACAACCCGGCGCAGAGTCTTACTCTCTACCCTGAAACGGCGGTCCTGGGCCTGGGGCAACGCCAGGTATTGCCGCAAACCAGAATAACCATTCAGTCCTGGTTCGCACGCGGTTTAAACGACTTTTATGCCATCTACATTCAACCGCCGAATGCACAGACCCTGGGTCAGCCGGCGGCCTCGAACATCGTCAGTGCCATCGCTAACAGTTACGATTTGAATATCCCCGGGACCACGTTGCCGGACGGCGAATACTCGATGTTCGCCCGGGTCGTGCGGGCCGGCAGCCAGCAGGAAAGTCGCTCGGACCCTCAGATAATCCTGATCAAGACCTCCCTCCCTGGCGGCATCGATCGCCAACTCGGGGATACCTGGCTCAGTGGGCTGACCATGCGTGTTGAAGGGCTGCCGGAAAATTCGGTGATTGACGCAAACGTTGCCGCAAGCGGGATGACGTGCCTGATCGACAAATATGAAAATATCCGCAAGAACGACAGAATTGCAGTCTCCGTGGGCGGGGTATTCGTCAACTACACCGTCAGTCCAACTGATGCTGCCGGGCCTGGGCCAATCCGCATACCCGTTCCGCCGCCCACCTTCAGCGCCGCCAACAACTTCAGCCAATCCGGCCCGGTGGAAGTGTCGTTCAAGGTCATTGATGTGGTGGAAAACGTTTCCGGGGGAATCGGGGCGAAATACCAGTTTTCCCGGCCCTATATTCTCAATAGTGAGTTGGACCCGAACCTGATCGATTACCCAGAGTTCCAAGCGAACGGCATAGCGGCACCTGTAGTGGATCTGGAAACCCAAGGCCAGGCGGTTTTCACCATACAGGCCATATTGCCGCGCAGGACTCCGGCGCCTGCTGCACCCGACCTGGTCGTTGGAATACTCACGATTACCAACCCGGACGGCACAACCCGTACCGTACGCTTGCCGGCGGTCAGCACTGCTAGCCAGCGCATCGTTTCGATCCCTGTCAGCAACGCCCAGATCATGTCACTGGCGGACAGCTCGTTCCGCGTGTCGTTCGAACGGCAAACCTCCGCCGGGGTGTTTTTGGCACGGTCGGGCAGCTACCCGGTCCGGGTGGTAGGCGCACAGCCACTTGTAAGGGACTTTACCGCCTTCAACGATTACTCCTTTAACGGCTGGGTACCGGGCCCTAACGTTGACTCCAGGGACCTGAGGTACATAGTCCAGGAAGGCGTCCTGGGTTTATTCAACAATACCTTTACCAATAATTCTGGTGGCACCGTACTGAAGAAAACATTTACCAACCTGCAAATAGGTGCACGGTACGCTTTCAGCGCGCAAGTCGGCAGGTGGATCGGCCAGCACGACTTCCCCATTGTTTCCCTGGCGACCAACCAAGGCCCAATCACACCGCCTGTAACCATTACCACCATGTTTCCAGGTTTTGTAACCCTTCGCGGGGAATTTACGGCCAATACTCGGGCAGTTGACTGCATGTTTGTCAGCAACCTGGCGTCAGGCGTCGGCAACGATTACAGGATGGCGAACTTTGAAGTTGTCCGCCTGTAGTGTTTGAAAGCGCCTCAACGTCAATACGTTAAAAGCGGAACAGCCCCCTGGCTGTTCCGCTTTTTTATCGCTGGCGTATAGTCAGCCACTCTTCCATGACGTTGAAACTCCAGCCATGAAACTGCCTCCAGACGCCCTCGAACAGATCACCGCCACCACCCTGGGCCATTACAACAAGGTGGCCGAAGACTTCCGTGAAGGCACCCGCGACCACGATGTAAGCCAGAATATCGATGCGCTGTTGCGCCATATCCAGGGCTCGGCGCCGTTTACCGTGCTGGATTTCGGCTGCGGGCCGGGCCGCGACTTGCAAACGTTTACCCGCATGGGCCACATCGCCGTGGGGCTGGACGGCTCCGAGCGGTTTGCGCAGATGGCGCGCGAAGACAGTGGTTGTGAGGTGCTGCACCAGGACTTTTTAAAGCTGGATCTGCCAGTGGAGCGTTTCGACGGGATCTTTGCCAACGCGGTGCTTTTTCATATACCCAAGCAGGAACTGCCACGTGTGCTCAAGCAACTGCATGGGGCTCTGAAGCCTGGCGGTGTGTTGTTCAGCTCCAACCCAAGGGGTGAAAACCAGGAAGGCTGGAATGGGCCGCGATATGGCTCGTACCATGACCTTGAGGCATGGCAAACGCTGCTGACAACGGCAGGGTTTGTGGAGCTGGAGCATTACTACCGCCCCCCCGGCTTGCCTCAGGCTCAACAACCTTGGCTGGCCAGCGTATGGCGCAAAATCTAGAGGCCACACACTCCAAATGTGGGAGGGGGCTTGCCCCCGATGGCAGTGTGTCAGTCAAAGATTTATCAACTGATACACCCTCATCGGGGGCAAGCCCCCTCCCACATTTTTGACCTCACTCTGACTGTTGGTCCTGCTTGGGTTCGCGGATTTTGTACCAGGCCACATACAGCGCCGGCAGGAACAACAGTGTCAGCAACGTGGCGATGATGATCCCGCCAATCATCGCGTACGCCATCGGCCCCCAGAACACTTCCCGCGCAATCGGGATCATGCCCAGGCTCGCCGCTGCAGCCGTCAGCAGGATCGGCCGGCGCCGGTGCTCGGTGGCTTCCACCACGGCATCCCACGGCGTGTAGCCGTCGCGTTCGTAGGCGTCGATCTGCGTCACCAGGATGACCGAGTTGCGGATGATGATGCCGATCAGCGCCAGGATCCCGAGGATCGCCACAAAGCCCATGGGCGTGCCCGTGGGGATCAGCGCCAGCACCACGCCGATCAGCCCCAGCGGCGCCACGCTGGCCACCAGGAACATCTTCTGCACGCTGTGCAGCTGGATCATCAGGAAGGTCGCCATCAAGAACAGCATCAGCGGCACCACGCTGGCAATCGGGCCCTGGGCCTTGCCGCTTTCTTCGACGGTGCCGCCGGTGGCGACCTTGTAGCCCACCGGCAGGCCGGCGCTGAACTTGTCGATCTCGGGTTTGAGCTGCTTGACCAGATCGGTCGGCTGCATCTCATCGCGCACCGAGGCCTTAATCGTAATGGTCGGCTTGCGGTCACGGCGCCACACCAGCGGCTGCTCCAGCTCGTAGCGCACGGTGGCGAAGGCCAGCAGCGGAATCGAGGTGCCATTGGGCGTGACGATCTGCAGATTCTGCAAGGTTTCCGGGGTACCGCGCTCGGCGTCCTCGGCGCGGCCGACGACGTTGATCAGGTAGATATCGTCGTGCACTTGGGTCACCGACGAGCCACTGACCACGCTGTTCATCAACTGCGCCACGTCCTCGGACGACAGCCCCAACTGCCGCGCCTTGTCCTGGGCGATGTCCACACGCAGCACTTTGCCCGGCTCGTTCCAGTCGTAGATGATCTCGCCAAGGTGGCTGTTCTGGTCGAGCAAGGTCGCCAGTTCGATGGCGTGTTTGCGCACCTGGTCGGTGTCTTTGCCGGACACGCGATACTGGATCGGCCGCCCTACCGGCGGGCCCATCTCCAGCGGCTGCACAAAGCTGCCGATGCCGACGAAGTCATCGCGCAGGCGTTTTTGCAGGCGTGCGATCAAGGCGCCGCGTTCTTCCAGGCCTTTGCTGACGATCACCAACTGCGCGTAGTAGGGGTTTTCCAGTTGCTGGTCCAGCGGCAGGTAGAAACGGATCGCGCCCTGGCCAATATAGGTGCTCCAACGCGCGATGTCCGGGTCGTCCTTGATGATCGCTTCGAGGCGGTCGACGGCCTTGCGCGTCTCGTTGATCGAGGCGTTTTGCGGCAGGTTGAGGTCGACGAGGATTTCCGGGCGGTCCGACGACGGGAAAAACTGGTTCTGCACAAACTGCATGGAAAACACCGACGCCACAAACAGCCCCACGGTGATGCCGATGGCCCACCAGCGGTTGCGCATCGCCCAGAGCATGCCGCGGTTGAAGCCACGGCCGATGCGGCCCGGCTCGGCATTGTGCGGTTTTACGTTGGCACTGAGGATATGCACGCCAATCACCGGCGCAAACAGCACCGCCACCACCCACGACACCAGCATCGCCACGGCGATCACCGCAAACAGGGTAAAGGTGTACTCGCCCGCCGAGCTGGCGTTGAGGCCAATCGGCACAAACCCGGCGACGGTCACCAGGGTGCCGGTGAGCATTGGGAACGCCGTGGAGGTGTAGGCGTAGGTCGCCGCCTGTTGCTTGGTTTCGCCTTTTTCCAGGCGCGTGATCATCATCTCCACGGTGATCATCGCGTCATCCACCAACAGGCCGAGGGCGAT
The DNA here is from genome assembly GCF_979253585.1 of Pseudomonas sp. AC463. NCBI lineage: Bacteria > Pseudomonadati > Pseudomonadota > Gammaproteobacteria > Pseudomonadales > Pseudomonadaceae > Pseudomonas > Pseudomonas sp. AC463. The sequence continues at coordinate 125,693 of NZ_CEEDDZ010000005.1, read as the reverse complement.
GATCAAGGCGCCCAACGACACACGCTGCATGGTGATGCCGCTGTATTCCATGAACACGAACACCAGCGCCAGTACCAACGGAATCGAACACGCCACCACCAGCCCGGCGCGCATGCCGAGGCTGATAAAGCTCACCACCAGCACGATAATCACCGCTTCGAACAACGCGCTGGTAAAGCCGCCGACGGCTTCTTCCACCACTTCGGCCTGGTCGGACACCTTGTGCACGCCGACGCCCACCGGCAGGTCGGCGGTCAGCTCATCCATGCGTGTGTGCAGGGCCTTGCCGAACGACTGGATATTGCCGCCCTTCTGCATGGCAATCGCCAGGCCAATCGCCGGCTTGCCGTTGAAACGAAACATCGGCCGCGCCGGATCGACGTAACCACGGCTGATCTCGGCGATGTCCGCCAGGCGATAGAAGCGGTCATTGAGGCGCAGGTTGACGTCTGCCAGGTCCTTCTCCGAGGCGAATTGCCCCGAGGTGCGCACCGAAATCCGCTCCGGCCCGGCCTCGATCACCCCGGCAGGCGTCACCGCGTTTTGCGATTGCAGGCTCTGCACGACCTGGCGCTGATCCACCCCCAGCGCCGCGAGTTTGCGCGTGGAGAAATTCAGGTAAATCACTTCATCCTGCTGGCCGATCATCTCGACCTTGCCCAGCCCCGGCACCGCACGGATCTCGGCGCGCACCTGCTCCACGTAGTCGCGCAACTGGCGCATCGACAGGCCGTCGCCGGTAAAGGCGTAGACCGAGCCGAACACATCACCGAACTCGTCGTTGAACGACGGCCCCTGCAAGCCCTGGGGGAAGCTGCCGCGAATGTCGTCGATCTTCTTGCGGACCTGGTACCAGATCTCCGGGATGGCCTTGGCGCTGGTAGTGTCCTTGAGGAACACGAACACCGTGGATTCTCCTGGCCGCGTGTAGCTTTTCACGTAGTCGAGGGAGTCGAGTTCTTCGAGTTTTTTCTCGATGCGGTCGGTGACCTGCTTGAGCGTTTCTTCCTGGGTCGCACCCGGCCAGCGGGTCTGGATCACCATGGTCTTGATGGTGAACGAGGGGTCCTCCTCGCGGCCCAGGTTCATGTACGAGAACACGCCCATCAGCAGCGCGACGAACATCAGGTACCACACGAAGGACTGATGCTTGAGGGCCCAGTCGGATAAGTTGAAGCTCCCTTTCATCGCGGGCTGTCCTCGTCGATTTTGACTTTTTGCCCGGGTTTCAGGCTGTTCACGCCGGCGGTGACGATGCGCTCGCCGGGTTTGACGCCACCGTTGAGCACGGCGCTGCCGGCGTCGCGGCTGATGACCGTAACGTCACGCGGCTGCACGGTCTGGCTTTGGGTGTCGAGGATCCAGATGCGAGTCTTGCCGTCGGCCTCCTGCAAGGCGCTCAAGGGCAGTTCGATGCGCGGCGCGATGGCGGTGCTCAAGGTCACGCTGATCGCCGTGCCGAGGCGAAATGCGGGCGGGGTCTCGGCCAGGGTCAGGCGTGCACGACGGGTGCGCGTGGCGCTTTGAGCCTGGGGTTCGATCTCGCGCACGATGGCGGTGGTGTGCACGCTCGGGTCGAGTTGCCCGGCGACGAGGAATACCACGTCTGCCGGCAAGCGCTCGGCGAGGCCGGCGGGCAGGTCGATCACGGCTTCCTTGATGTCCGGGCGCGCCAGGGTCACCACTTGCTGACCGGCGCTGACCACCTGGCCGGCCTCGGCGTTCCAGGCGGTGACGATACCGGCGTGGTCGGTGCGCAGTTCGGCGTAGTTGAGCTGGTCCTTGGCCTGGTTGACCGAAGCCTGGGCCTGGTCGAGGGAGGCCTGGGTGGTTTTCAGGTCGGTCTGGGCGATATCCAACTGGGCCTGGGCGCCGACGCCACGGTTGAATAGCTCCTGCTGACGGCGAGCGTTGGCTTGGGCGTTGATGAACTGCGCCTGCACACGGGCCAGGTCGCCTTGGGCGGCGCGCAACTGGTTTTGCTGGTCGGTGGGGTCGAGTACAGCGAGCAAGGCGCCCTTCTCCACTTCGGCGCCCACGTCCACGGCGCGACGGGCGATGCGCCCGGGCACACGGAAACCCAGGTTGCTTTCATAGCGCGCCTGGATGGTGCCGGCGAAGCGGCCAAGGTTTTCCTGGTCTTCGGCTTTGACTTCCATGGACAGCACCGGGCGTACCGGCTCGGGCGGCGGGTCTTCTTTGGAGCAGGCTGCCAGCCACAGGCTGGCGGCGAGTATGAGCGTCAGGCGCTTCATGGCTGCGCTCCCTGCTGGGCGATCTCGACCAGCATGCCGGGGTGCAGCAATTGCCCTCCGGCCACCACGACTTTTTCGCCGCCTTTAAGCCCGTCGCCAATAATGACTTTGCCGGTGAGGTAACGCGCAACGCTGACCTTGTGCAACTGCGCCTTGCCGTCGCCGTCGATCAACCACACGGCGGGTTCGCTGAGGTCTTTGGTCAGCGCCGACCAGGGCAACTCGATGCTGGCCTTGGCCGGGCCATTGGCGGTGGCGCTCACCACCGAACCCAACTGCATGCCTTTGGGCAGGCTTTGCAGGGCGATCTTCACTTGCACGGTGCCGGTGTTGGCGGCCACGGCGGGCGTGACTTCGCGCACTTTGCCCACCGCCTTGATGCTCGGGTTATCCAGCAGGCTCACGGTGATCGGCGCTTCCGGCGGCGGCTCTACCAGCAGCGACTCATACACGTTGAACACCGCATCGCGCTCGCCATCGGTGGCCAGGCTGAAAATCGGCACGGTGGCCTGCACCACCTGGCCGACCTCGGCCTGGCGCGCGGTTATTACGCCGGGCGCGTCGGCGATCAATGCGGTGTAGCCGAGTTGTTCGCGGGCGTTGGCCAACTGCGCCTGGGCGGCAGCCAGGGCGCTTTGGCTGCTGCGCAGCGCGGCCTGGGCGGAGTCGTATTCGCTGCGGCTGGTGTAGCCCTTGGGCAGGAGTTTTTCCTGGCGCACGAAAGCGGCGGCAGTCTGCTTGACCCGCGCCTGCTCGGCCACGACCTGGGCCTGGGCGGAATCGACGTTGGTCTGCAAATCCTTGGGGTCGAGCTTGGCCAGCACTTGCTTGGCCGTGACCCGGTCACCCACATCGACCATGCGCTGGATGATCTTGCCGCCCACGCGGAAGGACAAATCGGTTTGCACACGGGCCTGGATATCCCCGGTGAGGGTCACCGCCGCAGCGAAATCCGCCGGCTGCACGGTTTGCACAAACACCCGGGAATGTTGCTTGGGCTCGGCGTTTTCCTCGCCGCAGCCGCTCAACAACGCGACCAGGCCAAGGCCGAAAATACAGGTGGAAATACGACCGCCCATGCAGGCTCCTTTTGCGTGATGCCGACTTGCCAGTGTGTATGCGACTGTGAGCTTAGTTCAGGGTTCCTTATCTGCATGGAGGCTCCCATACTCCAATGGTTCCCAAGCCGATTGAATGCCCATGCTCAAGACCCTCGCGGTGGCCAATTACCGCTCGATCAATAAATTGGTGGTGCCGCTGGACCGGTTGAACCTGGTGACCGGGCCCAACGGCAGCGGCAAATCCAACCTGTACCGCGCCCTGCGCCTGCTGGCAGAAACCGCCCAGGGCGGGGTGATCAATGCCCTCGCCCGCGAAGGTGGCCTGGACTCGACCTTCTGGGCCGGCCCGGAAACCATCAGCCGGCGCATGCACAACGGCGAGGTGCCGGTGGAACCCGTGGTGCGCCAAGGCGTGCGGCGTTTGCGCCTGGGCTTTGCCGCCGAAGATTTCAGCTACGCGATTTCCCTCGGCCTGCCGGAGAAGACTATCTCGTCTTTCAAGCTCGACCCGGAGGTGAAAAAGGAATGCATCTGGGCCGGGCACATCTACCGCCCGGCCAGCCTGCTGGTGCAGCGCTCCGGCCCGATGGTGCGCGCCCGCGACGGTCGCGCCTGGGATGTACTGGCCCAGCACACGCCGAATTACCACAGCCTGTTCGATCAGGTCGGCAGCCTGCGCGGCTCGCCGGAGGTGTTGCTGCTGCGCGAAAGCATTCGTGGCTGGCGCTTTTATGATCACTTTCGCAGCGACGTGGATGCGCCTGTGCGCCAGCCGCAATTGGGTACGCGCACGCCGGTGCTGCATCACGACGGGCGCGATCTGGCGGCGGCGTTGCAGACCATTCGTGAGATCGGCGACCCCGAGGCCTTGCAGCGCGCGGTCAGCGATGCGTTCCCCGGTGCGCGGCTGAATATCGAGCCGTTGCAGGGTGGGCGCTTTGCGATTGAGTTTTATCAGGAAGGCTTGCTGCGGCCGTTGTCGGCGGCGGAGTTGTCGGACGGGACCTTGCGTTATCTGCTGCTGATCGCGGCGCTGCTGACGCCTCGGCCGCCGACCATGATGGTGCTGAACGAGCCGGAGACCAGTTTGCATCCGGATTTGTTGCCGGCGTTGGCGCGCTTGATTATCCAGGCGTCGCAGCAGTGCCAGGTGTGGGTGGTGTCGCATGCCAGCCGGTTGATCGCGGCGTTGCAGCAGGATGAGGGGTGTAATTCGATTGTGCTGGAGAAGGTGTTGGGGGAGACGCGGATAGTCGGGCAGGGGATTCTGGATGCGCCGGCTTGGCATTGGCCGGAATAGAGGTTGGCTGTACCGGCCTCATCGGGGGCTTGCCCCCGATGAGGCCAGTAGCATCAATGAAGAATCAGCCCTGCCACTTGCCCCCTTCAACAATCACACTCTCAGGCTTGGTGTCATCGCTCAGCTCTTTACGCACATATTGGTCATACAGCTTGAGCAGGAATTTCTCCTCACCCAACTTCGCCAACTCGGCATTCACCCAGTCACGCAGTTCGATGTTGCCCTTCTTCACCGCCGGGGCAATCGGCGCTTCGTCGCCGAGCTTCTGTTCCAGCACGCGGTAGCCCGGGTTCTGCTTGGCCCAGCTGAACAGCACCAGGTTGTCCTGCGCATACGCATCGCCACGCCCGGCCGACAACGCCTGCAGCGACTCGGAGTTTTTCTCGAACTTGAGCAGTTTCCAGTCCGGGTGGTTCTTGGTCAGCCAGATATCGGCGGTGGTGCCGGTGGTGACGATGGTGGTGCGGGTGGCCAGGTCATCCAGGCTTTTCACCGCGCTGTCGTTCGGCACCAGGGCCTGCACCGCGACTTTCAGGTTGGGGTTGGTGAAGTCCACCGCTTCCTTGCGCTCCGGGGTCACGGTCATGTTGGCGAGGATCAGGTCGACCTTGTCGCTTTGCAGGAACGGAATTCGGCTGGCCGGCTCGACGGCGACGAATTCGACTTTGTTCTCATCGCCCAGCAGGTCCTTGGCGAATTGGCGGCCGATGTCGGTATCAAAACCCACGTAGCGCCCGGCTTCGTTCACGAAGCCGAACGGTGGTTTGTCGGTGAATACGCCGACGATCAGTTTGTCGCGCGCCTTGATCTTGTCGAGGTAGCTAACGGCCGCAGGTTTTACCGGCTCTTCGGCCTTTTTATCGCAGCCGGCCAGTAAGGCGACGGCCAGCAGTGGCAGCAGTAACTTTTTCATATCAGCTCCAGTTCCTTGGGTTTCTTGGGCAGTGTTGAAACAAAGGAGAATTTCTCCAGGAACTGCTGCGCGCGTGCGGTCTGCGGGTTCGTAAAGAAGGCCTCGGGGGTGTTGTGTTCGAGGATGCGGCCGGCCTCCATAAACACCACGCGGTCGGCGACGGCGCGGGCGAAGGCCATTTCGTGGGTGACGATCAGCAGGGTCATGCCATCGCGGGCCAGGCCCTGGATCACTTCCAGCACTTCCTTGACCATCTCCGGGTCGAGGGCGGCAGTGACTTCGTCAAACAGCATGACCTGGGGGTTCATGCACAACGAGCGGACGATGGCGATGCGCTGCTGCTGGCCGCCCGAGAGCTGGCGCGGGAAGGCGTCGCGCTTGTCGGCCAGGCCGACGCGCTCGAGCAATTTTTCCGCCTGGGCGCGGGCTTCACCGGGCTCGCGTTTTTGCACTTTGAGCGGGCCGAGCAGGATGTTGTCGAGCACGCTCATGTGCGGGAACAGGTGATAGCTCTGGAACACCATGCCGATGTCCTGGCGCACCTGGCGCCAGTCGGTTTTTTTGTCCAACAGCTCGTTGCCGGCAAAACGCAGGCTGCCACTGTGGGCCACTTCCAGGCCGTTGAGGCAGCGCAGCAAGGTGCTTTTGCCGCAGCCGCTGGGGCCGAGGATCACCACCACTTCGCCGCTTTGCACGCTCAGGTCGATGCCCTTGAGCACCTGCGTCTCGCCGAAGAATTTGTTGAAACCCTGGAACTCGATCAATGCGCTCATGCTTGGGCCCAGCGCCGTTCCAGCACCTTGGAGGCGGCCGACAACGGGTAGCAGATAAAGAAGAAAAACAGGAACAGCGCGCCGTAGATCAACACCGACTCATAGGTGCGCTCGATGATTTGCTGGCCGACCTTGATTACATCCACCACGCCGATCAGCACCGCCAGGGAGCTGGTCTTGATGATGCGCGTGTAGACGTTGATGGTCGGCGGGGTCATGCGCTTGAGGGCCTGCGGCAGCAGCACGTAGCCGTACAGCTGCGGGTCCGACAGGCCAATCGACAGGCCCGCTTCACGCTGGCCACGGGGCAGCGAATGCAAGGCGCCGCGCACCACTTCGCCGACCTCGCTGGCGCCCCACAACGACAGCACTAGCACCGCGCACCAGAAACTCGGAATGCTCAAGCCGAAGAAAATCGGCAGGCCAAAAAACAGCAGGTACAGCCACACCAGCACCGGGATCGCGCGAAACAGCTCCAGGTACACCCGCAGCACCGCATTGATCAGCCGGTTATTCAAGGTGCGCAGCACGCCATACAGCACGCCGCCGACGGTGCTGAAGGCAATGCTCAAAAATGAAATCGACAGGGTTTGCGCAGCGCCCTTGCCCAGTTGCGGCAACGACACCCACAGCAACTCAAGACCCGAACTGGCCATGCTGGAGCCTCCTTTCCAGGCGGCTGAGCAGCAGCGACAGCGGCAAAAACAGCAGCACGCAAATCAGCGTCAGCACGGCGAGCATTTCGTAGGTCTTGTAGTAGAGGGCGATGTAGCTCTTGGTGGTGTAGAGAATCTCCGGCACCGCCACGGCAGAGACCACAGTGGTCTCCTTGAGCAGGAAGATGAAATTGGCAAACAGCGCCGGCAGGCTGAGGATCCCGGCCTGGGGCAGGATCACATGGCGCAACAGCTGCCAGTCGGACAGGCCGATGGACTTGCCGGATTCGATCTGCGCCAGCGGCACCGCTTCCACACCGGCCCGCAGCACTTCGGTGAGGTAGGCGCCGCCGAGGAAGGTCATGGTGATGATCGCCGCCCAGAACCCGGAGATATTGAAGCCCAGGGCCGGCAGCGCGAAGTACACGAAAAACAGTTGGATCAGCAGCGGCGTGTTACGCGCCAGCTCCACATACAACGCCACCAGGCGCGACAGGTACGGCGTGCGAAACACCAGCAGCGCGGCATTGATCAGCGCCACCAGCAAGGAAGTGGCAATGGCGATCAGGCCCACTTGCAGCGTCACCCCCACGGCTTTGAGAAACGCCGGCAGGGTGCTGAGGATAAAAGCGAAATCGAAGGTCATCTTGAGTCCATGACGCCGCAAGGGTAATGCAGCGGGCGCAGTCCGATCCGGTGTGGGTAACGCCGGGTAGCGCGAACTTTAAAGGTATAAAAAGCAAAATTTAAATACCCAAATAGCATATTGATATCACGCAAAAAGATAACCGCCGGATTCGCGGGTTTGGCAGGTGACAGCTATGGTTGAGGGGTCTGTCATTCGAGGGATTGAATCATGAACACCGCGAAACCCATTGACCCGCAGGAGCTGGTGAAGTGGCTGGTGGCATTGCGCCGGGCGATTAACAGCAGAGCTCTCTGAAACGCTGAATATCCACCATGAAATGAAGATCAAATGTGGGAGGGGCGGTGCGACGATTCGACTTGCCCCCTCACACATTTTTAAATGCATTGCAGATTGCGGGTGTAAAAAAACGCCGACGCTATCCAAGCCGTCGGCGTTCAAACCTTGAAGGGGGTTTTGAGTTACATCAGAACGCCGGCAGTACCGCGCCGTTGTACTTCTTCTCGATGAACGCTTTGACTTCCGGGCTGGTCAGGGCCTTGGACAGTTTCTGGATAGCGTCGCTGTCCTTGTTGTCCGGGCGCGCCACCAGGAAGTTCACGTAGGGCGAGTCGGCGTTTTCGATGATCAATGCGTCCTTGGCTGGGTTGAGGCCGGCTTCCAGGGCGTAGTTGGTGTTGATCAGGTCCAAGTCGACTTCTTTGAGCACGCGTGGCAGCAAGGCCGATTCCAGCTCTTTGAACTTCAGGTTCTTCGGGTTGCTGGCGATGTCTTTTGGCGTGGCCAGGGCATTGGTCGGGTCTTTCAGGGTGATCAGACCGTTCTTCTGCAGCAGCAACAGGGCGCGGCCGCTGTTGGAGCCTTCGTTCGGGATGGCCACGGTGGCGCCGTCTTTCAGGTCTTCGATTTTCTTGATTTTGCTCGAGTAACCGCCGAAGGGTTCAACGTGCACGCCAACCACGGTAACCAGGTTGGTGCCTTTACCCTTGTTGAAGTTTTCCAGGTACGGCAGGGTCTGGAAGTAGTTGGCGTCCAGACGCTTCTCGGCCACCTGTACGTTTGGCTGTACGTAGTCGGTGAAGACTTTGATTTGCAGGTCCACGCCTTCTTTGGCCAGGACTGGCTTGACCAGTTCAAGGATCTCGGCGTGCGGCACCGGTGTGGCAGCCACTACCAGTTTCTCATTGGCCTGGGCCAGGCTTGCAGTCAGGGCAGCCGCCAGTGCGGTAAACAACAGAACCTTTTTCATGCAGTGTCCTTATCGAAATTCCGGGGCGTCTCTGACGACCGTTTTTATAGGGTGTGCCAGCGAAGTGCTATCGCGGCGTGGAAGGGACAATACCTAGTTTTTTTATTCCCGAACAATATCTTTTATTCACGTTGATATTCCATTTTGCTCATACAGGAAGCTGCGCAAGGTTTCCCGCTCGGCAGGGCTGGCAGCGGCGAAGATTCGCTGCACCTGCGCAAGCGGCGAGCCGGCCACCGGCAGGTTCAGATGCTCGGGCAAAATTTCGTCGCCGCTGCTGACCAGCAAGGCGAAGTGAATAACGTTTTCCAGCTCGCGGGTATTGCCCGGCCAACTGTGGTGCTCCAGCACGCGTTGGGCGGCATCGCTGATCAACGGCACCGGCAGGTCCAGGCGCTGGCTGTAGATGCCCAGGAAATACTCGGCCAGGGACAGGATGTCGCCGACCCGCTCGCGCAGTGCCGGTAGATCCAGTTGGCCTTCATTCAGGTAATGGTAGAGCCGCTCATGAAACTTGCCCGCCGCCACGGCCTGGGCCAGGTCGATGCTGGTGGCGGCCACCAGGCGCACGTCCACCGGGCTGGGTTGATGGGCGCCAACACGGGTGACTTCGTGGTTTTCCAGGGCGGCCAGCAACTTGACCTGGATCGGCAGCGGCAAGTCGCCAATCTCGTCCAGGTACAAAGTGCCGCCATTGGCCGAGCCAAACCACCCGGCGCGGCTGCTGGCCGCGCCACTGTGGCTGCCGGCGGCATAGCCGAACAGCTCGGCGTCGGCGTAGGTGGGGCTGATGGCGCCGCAATTGACCGACACAAACAAACCGGTGCGGTCGCTGCCCCGGTGGATATGCCGCGCGAGCAACTCTTTACCGCTGCCGGTTTCGCCGCGAATCAACACGGGCAAGGCGCGCGGAGCGAGGTTTTCCAGGTCTTCGCGCAGCTGGCGCGAACGCGGGTCGACAAACACCAGGGCCTTGGCGCGGATGCTCAGCGGGCTTTTTTCGGCGTCGGGGAAGGTCAGCAAGGGCTGGCCGAAGGTTTCATGACTCATGGCAGGCTCCCGCCCCAAATCCACTCAGGGACGGGGCGTTGAAAAAGTGTCAGGCAGTACGCCGGGCGTGGTGCTCGAGGCGGCTTTGCAGGCGATAGAGGTACGCGAAGCCCTGTTCCCAGCGCTGGTGGCCGGACTTCACATTGATATGGCCGGCTCCCGACAAAATGCCGGCCTCGGCCCCCCAGTTGCGCGCCAGCTCCAGGGCCCGTGGGGCGCTGACGGCGCTGTCGTTGTCGGAACTGACCACCTGGCTGGGAAACGGCAGCAAGTCGGTCGGGATCGGTGCGAAGTTGCGCAAGGCGGGGGCACAGGCAGGTCGCTCGACATCGGCCGGGGCCACCAGCAAGGCGCCACGTACCTGCCGCAAAAACTGCAGCGGTGCGCTGGCCGCCCAATGGGCCACGGTGATGCAGCCCAGGCTATGGGCGATCAGGATAACGGGGGTGCTGTCGGCGGCAATCGCCTCGGCCAGCGCGGCTACCCAATCTTCGCGACGCGGGGTGAGCCAGTCGGCCTGCTCCACGCGCGCGCTGTTGGGCAGGCTGTTCTGCCAGTGACTTTGCCAATGATCTTCTGGCGATCCTTGCCAGCCCGGCACGATCAGATAACGAATCGACTCGCTGTGCATGGGTGTGCCCTCCTGCAGCGTTTAACGTTGCTGACCAGTATAGGGACGGGGGTTATATTCGTTAAGGAATAAGAAGCTATTTATTAATAACTAAAAATACATACCCGTGTGAGATCAAACTGTGGGAGGGGGCTTGCTCCCGATGGCGGTGGGTCAGCCAAAGGTGTGTTGGCTGACAGACTGCAATCGGGAGCAAGCCCCCTCCCACATTTTGATCTCGTTGCACATCGGGTTCGGCGGGGCGGCCCAAATCCCAGGCAAAAAAAAGGCCGCACCCTGCCAAGGAGACGGCCAAAAATTGTCGAGACGTTTGAAACTCAGCGCGCAGTAATCACCGACAGCTTGGTAATCCCCGCGCGTTCGATCGACGCCATGGCTCGCGCCACTTCGCCGTAGTTCACTCCATCGTCAGCCTGCAGTTGCACCCGCACATCGGGGTCCTTGGCCTTGGCCGCCTGCAGGTTGAATTCCAGCAGGTCCGGCTGGATTTCATCCTTGTTGATAAACAGCTTGCCGGCGCCGTCGATGCTCACCACCAGCGGGTCTTTCTGCTCCACCGGGGCCACGGCCTCGGTCTTGGGCAGGTTGATCGGGATCGCGTTGGTCAGCAGCGGCGCGGTGACGATAAACACCACCAGCAGCACCAGCATCACGTCTACCAGCGGCGTGACGTTGATCTCGCTCAGCACCTCATCACTGTCTTGCGTGGAGAAGGCCATCTCAGGACGCCTCCTTCACTTTTTGCGGGTTGCCGGCGCTGGATTTGGTCAACGCCGGGTGCAGCAGCACGCGGAAGGAATTCTTCTGCGCCAGGCTGTAGAAGTCGTGGGCAAAGTCATCCAGGTCGGCAGCCGTAAGCTTCAGGCGGCGCAGGAAATAGTTGTAGACCAGCACCGCGGGCACCGCGACGGCGATCCCTACGCCGGTGGCGACCAGCGCCGCACCGATGGGGCCGGCCACGGTTTCGAGGCTGGCGGAACCGGCGGCGCTGATGCCCTTGAGGGCTTCCATGATCCCCCACACGGTGCCGAACAGGCCGATAAACGGCGAGGTGCTGCCGATACTGGCGACCACGGCGAGCCCGGTTTCCAGCGAGCGGCGTTCCCGCACGATCTGCTGGCGCAGGGCGCGTTCGAGGCGGTCCTGGTGGTTGATGGCCTGGCTCAGGTCGGCCGCGTGGGGCGCCTCGCCGACCTGGATCGCGGCATAACCGGCCTGGGCCACACGGGCCGCAGCGCCCGGTTGGGTTTCGGCGAGTTCGGCGGCGGAGTCGAGGCTCGATGCCGCCCAGAACTGTTTATGGAACTTGCGATCCTGGGCCTTGAGGCGACCGAACTGCACGCCCTTGAGCAGGGCCAGGCCCCAGGTGGCGACCGAAAAGACCACCAGCAGCCAGATCACCGCGCTTTCGATGGATTCAAGTGGAGATGCTAATGCCATGGTGTTTTCCCTCTGAACAGATCGCGGTGTGTGCAACACCCCGCAGCAATAGTTAGTGAATCTTGAAGTCGATCGGTACGCTGACCCAGCCGTTCTGGGCCACATCGCCCTGCTTGGCCGGCACGAAGCTCCAACGCTTCACGGCGGCCAGTGCGGCGTCGTCGAGTTGCTGGCGACCGCTGCTTTTCTGGATCTGGATCTCGCCCGGCTTGCCGCTGGCCAGTACCTGCACCCGCAACAACACCGTGCCTTCCCAACCGCGACGCTGGGCCAGTGACGGATACTCCGGCGCCGGGTTTTTCAGGTACGCGGCGTTGGCCGAAGCAGGCGTTACCGGAGCCGGCGCCGGCGGTGCGACCGGAGCAGGCGCCGGTGGCGCCGGTACCGGTGGCGCGGGCGGTTGCTCAACCGGCTTGGCGACAGGCTTGGGCACCGGTTTGGGCACGGGCTTGGGCGGTGGAATCTTTTTCGGCGCCGGCTTGGCGGCCAATTCATCCACCACCGGCGGCGGTGGCTCGACCACAGGCGGCGGCGGTGGTGGCGGCGCAGGCGGTGGCGGTTCCACCACCGGCGGCGCCGGCTGGGAAAATTCGATGGTCATCGGCGGGATTTCCGGCGGCACGATCGGCAGCACCGGCGTGGCCTTCTGGCTTACCCAATAAATCACTGCACCGTGCAACGCCAACACCAGCAGCCCCAGCAGAATCCCTTCGCGACGGCTGGAGAAACGCTTTGGAGTCTTCTGCGTTCGCAACTGCCCCAACGGCGCGCGGTGCGGCCGGCCAAGGTCGACCAACTCACCACTCGGTGCCTGGCGCCATTGCGCCTCGTGTGCACTGGCGGCGGTCTGGACTTTGCCCATTGATTCACTCCCTACGGTTTTGAAACAAAAAAACCGACAGGCCTGCATGGAAGGCCGTCGAGGGCTGAATCATCGGGGCCAGACGCTTATCTCTTAAAGTAATCTTTAAAGTTATACATAGACCTAAACCGAATAAACAAAACACTCGGAAACGCCGAAGCCTTGTGCGGCGTGGCTTGGCGCCACGCGCTCAGTTTTGAATGCTTTGCAGGCATAAAAAATATTCAGAAAAGGCATGACTCAGCCAGGGCTGTTTGCGCATAAATCGAGCAATTGGCGCTGCAGACTCTGCCCCGCCGCGCCCAGGCCACTGCGGCCATACAGCGCCAGCCGCACGCCCTGCACCGCCGGCAAACCGCTGCCTTCACCCAACACCACATGCCCCGGTTGCACCACCCGACGCGGCAACAGGCTGATGCCCAACCCGGCCGCTACCGCCGAGCACACACTGGCTAGGCTCGCGCTGGAATAACCGATACGCCAGCGCCAGCCGGCCACTTCCAGGTGCTGGAGCATTTCATTGCGGTACAGACCGCCTACCGGGAAGGCCACCAAGGGCAGCGGGTCGCGCCCCAGGCAAGGGGTGCTGCGGCTGTCGACCCAACACAAGGGCTCTGGCCACGACGCCAGGCAGTCGGCGCTGTCGCCCATTTGCTTGACCAGCAACACATCAAACTCGCCGGCCCGGTACTGGCGCTGCAACTCGGGGCCCAGGCCGCTGGTGACCTCCAGACGCACCCGTGGGAACGCCAGCACAAACGCCGACAGCAACGGCATCAGGCGCTCGGCGGCAAAGTCTTCCGGCACGCCCAGGCGCAGCACGCCGTCGCTTTGCTGGTTGATCAACACGTCGGCGGCCTCTTCGTGCAACGCGAGGATGCGTCGCGCATAAGCCAGCAGCCGTTCACCCTCGGCGGTGGCCACCACATGGCGCTGGTCGCGGTCGAGCAACTGGCACGCGGCGGCGTCTTCGAGACGACGGATCTGCTGGCTCACGGTGGATTGGGTGAGGTGCAGGCGCTCGGCGGCGCGGGTGAAGTTGCCGCAATCCACTACGGCGACAAAGCTGCGTAGCAACACCGGATCGAACATAGTCATTCCATTTACCACTGGTTGGCATGTTTATATTTAATTTCAGAATACCTTTGCCGCTGCCCATACTCACGCCTCATTTATCTATCGCAAGGGCGCTGCATGACCCTGAATAAATCCCTCGCCGGCTGGGGCCTGCTGGTGGTGCTTGGCCTCAACCTGCGGCCGATCCTCAGCTCCATCAGCCCCTTGCTCGGCGAAATCCGCCAGGCCACCGGCCTGAGTTTCCAGAGCAGCGCCCTGCTCACCAGCCTGCCGGTGGTGTGCATGGGCCTGGTGGCGCTGGTGGGCGTGCGGGTGGAGGCGCGTCTGGGTGAGCGACGGGGTATCGCGTTGGGCCTGATGATGATTCTGCTGGCGTGCCTGGCGCGTTGGCTGATGGGCCAGGCGTCGGCGTTGCTGGTTACGGCGTTGCTTGGCGGCGCGGGGGTGGCGCTGATCCAGGCGCTGGTGCCGGCGATGATCAAGCGCGAGTTTCATCACCGCGTACCCGTGGCGATGGGCGTGTACTCGGCTTCGCTGATGGCCGGCGGCGGCTTGGCGGCGCTGCTCAGCCCGGTGGTGGCTACGCATTTCCAGCAATGGCAGGCCGGGCTCGGCGTGTGGTTGCTGCCGGCGCTGGGGGCGTTGCTGCTGTGGGCCTGGCTGCCGTTGGGCGCGGCGAAGAATCCACAGGTGGTGCCGGCGTTCCAGGGCCTGCGCAACCGCCGGGCGTGGCTGCTGGCGCTGTATTTCGGTTTGGTCAATTGCGGCTACATGAGCATGGTGGCGTGGCTGCCTGCCTACTATCAGCAACTGGGCTGGGGCGTGTTGCCCAGCGGTTCGTTGCTGGCGTTCATGACCATCTTCCAGGTGATTGCCGCGCTGTTGATGCCGGTGCTGGCGCAACGTGGCGTCGACCGCCGGCCCCTGCTCGGCATCAGCCTGCTGGCGCAAACCGTGGGTTACCTGGGCCTGATCCTCGCCCCGCAGGAGTTTCCCCACCTGTGGGTGGCCTTGTGCGGCTTTGGCCTGGGCGCGTGTTTTGCCCTGAGCCTGCTGCTGACCCTCGACCACCATCGCGACCCGCGCCAAGCCGGGCAACTGGCGGCCTTTGTGCAGGGCGTGGGTTTCTTGATCAATGCGATTTCGCCGTGGATGACCGGCTGGCTGCGTGAGCTGACCGGCAGCTTTGTCAGCGCCTGGGTGGTGCTGACGGTGACGGTGGTGGCCATGCTGCTGGTAACGCGCGTGTTCAGCCCGGCGACCTACCGCACGGTGCCGGCTCTATAGATATGCATTTAAGATCTAGATAAAACAATCAAGCTTCGTTGACGGAATAAGCAAGCGCCTTAAAATCCCGGTTCTCCCAAAGGATGCCGGGCACACCATGGACCTTCGCCAACTGCGCTACTTCATCGCGCTCAACGAACACCGCAGTTTCGTGCGCGCCGCCGACGCCATGGGCATCACCCAGCCGGCATTCAGCCGCAGCATCCAGGGCCTGGAGCAGGAATTCGGCTGTGTGCTGGTGGACCGCGCGAATAAAGACCTGCGCCCCACCCCCGAAGGTCAGGTGGTGCTGCAACACGCGTTGAGCCTGGTGCAGGGCGCGGCGCTGCTCAGCCATGAAGTCACGCGCATGACCAAACTCGACGCCGGCGAAGTACGCTTTGGCAGCGATGCGGTGGCCGCCGTCAACCTGGTGCCCCAGGCCATGGCGCGCTTTATCACCGCGTACCCGAAGGTACGCAGTGCGCTGCAGGTGGATAACTGGGAACGGCTGGGGCGCAGCCTGAGCCGCGAAGAGATCGAATTTTTTATCGCCGATGTGCGCCACTTCGAAGCCGAGCCGAACTTCCAGACCCAGGCCCTGACGCCCCGGCGCAGTGTGTTTTTCTGCCGTGCCGGGCACCCGCTGTTGGCCAAGGACAGCCTGTCCACCAACGACCTGTTCGGCTACCCGCTGGCTACACCACTGATCGCACCGGGCATTCGCAAACTGCTGGCCAACCTCAGTGGGCGCATCGACTTCGCGCCTTCCATCGAGCTTGAGCAGTTTGCCGCGCTGGCGACCATCGTGCGTCAGTCCAACGCCATCGGCCTGGGCGCCGAAGAGGCCTTCGTCGACGCCTTCGCCAGCGGTGAGTTGCAGGTGCTGCACTGGCGCAACCTGCCCCCCGCCCTGGACAGCCTGAACAACCGCTGCGGGGTGATCAGCCGCGCTGGGGTGCGCCTGTCGCCTGCGGCGAAGGCACTGATAGAGACCCTGCAGGCGGTGGAAAACCCAGCCGATTGGCCCGCGCAAACGTCCCGAAATCATTGAAACGCACGCCCATCTCGGCCATGACCTTGTGCGCCACGTTGGCGGTCATCTGGCGGATGTAGAACGGTTCCTTCACCACAAAGTGATGGATGCCATGGGTGCTGCCGAAGTTGAAGCAGAATGCCTGCAACGGCCACATCCACCAGGGGTTGAGCACTTGGGTTTGCTGGATCACATTGCCCAGTTCCACGTCGCCGTAGTAGTGCATGTTGGAGCTGACAAAGTGCAGGCAAAAGGTGCGCAACACGTTGGGGCCGATGATGACCACGGCGGCGATGTCGATGACCTGCATCATCTGCAGGGTGCCGGCTGACCACTCGATGGGCGCGCCCATCAGGCAGGCGATGCCGTTGGCGGCATGAAAGCCGAGGAAGATGTACCACGCGCCCCAATGCAGCAGCGCCAGCGGCGCGTACACCAATAGCGAGCGCTTGAGGATCTTGAGTTTGTGGCCCCAGGTCTTGGCGCGCAGCATGCGGATAAACGCCGACATCACGTTATCGCCGACCATCAGCAAGCGCGCAAAACCCCAGGGTTCACCATTGGTGATGGCGCGCTCTTCCATATCGGTTTCGGTGCCCGACACCTTGTGATGGTTGAGGTGCAGGTGGCGGCGGATCCACGGGTTGATGGTGCTCGGCCGCGCCAGCCACACCAGGCCCATCATCAGGTTGTGGGGCAGGCGTTGCTTGCGAAAGTACATGCTGTGGATCAGGTCGTGTTCCAGCTCGTGGGTCAGCGAGGCGAAGAAGGCATTGAGCAGCAGGCACACCCACCAGGCCATGTGGCCGCTGATGTACAGCGCCGCCGAGCCGAGCATGCCCAGCAGGGCAACGGCCAGGATGCCCGCGCCGAGGGCGTCCTGATGCAGCAGCCAGGGGTGCTGCTGGCGCAGGCGCACGCCCTCGGCCAGCACCACTTCACGGATATGCGCCGAACGCTGTTGCGCGTTCATCTGCCGGGGACTTGCACAAGTACCGTCCATGCTTCCATCCTCTGGTTATCGAGGCTTCCATCCTGCACCAGGCCCCCGTGCAGCGTGCTAGCCCCACACGCCAACCTGTTGACCGCAAGCGCCAATCGTCATGACCGAACCCACCTCACTCGCCAGCTGGACCCGCGCCCTGCGCAAGCAACTCGACGCCCTCGGCCTCGACAGCGCCGCGCTGTGCGCCGAGGCCGGGCTGGACCCGCAGCAGATGGACGACCCGAATGCGCGCTACCCGCTGTCGGCCACCACACGCCTGTGGGAGCTGGCAGTGCAGGCCAGCGGCGACCCGGCGATTGGCTTGCGGGTGTCGCGCTTTGTCAGCCCCACGACTTTTCATGCGCTGGGGTATGCGTTGGTGGCCAGCGGCAGCCTGCGCGAGGTGTTCGAGCGCATCGTGCGTTATCACCAGGTGGTCAGCGATGCGCTGGCGCTGGAGCTGACCCGCGAGGGCGAACGCTACCGTTTCCGCCTGCTGCAACCGCCGGGCAGCCCGGCGCCGGCGCTGGAGGCCATCGACGCATTTGCCGCGATCTATGTGCGCACCTGCCGCAACCGCCTGGGCCGCGAGTACGCGCCACTGGCGGTGTACCTGCGCCGCCCGCCACCGGCCGACCCTACGCCGTGGCACACGGTGTTTCGCGCGCCGGTGTTTTTTGGCGCCGAGGAAGACCGCCTGGAGTTCGCCACTGAGGATTTCGACAGCCACCTCGACGACGCCAACCCCGAGCTGGCCGAGCACAACGAAACCGTGCTCAAGCGCACCCTGGCCCAGCTGCAACCGCTGACCTGGGAGCGCAAGGTGCGCGGTGTTATCGAGGCGCAATTGCCTGACGGCGAGCCAAGTGCGGAACGGGTTGCCCAGGCGTTGCACCTGAGCCTGCGCAGCTTGCAGCGACATCTGGCGGATGAGGGGTGTCGGTTTGATGCGTTGCTCAATGAGTGCAGGCAGAACCTGGCGTTGCTGCACCTGCGGGATCTGCAGTGTTCGTTGGCGGAGATCAGTCATCTGTTGGGGTTTGCGGATACCAGCAGCTTTAATCGGGCGTTCAAGCGTTGGACGGGGATGACGCCGGGGCAGTTTCGGGATGGGTTGCGGTAGAGGGATTTGTGGTGGATTTTATGGCCTCATCGGGGGCAAGCCCCCTCCCACCTTTGAATGTATTCACAAATCCAAATGTGGGAGGGGGCTTGCCCCCGATGGCAGTGGTCCAGGCACTACAGCCTCCGATCCCGCCGCAGCACCTTCTTCACCCGCATCACCAACGCCTTGGCCTCAAACGGCTTGAGCAAATAATCATCCTCATGCAGCTCCAACCCACGCAACCGGTCTTCAATCCCGCCCGGCGTGGTCAAAAACAGCAGCGGCGTGGCACCCTTCAGCCTCACCGCCTGCTGCAATTTCCAGGCATTCAGCCCGGGCAGCATCACGTCCAGGATCACCAGGTCGTACTCGCTGCTTTCGACAAAGCGCTGCGCCGCCATGCCATTGGCCGCGACTTCCACGGTATAGCCGGCCTCGTTCAAGCCCTGGGCCATCCGCTGTGCCTCGTCGGTTTCATGTTCCACTAGCAGCACGCGCATAACACACCTCGATTGATCAGACGTGCAGGCTACCACCCTCAGGTGTGCGCTGCCTCGCGCAGGCGCTGTGGGTCGAGGATTTCGATCTCGCCGTAGCCCAGGCGCACGATGCCTTGGGCTTGCAGGTCCTTGAGCAAGGCGTTGGTGGTCTGGCGCGACAGGCTCAGCATCGCCGCCAGGTCTTCCTGGGGCAATTGCAGCACGCGCTTTGCGTGGTCCATGTCGCCGTAGCCGTCAATGATCATCAACAGCCGGTGGGCCAGGCGCACCGAGGCGGGCATCAGGCTCAATTGTTCGAGGCCGATAAAACTCAGGCGCAACTTCTGGCTCATCAACAACGCCAGGTCGCGCCAGTACTGCGGGGCTTGGTCGAGCATTTTCAGCAGTGCCTGCTGCGGTACTTGCAACAAGGTGCACGGCCCGACGGCGCAGGCGTCATGGGTGCGCGGCAGGCCGTCGAACAGGCAGATTTCGCCGAACCAGAAGGGCGGTTCCACCAGGCTCAGCACGGCCTCCTTGCCCTGCTCGCTCACCGCACTCACCCGCAATGCACCGTCGAGCACCGCGTACAGGCCACAGGGCGGGTCACCGCGTTTGAACAGGTATTGCCCCGCCGTCAGCTGCCGCAGCCGCGCGTGGGCCAGCAGGCTATGCTGAAACGCGGTGGGCAGGTGGCTGAACCAGTGCCCGGTGGCCAAGCGGGCGCGCCATTGCTCTACATCCATGCGAACTCCGAAGATTGTCGCCCAGCTGACAGTTGGTCGCGGGCTGACAGGGCATGATCCACCATCCTACAGGAGGAACAACAATGAAAAGCCTCGTCGACCACCTCAGTCAATACGCCGCCTACCACCGCGACCCGCGCAATATCGCCAGCCACTTTATTGGCATCCCGTTGATTGTGGTGGCGGTGGCGGTGCTGCTGTCACGCCCGGAATGGGCGGTGGGCGGCCTGTGGATTTCACCGGCGGTGATTGTCGCGCTGTTGTCAGCGTGGTTTTACCTGCGCCTGGAGCTGGCTTTGGGCGTGCTGATGACGGTGCTGATGGGCTTGTCGGTGTGGGCCGGGCACGTGCTGGCGGCGCAGAGCACGCTGGTGTGGCTGAGTAGCGGGATTGGGATGTTTGTGGTGGGCTGGGTGATTCAGTTTGTCGGGCATTACTACGAAGGCAAGAAGCCGGCGTTTGTGGATGACGTGTCGGGGTTGATTGTGGGGCCGTTGTTTGTGGTGGCGGAGTTGGCGTTTCTGGTGGGGTTGCGGCACGACCTTAAACAGCAGATTGAAGAGCGCTCGGGGCCAGTAGCGCGCCGCGACCTAACGCCTGGTCAGATCTGAATGTGGGAGGGGGCTTGCCCCCTCCCACATTGGTTCTGTTTCAACAGTTGGTTTTGCGGTGTGCCTAGGCTTTTTGCCAGACTTTTGGCTTGAAGAACAGGGTCTCGCCGCGCGCCAATCCGGTGAGGCTGTCATGGTCTTTCACCACTTCAGCCTCGATCAGGTCAGTCTGGCCCTCAACCTTCAACGTCACCCGCGTGGTAGCGCCCAATGGGCGGATATCGCGCACTTCCGCCGCGTGGTGGTCTTCCAGCTCATGGCGCGACAGCGACACTTCGTGCGGCCGGAACAGCACGTGCTTGTCCTCGCCCAAATGCAGGCGGTTGGAGTCGCCGAGGAAGTGGTAAACAAAGTCGCTGGCCGGGTTTTCGTAGACTTCACCCGGTGAGCCGATCTGCTCGATCACGCCTTTATTCATCACCACGATACGGTCGGCGACTTCCATGGCCTCTTCCTGGTCGTGGGTCACGAATACCGAGGTGAGGTTGATGTCTTCGTGCAGGCGCGCCAGCCAGCGGCGCAGTTCTTTACGGACCTTGGCGTCGAGGGCGCCGAAGGGCTCATCCAGCAGCAGCACCTTGGGCTCCACCGCCAGGGCACGGGCCAGGGCGATACGCTGGCGCTGGCCACCGGACAGCTGCTCCGGGTAGCGATCCGACAACCAATCCAGCTGCACCATGTTCAGCAGCTCGTGCACCTTGGCCGCGATCTGGGTTTCGCTCGGGCGCTGGTTTTTCGGCTTCATGCGCAGGCCGAAGGCAACGTTGTCGAACACGGTCATATGGCGGAACAGCGCGTAGTGCTGGAACACGAAGCCGACGTTGCGATCGCGCACGTCGTGGCCGGACACGTCTTCACCGTGGAACACGATGCTGCCGTCATCCGGGGTTTCCAGGCCGGCGATGATGCGCAGCAAGGTAGTCTTGCCGCAGCCGGACGGGCCCAGCAACGCCACCAGCTCGCCACTCTGGATATCCAGATTGATGCTGTTCAGGGCCTTGAAGGCGTTGAAATTCTTGCTGACATTACGGACTTCGATCGACATGACTTATTCCTCACCGGCGCTTTTGCGCAGGCGGTTGATACGGTTCTCGCTCCACTGCTTGAGCAGCAGGATGAAGAGCGCCAGGATCAGCAACAGGCTCGCGACGGCAAACGCGGCAACGTGGTTGTATTCGTTGTAGAGGATCTCGACGTGCAGCGGCAAGGTGTTGGTCACGCCGCGAATGTGGCCGGACACCACCGACACTGCGCCGAATTCACCCATGGCCCGCGCGGTACAGAGCACCACGCCGTAGATCAGGCCCCACTTGATGTTCGGTACGGTCACATGCCAGAACATCTGCCAGCCATTGGCGCCCAGCAGGCGCGCGGCCTCTTCTTCCTGGGTGCCCTGCTCCTGCATCAGCGGGATCAGTTCACGGGCCACGAAGGGCACGGTGACGAAGATGGTAGCGAGCACGATACCCGGCAGGGCGAAGACGATCTGGATGTCATGGTCCTGCAACCACGGGCCAAAGAAGCCTTGGGCGCCGAACATCAACACGTAGACCAGACCCGCGATCACCGGCGAGACCGAGAACGGCAAGTCGATCAGCGTCACCAGGATGCTTTTGCCACGAAACGAGTACTTGCTCACGCACCACGCGGCGCTGACGCCGAACACCACGTTGAGTGGCACCGAAATCGCCACGGCGATCACCGTGAGTTTCAAGGCCGACAGCGCGTCGGGTTCGAGGATCGCGGTGAAGAACGCGCCGAGGCCATTCTTCAGGCCCTGGGACACCACGATAAACAGCGGCAGCAGCAGGAACAGGAAGAATACCAGCCAGCCGAGGCTGATCAGGATACGTCGCGACACTGCGCTGCCACGGCGGGCAGCGTTGGCCGAGGACGCGGCGGAAATAGACGATTGGGACATGTTCCGCGCCTCCTTATGGACGTTCGATGCGCCGCTGCAACAAGTTGATCAGCAGCAGCAAGACAAAGGAAACCACCAGCATCAGCACACCAATGGAGGTGGCACCGCGGTAGTCGTACTGGTCGAGCTTCACCATGATCAGCAACGGCAAAATCTCGGTTTTCATCGGCATGTTGCCGGCGATGAAAATCACCGAGCCGTACTCGCCGACGCCACGGGCAAAAGCCAACGCGAAGCCGGTCAGCCAAGCCGGCAGCAACGCGGGCACGAGGATGTAGCGGAACACCTGCAACGGCTTGGCGCCCAGGCAGGCGGCGGCTTCTTCGATTTCCCGGGGGATATCGGCCAGCACCGGCTGCACCGTACGCACCACGAATGGCAGCGTGACAAAGGTCAGCGCCAGGGTGATGCCCAGCGGCGAGTAGGCGATCTTGAAGCCCAGGTCAGCGGCAAACTGGCCAACCAGACCGGTGGGCGTGTACAGCGCGGTCAGCGCGATACCGGCCACAGCAGTGGGCAGGGCGAACGGCAGGTCGATCATCGCATCGATGATCTTGCGGCCGGGGAAGGTGTAGCGCACCAGCACCCAGGCCAGCAGCGTGCCGATCACGCCGTTGATCAGCGCGGCGTACAACGCGGTGCTGAAGCTCAGTTTCAACGCCGCCAGCACGCGCGGTGCGGAAATAATGGCCCAGAACTGATCCCAAGTGAGTTGAGCGGCGTGTACAAACATCGCCGCGAGGGGGATGAGTACGATCAGGCTGAGGTACACCACGGTGTAGCCCAGCGTCAGCCCGAAGCCGGGTATGACGGGGGAAATACGACGCGACATAAGAGTCCTTGGTTAGCGGAACTGACACACAAAACCCGCAGGTGAATGCGGGCTCTGTGGGTGTGTGTTTCTCGGCTTACTGCGCCGTGTAGATCTGGTCGAACACGCCACCGTCGTTAAAGAATTTCGGTTGGGCAGTTTTCCAGCCGCCGAAGTCTTTGTCGATAGTCACCAGGTCCAGTTTCGGGAACTGCTGGGCGTATTTGGCGGCTACTTTCGCATCGCGTGGGCGGTAGAAGTTTTTCGCCGCAATCTCCTGGCCAGCCGGGCTGTACAGGTGTTTCAGGTATTCGGTGGCGATTTCGGTGTTGCCCTTTTTCTCGGCGTTCTTGTCGACCACGGCAACCGGCGGCTCGGCGAGGATCGACAGGGACGGTACGACGATATCGAACTTGTCGGCGCCGCCGTCTTCTTTCAGGGCCAGGAACGCCTCGTTTTCCCAGGCCAGCAACACGTCACCCTGACCGTTGTTGACGAAGGTGATGGTCGAACCGCGTGCACCGGTGTCGAGGATCGGCACGTGCTTGAACAGCTCTTTCACGTATTCCTGGGCCTTGGCTTCGCTGCCGCCGGATTTGAGGCCGTAGGCCCACGCGGCGAGGAAGTTCCAACGTGCACCGCCGGAGGTTTTCGGGTTTGGCGTGATCACCGACACGTCTTTCTTGATCAGGTCGCCCCAGTCCTTGATGCCTTTAGGGTTGCCCTTGCGCACCAGGAACACGATGGTCGAGGTGTACGGAGTGCTCGCATCCGGCAGGCGGGTCTGCCAGTTCTCCGGCAGGGTCTTGCCCAGCTTGGCGATTTCGTCGATGTCGCCGGCCAGGGCCAGGGTCACGACGTCGGCGCGCAGGCCGTCGATCACAGCCCGACCTTGTTTGCCCGAACCGCCGTGGGATTGCTGGATCTTGACGTTGTCGCCCGGGTGGGACTGCTTCCAGAAATTGGTGAACTCAGCGTTGTAGTCCTGGTACAGCTCACGGGTAGGGTCGTACGAGACGTTGAGCAACTCGTAGTCCTTGGCAACGGCGGAACCTGCAAACACGGCACTGGCCAGGGCGGCCAGGGCATAACGGCGAATCGACGACATAGAAGGCTCCTGAGAATTCTGGGGTGTTGGCTTTTTCTTATAGTTGCGGGTCTAGCATGCGAATCGCCGTTGGTGCTTACGCCGGTTTGTTGCCCGGGTTCTGCAAACGGAATTTTTCTTTGCGTTCGATCTGTACCACTTGCGCGTTATGCACAGTGATTTCCACCGCGCCAAACCGCAGATCGCGCAGGGCGCTCTGGATCTCACGCAAAATGGCTGCTTCGTCCTGGCCGTCGACGCTACGTAGAGATGCGCTCATGGTCTCGCTCCTGAAATGAATAGTGCCTCGCAGTGGCGGCACTGCTTGCGGCGTGAGGGCGATAGTAGATAAGCGCGGATATTCTTAAAAATACTATTTAAGAATGTTTATATAACCAGAAAGAATTTTCTGGTGGGACGTGGGGTTGCGCGCGGGTTTCGTGCTCGGGCAACGAAATAAAGCCCTGTGAATTTCAAATGTGGGAGGGGGCAAGCCCCCTCCCACATTTGCCTTCATTTCAGGTCTGGATTGTGGGCGCCCGTGACCAATCCAATTCATTTGCCGGCATCGGCCGCCCAAACCAATACCCCTGCCCCAGATCGCACTCCTGCTCCAGCAGAAACCGCGCCTGCTCCACCTGCTCGATCCCCTCGGCATGCACCTGCATGCCCATGCTTTTGGCCAACGCGATCACCACCCGCACGATCGCCGCGTCGTCTTCGTCCCACGGCAGGCCGGCGACGAAGCCCTGGTCGATCTTGAGTTTCTGCACCGGCAAGCGCTTGAGGCGTAGCAACGAGGAATAGCCGGTGCCGAAATCGTCGATGGCCAGGCGCAAGCCCAGTTCGCGCAGGCGGTGCAGTTGCTCCAGGGCCACTTCCGGGTCGTCCATCACCGCGCTTTCGGTGACTTCCAACTCCAGGAAGGCTGGGTCCAGGCCGGTGTCGTGCAGCACCTGGGCGACTTGCTCGTAGAGTTCGCGCCGGGCAAACAGGCGGCTGGATACGTTGATCGCAATAAAACCCAACGGCGCGCCATCGGCCAGCCACTGGCACATCTGCCGGCAGGCGTGGTCCATCACCCAGCCATCGATATCGGCGATCAAGCCGGTGCGCTCGGCGATGGGGATAAATTCGCCCGGAGGCACCAGCCCACGCTCCGGGTGCTGCCAGCGCACCAACGCTTCGACGCCGACCAGGCGGCTGGTGTGCAGGTCGTGCACAGGTTGGTAGAAGACGCGCAATTCCTGCTGGTCGAGGGCGCGGCGCAGCTCGCTGGCGATTTCCACGCGGTTCTGCGCGTGGGCGGTGAGTTCTTCGGTGTACAGGGCGTAGCCCTCGCGGCCCGCGCTCTTGGCCTTGAACAGCGCGGAATCGGCGTTGCGCAGCAGTTGCTCGGCGCTCAAGGCGTCATTGGGGAACAGGCTGATGCCGATGCTGGCGCTGATAAACAGTTGGTGACCGTCAAAAATGAACGGCTGCTTCATCGCCTCCAGCATGCGTTGCGCCAAGGCCGCCGCCTGCCCTACCTGTGGACAACTTTCCGCCAGCACCGCGAACTCATCTCCACCCAGCCGCGCCAGGGTCACGCCGGGGCCGAGCAAGCCCTTGAGCCGCTCGCCCACCAGCTTGAGCAACTGGTCGCCGACGTTATGGCCGAGGCTGTCGTTGATGATCTTGAAATGGTCCAGGTCCAGCAACAACAGGGCGCAGCCGCGCTTGTGGTGTTGCGCCGAAGCCAGCGCCTGCTCGGCACGGTCGCTGAACAGCAGGCGGTTGGGCAGGTCGGTCAGGGGGTCGTGATGGGCCAGGTGGGCCAGTTCGTGCTCGGAATTCTTGATCGCGGTGATATCGGAAAACACCGCGACGTAGTGGCTGACGTGGCCCTGGTCATCCTGGATCACACGGATGGTTTGCCACTGTGGGTAAATTTCACCGCTTTTGCGCCGGTTCCAGATTTCCCCGCTCCATTCGCCGGTGCGCTCCAGGCTCTGGAACATCTGTTGGTAAAAATTCGACGAATGGCGCCCGGACTTGAATAGGCTGGGCTGCTGGCCCATGACATCCTCGCGCTGATAACCGGTGATCGCCATAAACGCCCGGTTCACGTGCACGATCAGCCCCTGGGCATCGGTGACCAGCACGCCTTCGCGGGTGCTGTCGAACACCGCAGCCGCCTGGCGCAGGCGCTCGCGGTTCTCCTTGAGCGGTTGCTGCAGCTGGTGGGCGCGGGCAAAACGCACGCCCATCAGGTAAATCGCCAACGCGCTGAAGGCCACCCAAACGTACCCGCGCACCTGCAGCCAGTGCCCCAACTCCCGCGGGTCATCGAGAAAGTTGATCAATAAATGGTTGCTGAGCCTGAGCCACACAATCGAAACCAGCAGGTATACCAGCCCCGCACGCAGGGCACCTCGGTATGAAAACGCCATAAGCTCAGTAATCCTTAACCAAAAAACACGATCGCCCTACAAAGGCTGAGGATTATAGAATAAGAAACATCCCGTCACTCCTATCTGAAAGGGCGGCTG
The DNA here is from genome assembly GCF_979253585.1 of Pseudomonas sp. AC463. Taxonomy (NCBI): domain Bacteria; kingdom Pseudomonadati; phylum Pseudomonadota; class Gammaproteobacteria; order Pseudomonadales; family Pseudomonadaceae; genus Pseudomonas; species Pseudomonas sp. AC463. Next base: position 99,202 of record NZ_CEEDDZ010000005.1, on the reverse strand, counting down.
GTTTTCTGTGTAGGCTTAGTGATAATGCGTGAGCTGTTCTTTTCTTTATCTGAGGGCCATACAGCCTATGTGGTACAACGGTTTTCTTGACCTGTCAGCCTGGCAACTGGTGGCGGTCACTCTGTTGATGACCCACGTGACCATCGTTGGGGTCACGGTTTATCTGCATCGCTATTCAGCCCATCGCTCCCTGGAGTTGAATGCCGGCCTGAAACACTTCTTCCGCTTCTGGCTGTGGTTGACCACGGCGCAGAACACCCGCGAGTGGACCGCCATCCACCGCAAGCACCACGCAAAATGCGAAACCGTCGATGACCCGCACAGCCCGGTGATCAAGGGCCTGTCCACGGTGCTGCGCAAAGGTGCCGAGCTGTACCGCGCCGAAGCAGAGAACCCTGAGACCCTGCGCATCTACGGCAAGAACTGCCCGGACGACTGGATCGAACGCAAGCTCTACACCCCCTACCCGCTGCTGGGCGTGGCGATCATGGGCGTGATCGACCTGCTGCTGTTCGGCACCATCGGCATCACCATCTGGGCGATCCAGATGATGTGGATCCCGTTCTGGGCCGCCGGCGTGATCAATGGCCTGGGGCATGCCGTGGGCTATCGCAACTTCGAATGCCGCGACGCCGCCACCAACCTCGTGCCGTGGGGCATCATCGTCGGCGGCGAAGAGCTGCACAACAACCACCACACCTACCCCAACTCGGCCAAGCTGTCGGTGAAAAAGTGGGAGTTCGACCTGGGTTGGGCGTGGATCAAGGTGTTCAGCTTCCTGCGCCTGGCCAAGGTGCAGCGCGTCGCACCGATTGCCCACCGCGTCGAGGGCAAGGGCCACCTGGACATGGACACCGCCATGGCGATCCTCAACAATCGCTTCCAGATCATGGCCCAGTATCGCAAGCTGGTGATCGGCCCGCTGGTCAAGCAGGAGCTGGAAAAGGTCGATCACTCGGTGCGTCACCAGTTCCACCGTGCCAAGCGCCTGCTGTCGCGTGAAACCAGCCTGCTGGATGACCGCCATCACCTGCGCATCCAAAGCATGCTGGAACACAGCCAGGCCCTGAAAGTGATCTACGAGAAGCGCCTGGCGCTGCAGCAGATCTGGCTCAAGACCAGCACCAATGGCCACGATATGCTGGCGGCCATCAAGGAATGGGTGCACGAGGCGGAGGCCAGCGGCATCCAGTCCTTGCGGGATTTTGCCCACCAATTGAAGACCTATTCCCTGCGTCCTGCAGCGGTCTGACCCTGCCGTGGGAGGGCTCGCCCTCCCACCCAGCGGCTTTTTGACGTCATTTACCGGGCACCGCCAATCGGTACCGTTGACGGAACTTCACTGCAATTCGCCTCTCTCAATGAACACTTCGCCATCATGGTGGCCCCTTGTAGTGACCGCTGCTCCATCCTGCGGCCCGCCCAGAGAGAGTTGTGCCGATGGTTCACGAAAATCCCTACTCGCCCGATCCCCCTGTCGCTGAAAACCAGCGTCCGGCTGCGGCTGCAACCCTGCTGGCGCTGGTGCATGCACAAGGTGAAGTCGAGCGGTTGAGCGAGCGTGAGCAACTGCTGAGTTCGTTGCTGGTCAGCGTGAATGCGGTGCTCTGGGCCATCGATTGGCAAACGCGCCGCGTGCTGTATGTGAGCCCGGCCTACGAGCGAATATTCGGCCGTTCCGCCGGCCTGCTGCTGGCCGACCATCGGGAATGGCGCAACAGCATTCACCCCGAAGACCTCGACTACGCCGAACACAGCCTGGCCCGCGTGCTGGAGCAAGGCTCGGTGGAAGACCGCGAGTACCGCATCATCACCGCCGACGGGCAGATCCGCTGGCTGAGCGACAAGTGCTACATCAACCAGCAGGTCGAACCCGGCGAGCCGTTGATCGTCGTCGGTATGGCCGAGGACATCACCGAAAAAAAGCAGTTGGAGCTGGAGCTGCATCGCCTCGCGACCACCGACGTGCTGACCCAGAGCAGCAACCGCCGGCACTTCTTCGAATGCGCCAACCAGGCGTTCGACACCGCGTGTGCCCAAGGCGCGCCGCTGGCCTTCCTGCTGCTGGACATCGATGACTTCAAGGACGTCAACGACACCTACGGCCACCTGGAGGGCGACCAGGTGCTGCGGCGCATCGCCGAGAGCGGTCGGGGCGTACTGCGCCGTGGCGACCTGTTCGGGCGCATTGGCGGCGAAGAGTTTGCTGCGGTACTGCCGGGCTGTGCGCCCGAGATGGCGCTGCAAGTGGCCGAGCGCCTGGGCAAGGAGATTCAGGAGCTGAGCTTCAGCTTTGAAGGCCAGGCATTCAGCGTGACCATCAGCCAGGGCCTGGCCAGCCTCACCGAAGCCGACTCGACCCTGGACAGCCTGTTTGCGCGGGCCGATGCCGCGATGTACGAGGCCAAGCGGCTGGGCAAGAACCGGGTAGTTGCGGGCTAAAGGCTATACACCGGGCAAATGTGGGAGGGGCGGTGTTTTCTAGGCCTTGCGCACCCGCGTCAGCTCCGCCAACCCAACCTTGAGCAACCGCGCAGTCTTGCCCGCCGCCAGCGCCTCCAGGCCTTCGTGCTCGGTCAACCGCGCCATCTGCGCCGCCAAATTCACCACCAGAGCATCCCGCGCATACACCCCGCCCTCCAGGGAATAAATCGCCGCGATCAACTGGCGCAGCTCCAACGGCAAACGCCAGCGCGCGCGCAGCGCCGAGCCGTAGGCGGCGCCAAAGGTGGAGAGCGACTCGCCGATCGCTTCGTCATCCAGCGCCCCGCCACCCTGGCGCCAGTCTTCCAGGCAACGCAGCAAGGCCAGATCACCCAACCGATGCAGGATGCCGGCGCTGTAGCAGCGCTCGTGGTCCAGCTCCAGCATGCGCGCCAGGCGGCGAGCGTAGTCGGCGGTGTCCTGGGACAACTGCCAGTAACGCTCGGCATACGCCACCAGCCCCGGATCGCCCAGCACCACATTGTGCTTGAGGGCCAGGCCGAGGATCAGGTTCATGCTTTGCCCGGCGGCCAGCTTGTGCAGCGCCGCAGGCAGCGTCTGCACCGGAGAGCCATGGTGACCGGCGCTGTTGGCGGCGGCGATCAATACGGCAGTAATTTGCGGGTCCATGCGCACGCGGTCTTCCAGGCGCTTGAGGTCCAAGCCCTCGGGTCCGAGGCTGTATTGCACGGCGGCTTTCACGTCGACCCGCAACGGCGCACCGTCGCAGGCATCGCGGCGGCGCTCCAGGAACACCGGCAAGGTCATGCCCGGCGCCAGCGGCGGAATCTCGCAATACACGTTTTCGCCTTCGTTCAGCAGCAAGTCTTGCAAGCGCTGGGTCAGGCTTTCCATGTTCAGGGGTTTGGTCAGGTACGCGGTGGGCGCCAGGGGCAAGGCTTCGCGCACGCTGGCGCTGTCATTGCGACTGCTCAGCAGAATGAACGGCAGCAACGGCGAGCGACGCGTCTGGCGCACGTTGCGCAGCAGGCTCAGGCCATCGATGCCCGGCAACTCCCAATCCGCCAGGATCAGGTCGTAGGTTTTTTCGCGCAGCAGCGTGGCGGCTTGCTGACCGTCGGCACACACATCCAGCCGCGCATCGCAGCGCACATTCAACAGCACTTGCTTGAGCAGGTCCCGCGACCAAGGGTCCGCCTCGGCAATCAATACTCGGGGTACAGCCGGCAAATCAACAGCAGTCATCCAGCACGCTCCATCGGCAATCTTTGCACCATAGACAATGGCGGCGCCTACGTACAATGAACAACACCTGAATGTGCGGCAATGGGCACAAAAAAACCCGCCGAAGCGGGTTTTTTCTGTCGATCAGATCAGCTTCCGATTACAGCTCGGAGAAGCACTCTTCAATGATCGCCAAGCCTTTGTCCAGTTGCTCGTCCGGCGAGGTCAGCGGGACCAGTACGCGCAACACGTTGCCGTAGGTACCGCAAGACAGCAGGATCAGGCCCTTGTCACGCGCCTTGGCCACCACGGCAGCCACGGCTGCGGCGTTCGGCTTGTGGCTGTCGCCACCTTCGAACAGCTCGACCGCGATCATCGCGCCCAGCGCACGCACTTCGCCGATCACCGGGTATTTGGCTTGAATGGCTTTCAGGCCAGTCACCAAGCGCTCGCCGACAGCCTTGCAGCGGTCCAGCAGGCGCTCTTCTTCGAACACTTCCATTACCGCCAGCGCAGCCGCGCAGGCAATCGGGCTACCGGCGTAGGTGCCGCCCAAGCCGCCTGGGGCGATGGCGTCCATGTATTCGGCCTTGCCGCACACACCAGCCAGCGGGAAACCGCCGGCGATGGATTTGGCGAAGGTGGTCAGGTCGGCAGCAACGCCCATCTGTTCCATGGCGAAGAAGGTACCGGTACGGCCGGCACCGGTTTGCACTTCGTCGGCGATCAGCAGGATGCCGTGCTTGTCGCACAGTTCGCGCAGGCGCTTCATGAAGGATTTAGGCGCGACGTAGAAACCGCCTTCGCCCTGCACCGGCTCGATGATGATCGCAGCGATATCACGCGGCTCGGCATCGTTCTTGAAGATGCGTTCGATGCTGGCGATGGAATCGTCGTCGCTCACACCGTGCAGTTCGTTGGGGAACAGCGCGCGGAACACGCCGCCTGGCATCAGGCCCATGCCGGCCGAGTAAGGCACGACTTTGCCGGTGAGGCCCAGGGTCATCATGGTGCGGCCGTGGTAGGCGCCGGTGAAGGCGATCACGCCGGCACGGCCAGTGGCGGCACGGGCGATTTTCACGGCGTTTTCGACGGCTTCGGAACCGGTGGTGACCAGCAGGGTTTTCTTGGCGAAATCACCTGGGACTTTGGCGTTGATTTTTTCGCACAGTTCCACGTACGGCTCGTAGGCCAGCACCTGGAAGCAGGTGTGAGTCAGCTTGTTCAGTTGCGCGGTCACGGCGGCAATGATTTTCGGGTGCACGTGGCCGGTGTTCAACACGGCGATACCGCCGGCGAAGTCGATGAACTCGCGACCTTCAACGTCGGTCACGGTGGCGTTCTTGGCCGACTCGGCGAAGATCGGGTGGATCTGGCCAACACCGCGCGGTACAGCGGCTTCGCGGCGTTTCATCAGGGATGCGTTGGTCTTGCTCATAAAGTCCTCATTCGCCACTCATCGGGTGGCGTGGTCCAAGGAATACGTGGCGGGGAGGCAACTACGGCAGCATGCGATGATCGACTGCCACAGCTTTCCCGGCCACTACGAATAACGTCTTGAAACACGCAAAGGGACAGCGCTCTCGTGCCCTCTGCGTTTGCTGCAATCCCGCGCCGAGCTTAGATGCCCAGGCAGAGGTATTTGATTTCCAGGTAATCCTCGATCCCGTACTTGGAGCCTTCACGGCCCAGGCCCGAGGCCTTGATGCCGCCGAACGGCGCCACTTCGTTGGAGATCAACCCGGTGTTGACGCCAACCATGCCGTATTCCAGGGCTTCGGCCACACGGAACACACGGCCCAGGTCGCGGGCGTAGAAGTAGGACGCCAGGCCGAACTCGGTGTCGTTGGACATCGCGATCACTTCGGCTTCGTCTTTGAAGCGGAACAGCGGCGCCAATGGGCCGAAGGTTTCTTCCTTCGCCACTGCGGCATTTTTCGGCACGTCGACCAGGATTGTAGGCTCGAAGAAGTTGCCTTCCATCACCTTGCCACCGGCCAACAGCTTGGCACCTTTGCTCAGGGCATCCGCGATGTGTTCCTGCACCTTGGCCACGGCTTTTTCGTCGATCAGCGGGCCGGTGGTGGTGCCGTCTTCCAGACCGTTGCCGATCTTGAGCTTGGCCACGGCCACCTTGAGTTTCTCGGCGAACGCGTCGTACACCGAATCCTGAATGTACAGGCGGTTGGCGCACACGCAGGTCTGGCCGTTGTTGCGGTACTTGGAGATGATCGCGCCTTCGACGGCCTTATCCAGATCCGCGTCGTCGAACACGATGAACGGCGCGTTGCCGCCCAGCTCCAGCGAGACTTTCTTGATGTCCTTGGCGCATTCGGCCATCAGCTGGCGACCGATTTCGGTCGAGCCGGTGAAGGACAATTTACGCACGATCGGGTTGCTGGTCAGCTCGCCTCCGATGTCGCCGGCGCTGCCGGTGACCACGCTCAACACGCCTTTCGGGATACCGGCACGGTGCGCCAGCTCAACCAGGGCCAGGGCCGAGAACGGGGTTTGCGAGGCGGGCTTGATCACCATGGTGCAACCGGCGGCCAGGGCCGGGCCGGCTTTACGGGTGATCATGGCGGCCGGGAAATTCCACGGGGTGATTGCAGCGGTCACGCCGATTGGCTGCTTGATCACGATCAGGCGCTTGTCAGGCTGGTGGCCGGGGATCACATCACCGTAGATGCGTTTGGCTTCTTCGGCGAACCATTCGATAAAGGAGGCCGCGTAAACGATTTCGCCCTTGGCTTCGGCCAGCGGCTTGCCTTGCTCCAGGGTCATCAGGCGACCGAGGTCGTCCTGGTTTTCGATCAGCAGCTCGAACCAGCGGCGCAGCTTGTTGGCGCGCTCCTTGGCGGTGAGTGCACGCCAGGCCGGCAGGGCCTTGTCGGCAGCTTCGATGGCGCGGCGGGTTTCAGCGGCGCCCATCTTTGGCACGGTGCCGAGAATCTCGCCCGTGGCAGGGTTGTTGACCTTGATGGTCTGGCCGTTGTCCGCATCGACCCAAGCGCCATCGATAAAGGCTTGTTGGCGGAACAACTGGGAATCTTTGAGCTGCATGTCGGCTTTCCTTAACAGCACCGCGCGCACGCGGAGCGAATTAGAGTTGTTGAAAGGCGCCTTGTGGGCTGCCGTCAGGGAAATCAGCCCCAGCGCGCGCGAGAAATGAATAAGCACGCGGGAGACAGAGCGTTTGAAATCTCAAACGAATCCTAGGATCAATGGGGGTACAGGGCAATAGTCTGTTCGAAAAAAAGAACGAAAACGGCGCATTTGCCGGATTTTTCGGATCAGCGTGTTTCGGCAGGGTTCCAACGTATCGCTCACCGGCGCCCGACGCAGGGCCTCTGTGGGGCAAATTCCTACTTATAAAGGGCCAAAGACCAGCATGGACGCCCAAGGTCGACATGGGTATGATGTCGCCCGCACAAGCATCCGTAGCTCAGCTGGATAGAGTACTGCCCTCCGAAGGCAGGGGTCGTGGGTTCGAATCCCGCCGGGTGCACCATATAGCAGTCTAGGACTGTCTCAGACAGTCTACGAAACACCCCAAGAAGCCCGCCCCGTGCGGGCTTTCTTGTTTCTGGCTATCCATCCCTGTCTACCCCTATAACTTCCCGCCGTGTATGCCCACGTGTATGCTTTGAGATTCCTATAACTGGAGGCATACAGGAAGTGAAGCGCACTGAAATCAAACGCCGCCCCTTAGCAGACACCACCCTTGCAGGCCTGGAGCCTGAGAACGCTACGTATCGTGAACAGGACGGGAATGGCCTGTACTTCCGGGTGAAACCTAACGGGCAAAAATCCTGGGAGCTACGCTACAAAAAGCCAGACGGGAAATGGTCGTGGCTGGGCCTCGGCGGCTACCCCGATATCAGTGGGTCATTGGCGAGACAGAAAGCAGCTCAACTGCGGGAAGACGCATCGACCGGCAAAAATCCATTGGTGAGCAAGCAAGCTCGCAAGGTTGCCGACCAGGTTGCTGCCAACAACACTTTTGAGGCGTTAGGCCGTGAGTGGTTTGAAGCCAGACGCACAAGCTGGGAAGCAGGTACGTCCCGACGAGTACTGGGAGCCCTGGAGCTTCATGTGTTCCCTGTCTTCGGCAAGCGCGTGTACACAGAAATATTGCCCCTGGAATGGATGGAGTTTCTACGTGGCATGGAGCAGAAGGGGATCATTGAACAAATGGGCCGAGTTCGTGCCTTTTGCAAAGAGATCTATGACCTGGCCCGCGTAACAGGACGAGCCGTCCACAACCCCCTTGAAGGTCTCAGCAAATTCCTGCAATCACGTAGCGCTGAAAACTATGCACACGTTTCGATTGAAGAACTGCCTGCGCTACTTCGAGCGATCAACTCCTACCCTCACGCAAAGGACGTTCGTATAGGGCTTCGCTTGCTTTCCTTATTAGCCTCGCGCCCGAGCGAGATCCGAGAAGCGCGCTGGTCAGAAATCGATCTCTCCAAAAAGCTATGGACAATCCCAGCCGAGCGAATGAAACGTCGTCGCGAACATGTGGTGCCTCTCTCTCGACAGGCCATCGAAGCGCTCACTGAGTTACGAACACTGACAGGTGCATACCCTCTCCTATTTCCAGGCAGGAAAGACAGGACAATCCCCCGGAGTAACACCGTCTTTCTAATGGCGCTCCGCAGACTGGGATATGCCGGTCGACAAACAGGCCACGGCTTTCGCCATATCGCCAGCACCATACTTAATGAGCAGGGTTTCGACGAGAATCACATTGAGGCTCAGCTCTCTCATGCAAAGGAAGGAATTGCAGGGGTGTACAACAAGGCGGTTTACCTGCCTCAGCGCAGAGTGATGATGCAGTGGTACGCAGATCATCTGGATGAGCTAGTAGATGGCAACATTATTCAGGGACAGTTTGGAAAGGCGGGCTGAATACGCCAACCCCACACCCATCAAAAATCGGTGTTACTTGTGTTACGCACGTTACGCATCCGACCAACCAATTGATTTTATTGAATATTTATTGCGTAACACGTATTAAAAGAGATCCGTACACCATGTGTTACGCGTCAAAAGTGTGTTACGTCTAAGGCGCCCAAAACCTCTGGCGGCCATCTCTTATTGGTCGCCTCACACTGAGGAGGGGCCGCTGTTATCGGACTACCAGAAGGGGATCAGGGGACTACCGTTCGTCGGGACTTCACTGGGTTTCATTTCTCACTTTCCGTTTTTTAACTGTATAGAAAACCAGTAGGGCAAGGTAGGACAGCCCCGAAAAAAACTGAAACTTTGCTGCGATCTTGCTCAATTAAATTGCCTTATCCATAAAACCCGCGCCGAAAGCTATAAAAATAAAACTTTTAAAAAATAGAAAATCGTTTACATAGCTGGGGCCTGTACGAACTACGACAGGAAACGCGCTATGCAGCCTCACGACACCTCACACCACTCCACCACCTCTCTCACCCCTGCTTGTTTGCTCACTACCGACCAAGTCGCGAATGCACTAGGTCTGTCCAGCCGAACGCTTGCCGCCTGGCGAAGTTCTCGCAGCAACTCACTTCCCTATATCAAAACCGGGTCTCGGGTTCGTTATCGCTCCCAAGACGTGGTCGCGTGGCTTGAAACCCAACTGCGCTCACCTGCAAAAACCGCTGGAGACAGGACCTGATGAGCGCCCCAAAGCAATCTGCAAAAGTTGCGGGGCTTGCCCCCTCCACTCCACGAGAAAGTCACCAAAAGGCCCCTAGCGGATCCGCATGCTTGCCGTTCAACGCGCCTCATACGGAACTGGGACAGTTCGATCCGGCCGCCACGCTGATACGCATCAATCAAGTTATAGCCCTGACAGGTATCGGCCGCGCAACGGTTTACAAACTTATGAACCAGCCAGAGAGCGGCTTTCCGCAAGCGGTGAAGCTCACCGACAGCAATGCGCGTGGGGCTCCGGTCGCTTGGGTATTAGCCGAAATTTTGAATTGGACACGGGCGCGTATCGCGGCCCGCGACCGGGTGGCGGCATGACGAATCGTGTCGCTAACAAGGCCATTTTGCAGCCCTTCTCTGTACTCAGAAAAGTCGGTTTCTCGTCGCGGTGGATGCAACGTTTTGAGCGTCACAGAACGCAACAAAAACGCTTGAATCGAGTAGTTCTAGTCATGCGATGGGCTGACGGCACCTGGTGCGCACTGTCAGTACCCAACGAAGCCCCGCGTGCAGTGATCGTAGATGAAGGGCAACAAATCGACGCTTACGAAGATGCACGATCTTGCCTCGACGGCGACTTCCTCCCACTGCTCTCCCTGCGCTGGCAAGCAAATGCCTGAAACGAAAACGCCCCCGGCGGCAACCGGAGGCGTTGAGGTAAATCTACATGCCTGATCAATTTATGCCGCATCGAAAAAATCCGCAAGCCATATGCACAGTTGCACTTTCAAAAAACGGACGTTACCCTCTGCTCGTCGCTGCAAATTCAGCGACCGGGTTTGGCGACCCGAGTTACTTGGCGCACAGGCGCCCCATCCGACAGCAGGCGCTTTTTTTGTGCCTGCCGTTTCGTGTTATGGCAGCTGTGCGTGGGAGACCTTCGGGTCTGCCGGGTTCCAAGTTCCCGGTTCGCCAACCTGCGCACAGCTGCCACCCTAATTCGTTTGGCGACGATCAGTGGCAGCTCCATCTTCAAACTTGGAGTGTCACCTATGCCTGCCCTCAATCCGTCCAAAATTCGCGCCGCCGCTCATCGAGCAATGGCTCTCGCCGCTTTACACGCCAACTCCAGCCTCGCTACACGCCTTTCCCGTTACAACGCCCATATGTCCAAGGCTCGCGCCCTGGAAGCCGCAGGGGGTGCCCAATGAGCATGCTCCCAGGCTTTGCACTGCCCGAGGATCTACTCTGCGTAAACCCGGACGCCGAAGCCGGTCTGCCTATCGACGCCATCACCTGTGCGCTCGACCGTGCCGACTCCGTTCTCATGCTGCTGGAGGACCACTTAGACGGCGATAAACCTCTGCTCTCCAACCGCGTGCTGTCATCCGTTATTTGGGACGTGCGTGGCACCTTGGGCTTGATCAAAACACTCACCATGTACGGTGATGCCTCCTCTGTGCCGATGGGCCAGAAAGGCGGTGCTCTGTGACCCACTCCAGCACACTTGGACGCTCCGAGTTTTCCCCTGCCAACGGTAACGGCCAGAACCTGTTTCGGGTGAATGCCGGTATCCCGTTGGAAGACGCACTTGAAGCCGTCTCTCAGATTCTGCACCACGCTAATCAACTGATCCTCGACGCTGCCATCAGCGATGCAAGCGAGCGTTTTAGTTGGCCTGCGTTCTACCTCGGCGAAATGGCAAAGGCACTGATCGACGACGTGAACGAGGCGTTGCTTGAGTCGAGGATCGCACCATGACTCAGCGCACCGGCAACACCTCAAAACGTCCGAGCTTTGCCGACGTAAAAGGCGCAGCCCTGAAGAACATCGACCGTGTGCTTGCTCACTGGCTACCGAACGGCAAACGCGTTGATGGCGGCAAGGAATACACAGCACCGAACCCGACGCGCACAGATAAACGAGCAGGCTCACTCAAGGTCAATTTGAGCAAAGGCACCTGGGCGGATTTTGCCACCGGCGATAAGGGCGGTGACCTGATAGACCTCGTGCGCTACATCGATGGCGGCACAGACGTTGAGGCCTGCAAAAAACTGGCGGATCTGCTCAGCGTTTCCGCTGGTTTAGCGACAACCAAAAGCGCACCGGCCAAGAACGCAACGTCGGAGTGGATCGCGATTCAACCGATCCCGGCCGAGGCCATGAACAAGTGCCCAACCAGACACCGGCAACACGGTGTTCCGTCCAAGGTGTGGATCTATCGCGACGCGCAGGGTCAGCCGGTCATGGCGCTGTATCGCTTCGACCTGGCCCCAGATGAAGACGGCAAACCGAGGAAGGTCTTTGCACCGCTGACCTGGTGCAAGCGCTCCGATGGGCAAACCACACAATGGCGCTGGCAAGGGTTGCCGGAACCTCGGCCATTGCTGCGCCTGGATGAGCTGGCACAGCGTACCGACGTGCCTGTGGTGCTGTGTGAAGGCGAAAAGGCTGCTGACGCCGCTGCTGAACTGATGCCGGAGTATGTAGCCACCTGCTGGCCGAACGGCTCCAACTCTTGGCACAAGGCCGATCTGACACCACTCAAAGGGCGAAGCGTTGTGCTGTGGCCGGATAACGATGCCAGCGGCAAGGCCTGCATGGACGCCATCGAGCTCAAGGTGATTGAGCTGGGCGTCGCCTCAATACAACGAATTTTGCTCGACGTGTTCAAGCTCAAGCCCAGCAGCAAAGGCGGCAAGCCGACGCTCATCAAGGGTGGAAAATGGGCGGACGGTGACGATGCAGCGGATGCGATAGCCAAAGGCTGGACCGCTGCCCACGTCGCCGAGCTGGTGCGCAGCGGTGAGTTCTTCGGCACTGTCGCTGAGCCCACTGAACCAAAAGAACCGAAGGCTAAGGCACAAGCCAAACGACCTGCGAAATCGAAAAATGATCTGTTGCCGGGCGGCTTTCGCCTGACGCCTGAAGGGGTGTTTTATTCCGGTGATGATGGTGAGGCGCGCCCTGTGTGTTCGCCTCTGGAAATCATCGCACGCACTCGCGACGACAAGGGCCACAACTGGGGTTTGTTGGTCGAGTTCGACGACCCAGATGGCGCCAAAAAGCGCTGGAACATTCCGGCCCGAACCATGACTGGCGACTTCGGCAAGGACGTACTCGGTCCACTGGTCGACATGGGCCTACGCCTCGCGGGAAGCCGATCAGGACGCAACGCACGCAATGACCTGCAGAGTTACCTCGGCGGCTTCGATAGCGCCCAACGCGCACGCTTGGTGACGCGCTTGGGCTGGCATGACAATGCGTTTCTATTGCCCGAACAACAGATAGGCTCGCACGCCGAACACCTGCATTTTTATGAAGCCGGTGCGCAGTTGCCACCGATCAGCGAAGCGGGCTCTCTGGAGCAGTGGCAGCAGCAAATAGGCGCACTGTGCGTTGGCAACCACCGCTTGGCGTTTGTCGTCTCTGTGGCCTTTGCAGGGCCGTTGCTGAACCTGCTCGGACATGAGTCGGGCGGTTTCCACCTGTACGGCGACAGTTCCGGCGGCAAAACGACCCACTTGCAGGTCGCTGCTTCGGTCTATGGAGGGCCGCGCCTGGTGCGTTCGTGGCGCTCGACCGATAACGCCCTGGAGTCAATCGCCGCTGCACACTCAGACGGCCTCCTGGTGCTGGATGAAATCGGCATGTGCGACCCGCGCATTATTGGCGAGACGGTCTACATGCTCGGCAACGGCACCGGCAAGGCCCGGGCGAATGATCGAGGGCAAGCGGGCCGACAGGTGCAGGAGTGGCGCTTGCTGTTTCTCTCGACCGGCGAGAAGACGCTGGCGCAGCACATGGCAGACGCAAACAAGGAGCTGAAAGCCGGTATGGAGGTGCGCATGCTCGCCGTGCCAGCGGATGCTAGTAAAGGTCTCGGCATGTTCGATGTGCTGAATGGTTTTGAGGATGCTGCTGCCCTCTCCGATGCGCTCAAGGCCCGTGTCGCCAAATACTACGGCACGCCCCTCACCGCCTTCCTGCAAGCACTGTGTGCGCCTGGAGAAATGCTCAGGTGGTCGGTGATCGTTCGCCGCACGGTGGAGCAGTTCATCACCCAAAACCTGCCCGCCTCGGCCAGTGGTCAGGCCCAGCGTGCCGCCCTTCGCTTTGGCCTCGCTGCAGCGGCCGGAGAGTTGGCCACCGCCTTCGGCGTCACCGGCTGGCCGGATGGCACTGCCACGACCGCCGCACGGGTATGTCTGCATGCATGGCTGGCCGAACGCGGCGGCGCCGGTAACTTCGAGGGCGATGCAATTTTGGCGCGTTTACGTCAGGTCATCGAGCGATTTGGAGAAAGCCGCTTTACCCGTTGGGAATCTGCCGCCGCCAAGATCGATGAACACGGCCCACGCACGATTGATCGGTTGGGCTTTCGCAAGACCCTGGAACACGGCATGGGCGACGCCCTACACACCACCAACACCTACTACGTGCTGCCAGAAGCCTGGAGGGCCGAAATCTTCAAGGGCATGAATATCAGTGCGGTGAACAAGGAGCTGCTGCAACGGGGCGTGCTCGAGCCGGGAACCGACGGAAAGGCGTACAGCTTGATTCGCCTGCCCGGATTAGGGCCTCAACGCTGCTACGTGGTGAGGACCGTTCCAGGAACGGATGAAGGCGAGGCCAAGGCCGCCTGACGGCATGCCTGCTGATAGAGGTAGCGCCGGCTCATTACCGGCCTCGCCAGCCACTCGACAACCATCCCTTTTAACCGCAGTACCCAGAGACAATACAGATGAACACTATCCAAGAATTGAAAGACCGCCGCGACCAACTGTCCCTCGAAGTGGAGAGCATTCAGGGTGACCTGGCTCCCTTCGAAGAGGCGCTGGAAAGCCCGGAGGTTATTCAGCAGGGCCGTCAACGGGCAGTGCAAGATGAAATCAACGATCACAAAAGACGCATCGACTCACGAGATCATGAGATCTATCGCCTGAATCAAAAAATCGATCGCCTCGAGGCTCTGGCGAACCGTGAGAGCCTGGCTGCGGGTTACCTCAGCGGCATTGCGAACTGGAAAGCCGACGAGATGGAGCTTTACGAAAAGCGAAGCAGCATCGAGACCAGGTTGCAGCAAGTCCGCCAGAACGATCAGGAAGACATGGCAAAGGCTCGACAAGCTGAAACGGACGCAGCCACCGCTTATGCGCAGGCTGTCGCCTGGGGCGATGTGGAAGGCGAGAAAGCCGCTAACGCCGAAGCTCAAAAGGCAGCAAAAAACCTTACGGCGGCGGTTGAGCATCACCGCCGCCAACAGCTGCTCATCACGGCTCTGGAGCAAGAGTTGGTGACGATTGACCTGCACATCACGGAGGCACAAAAAGAACGCACCAAAATCGAGAACAAAGCGGCTCACCTGGCGAATACTGTTCTGGAAGAACAATGGAATGAGGCCGCCAAAGCACTGTTAGAGACCGGGGGCAAGTTGTGGGCTGCGCGCAAACTGATTAATCGTGATCCGGTTGCGCTGCTGAAACTGGAAATCCCTGAGCAAGGTGAAAACTTCGGAAGCTGGACCTTCGGAGAAGTTGCAGAACGATCACACCAACACAGCCTGCTTGACCTGCTGGCGGCCTAACCTGATCCCTCCCCGAAGCAGCCTGAGAAAGGCAGGCTGTTTCGGTCCTACCATCGGCCCAACCATGAATAAACCACCACTGAACAGTGCTCAGATGCCTGATTACCTAAAGGCCCGAAAGCTGCATTTGAACGGAATAATTGTCGGCATGGCCGGAATGAAAAAGCTCAACGCAAAAGGAATCAAAGAAACTAAAGTTGAGATGCTCACGATTGATGCAATCAAGGCAGAACTTGATTTCATTGATCTTCAGCTTAAAAGAAAGGAGGGATAATAAAAAAGCGGAAGCCTAAACAGCTTTCGCTTCGCTAGATCCTCCCATTACAAACAAGGCTTCAGATTTCTCGGCGTCTGATCTGTGGAGGCTATGGGCCTATTACCGCTGACGGCCCAGAATGTGTAAAAGCGCTTCGCCAAAATTGAAGTGTCCGCGTCTACGTTAAATCTGAAATTTATCGGCACGTCTGCAGATGTGGATTTCGCGTAGAAACACGATTTCCAGTCCGGTTTTGAGCACCTGACATGATCAAAAACCTTTTTACACAGCCTAGGCCAAAAGCTGACATACCACGAGCTCGAAAATATGTGGCGTGATTCCTAAGCCCTACCCGACGGATGGGAAGGTCAGTGAATGATATTAAATTGACATATTGATGACTGGGGAGCCACGATCGCTGTTGATCTACAGGGAGCGTAGACGTGGCCTTGGATCACTACCGTATCTGAGGATTGCAAAATGGCAAAACAACAAGCAGCTGTTTTGGAAGCAGTTTCTTTAACAACACCAGATTCTCCTCGTCCACGCCTACACAAACTAATAATTAGAAACTTCAGGTCTATCGGCTCTGAACCTGTCGAAATAGAACTTGACGATATAGTTGTACTCGTTGGTGCAAACAATGCTGGAAAAAGTAGCATTCTGAAAGCGTATGAAAAAGTTATGTCTCATGGATCAAACGACGGAAAGTTGACTATTCAAGATTTTCCGAGCGGCATGGTTGATGTGAAAGAGCTTCCTAATATTGAACTGCAGACGATAGTTTTTGATAAAGCCCCTGGAGACCGCTGGCTAGGATTGCTGCCAAATAACGAGTATTTAGTCCGGGAACAATGGACTTGGGAAAACCCTGGCAAAGATCCTATTCGCCAAGGGTGGGACGTCCAGAAAGGAAGTTGGGATAAACAAGTCCCTTGGGGGGCGCCTAATATAGCCAACTCAAAAAGGCCAAGACCTCATAGGATTGATGCTTTCGCTTCTCCCGATGACCAAGCCACTGAAATTTCAAAACTGATAACTTCATTATTAAAAGATAAATTAATAAAAATAAAAAGCAACCCTGAGCAAGAAAAATCCGACTATGAACTAGTAATTGAAAAAATCAAAGACTTGCAAACAAAAGCAGTGGCAGCGACAGATAAGGAGGTCAAAGTAATTGAGGCCGAGATCTCCAAGTATCTAGACAAGTTATTCCCCAATCATCATGTCATGTTTGACGCTAAACCTGAAATGGATATCGAAAAGGCTTATACGCCCTTTAAGGCCACTACAGATCTGTTAATGGGGCCAAAGGATGGATACTTATCGGGCATCGCAAATCAGGGAAGCGGAGCCCGGCGAACACTACTATGGGCGGCATTGAAGTATCTTTCAGAAGTAAATGACGGCGAAGGTGCTCGGCCACACGTTTTGCTTATGGACGAGCCAGAGATCTGTTTGCACCCTTCAGCTATTCGAGAGGCCCGCGCAGTACTTTACGACCTACCGCAAAGCGGTAATTGGCAGGTAATGATTACATCTCATTCGCCAATATTTATCGATCTATCTCGAGATAACACGACAATAGTTAGGGTGTTCCGTGGTGAGAATGAAAATGTGGAAAGCACCACGTTATTTCGCCCGGAGAGAGCAAAGCTGGACAATGATGACAAGAAAAATCTGAAGATGCTTAATATCTGCGACCCTTACCTTAATGAGTTTTTCTTTGGTGGTCGACAAGTAATTGTTGAAGGCGATACTGAATATACAGCTTTCTCTATAATAAGAGATATGTATATCGATGAGTACAAGGATGTGCAAATCATTCGCGCTCGCGGCAAGGGTATTATCCCTTCAGTCGCGAAAGTGCTGCTTCAGTTTTCTAAACAGTTCACTATTTTGCACGACACCGATGCACCTGAGACAGCCAAAGGAAAGGCTAACCCTGCCTGGGGGATGAATAGAACTATCCAATCGGTTTTTGATCTGGAACATGCGCAGGGAAAAATTCGACTAATCGCTTGTAAAACCTGCTTTGAGACAGCACTTTTTGGACGTGAAGAAAAAGACGAAAAGCCGTATCGAGCGTTCGTGAAAATTCAAAACGATCCCAAAGCGGCGGCCAAAGTTAAGGAGCTTTTGGATTTCCTCTTGGATCCTGGCAAGCCAAAGCCAGAGAATTGTATTGAATGGAAAAAAGTCGAAGACTTAGTAGCGTAAGGTACTCTGCCCTTACCCATGAACTTCCTCGATGGGTAGGGGTAATTTACACGAGCGCATGTTGACTTAGACTGGCAGCTATTGGGCGCTTGCTGCCCCTCACGACAGGCAGCAATCGGCCGAGGCTGTGTAAAAACGTTTTTCAGCGCGACAGTTACTTAAAACCGGACTAGAAATCGCGCTTCTATGGAAATCCACATCTGCTGACGGGCAAATAAATTTCAGATTTAACGTAAACACGCAGCATGATGAGACACTTATCGAGTAGATAGGAGCGGCCGTTTTACTCGGTCAGACAGCTCCAGTATTCTTTGCATAAAGCTCTGAATCGCACATATCCCCGCCGAAGCGTTACGTCAAAACTAATTTCGGACTTCCAACTTCCTCTCGAATTAATGAAAAGGCTCCGCCGCTCTCTGTTACTCGACCTAGCCTTAAAGCTCGAACCCGCTCAATTAAGAAATCACGGTCCTCTCTCGTTATATTGGAAAAAAGTACTTGCATGGGTATTAGTTCTCCGTTTAATAAGCGAGAAAGATACGCTCTTTCTCGCCCTTCGTCGATATTCCCTCTAAATATAAATGACCCCTGTTTAAATAGGGAAATCAGCATAGGTATTTCACCCTGCCTTTCGTATTCAGACCAAAGTGCTGCATGGCTGGCATTGAATAGAGTAATGAGCCTCTGACTGAAAACCACATGATATGCAAAGAACAGGTTACTCATTTCCTTTTCGGATAGAGCAATATGCTCCGCGGTAGTTGCAGCCGAATAGCGAATTGTTGCGCGAATAAAATTGTAAATATCCCCTGTTTTTTTTGCTGCCTCAGCAATTGACATGAATGTCTCTCGCGCGTCATTATCGACGCCGAACATGCTCTGTATACGCATTGATATATTATTCGAAGCAACGAAGCAACGCTTGTTTTTGCTTTTAGCTTTCAAGTCTTTTAGCTTTTTCTCTTTATTTCCTTTGTCGCTGTTACAGATAATGATAGTTTGCGCGTGAAAATAAATTGACCCCTCATCTCTATATTCCAAAGCTTTTTTTGCTGCGCTTAATGCATTGAGCTTATCATTTTGCTCATCATAGTTTAAGGCTATGTCCGAGTAGATCTTCGCTTCAAATTCAATGGTCAGCACTTTGGCCATCAGAAGTTCGGTCATAACCTCAATGGATCGTTGAAACTCGCGCACCATGCGTAGGCTTTTACCATAGGCATAAAGAATATCTTTTACAAAGTGGCTGTCACGTTGAGAATGTAATTTTTTATATAAAGCATGACACAGGGATATCACGTGTCGGTATTGATGGGCTGAAATTAATCGTCGCACGTAATAACTTAACAAAGTAAGGCTGTCTTGGATTTTTCGAGGGATTTTAGCTGCAATTGCATCATTGTAGACCCTGCGAAGTAGGCAGTTTGCATTCCGTATGGCATATGTCGAATAGTTAGAGTTATCTAGATTGAAATTGCTGTTTAGCTTAGGCTTCCCCATAGACCAGTCGGAGCCAAAGTATAGATTGAGAGCGTTAGTGGTAAGCCCTTCGTATTCCTCTTTGGTCATGTGTAGCCTTAGATAATCTTGGACTAAACTTTTTGCTACGATTACTTTAGGCAGCACTGCTGGTTCGTTGCGAAAAATAAAGAAGCGGAGGCCTTCGGATAGTCCAGCTTTTACTAAAGGCCCACCAACTCTTGGATAAATTGCTTTATCTTTGTAAAAATATTTTAGGTTTGAAATATCTTCGCCGAATGGAAAAATTGTTAGGCACTTAAGCAGGTCAATACTGTAGTCGCCTTCGCGCCCCTCAAACTGACTCATCTGATGTACCAGGACTTCCGGAATATCCTCAATCGAAACATCATTTAACGCAGCTTCAGACGTCTCCGTTGCCATGTCCGTGAGGTTCATGTACTCAAGTTTATCTAGAAGTCTATCAATAGCCAGCGATGAGCCTTTAGTGACGAGATAAATTTCGCCGCTGGCGAGATCGATCTCATTTACTCGGTAGCTGAGTGGGTGCGAGAGCACATAGCGACCACAATCCACTTCATCCATGGGTTTTAATATTATTGGCTCTAGTCCAGCATTCGCTATATCGTGCGACGTTTTAAGTACAACTGAAATAGTTGAGCAACGCTTAACTAGTGCTTCGCTAAAATTCCTAATCTCACTAAATATGCTCAGACCACTGGAATATTTACCGGACTGTATATGGTCGAAAATTATGGCGGTTTCTTGCTCTTGAGCAAGTAAATAATGTAGCTCGGATTCAGATAGCCCAAGCTCTGCTTGCAGTGCCTCTATGAAGGATGGAAAGTCGTTTAGCTTATGACAGTCGATCCTGTAGCAATGTTCTGGAATCAGATTTTGCTTTTGAGCGCAGGAAAGAAATGCCTCCCCATCAATATCCCATGGTGAGACTAGCCAGGTAAGCTTGTCGTTCTTGGCTATGCAACCAAAGTTATCAAAGTCAGTTTTAGGGAAAGCAAGTTCCATATGAGGCTTGGGGATAGGAAGCTTATGGCGCTTGCTCCTCCAGCGACTGGTACTGAACTCGTTCGGTGGAGCAGCAGGAGCCAGAGCGTATTGCCGACTGCTCAGACGTTGAAAGTTTTTTTTTTGGAGCTAAAGGCAAGCTCTCTGAGCTTGATTGGACTTTCCGCTACATCACCGCCATCAGGTAGTTCGACAAAGTCAATATTTACCCGCCACCCACCAGCACTGATCCGATCAACTTTTCGTGGCCAGACGCTCAAATATCCCCTTTCGGCGTCAATCTTTGCGATAGAGAATCCATGCCGGCGTGTGATTGTCCCGTTAGAATCCCGTTCGGAGCCAAAGAGCGAGGCTGCTTGGTATTCTCGCTTCACTTGTTGGCCGCCGAATCCGTAACTCCTCGTGCTCAATTCATGCATGTGACCGAACAAGTGAGCATCAAAACGGCCTAAGGGACTAATCTCATTCTGGAAGTCTTTGAGAGCATCTGGATTTAGCCAATCTTTTGGATGATGGGTAACCAGTAAATTGATATGGTTCGCGTACGACCACTTCTCAATGTCTCCACCAACAGCGGCGTTGACTTGTAGGTCGGAAAATTCTAGTTTTCCTTTGAAATCGCCTTGTTCTAGATGAGACCAAGCACTACTTAAACCAACTATACCAACCCGTAGCCCATTTACTTCTATGACGCCAGCGCAGTCGCCCGGAAATATGCCTCTGCTAGTTGCAGCAAGGGGTATCTCACTATTCTCTAGACTAGTGATGAAATTCTCATAGTTAGAAAAAGCGGCATTCAGTTCTTTTCTATATTCGCTGCCATCATCTTTTGTTAGAGAATCCCTAACACTAGATCTTTTTCTAAAGTTTTCGACCGCCATTAGAAGGGAGCAGTCTGCGGCGGGGCGAGTCAGGTCATGATTACCGGGAACGACGACCAGTTTTGGGCACGTTTCATATTCAGAAAATACCGCCCAAAACTCCCTTAGATCGCTAAGAACAGCTGCAAACTCTTCTTCCTTCGCCATCTGGGTCAAGTCGCCGGAAAACACAACTAAATCAATAGCTCCGTGTTCAACGAGATGGCGTCTTAAATCTTTTAGAATTTGCGTTCTTATCTGCGGCCAGAGATGGGATGCATCCTTCATTCCTGCGTGTAGATCACTAACGTGAAGCCAACTGAACGTGGCAACAGTATCCATAAGCTCACCCCTAAAAAAAACATTTCCTTGTTACTTGCCTTCGCTCAGTCCGTAACTGTCGTAGGTTTCGGGCATATAACGCAAAATTCAATCGAATTGAGGCTTGGCATAGTATCGCTCATGATGCCTGATTGCCATCGTTGTTCAGAGCGCGCTGTGGAGAGTCGGTGGGCGCTAGGGGACGGTCTGTCTGCCAAGCCTCAGAAAAGCATTGTGAAAAATTGAAGGATGCGTTTTGTCTCCCAGAAGCTTATGTGAAAGGGTGGCGCCTGATACACGTGATACTCCGAGATTCAACCAGGCTTAGCATCTCTCCATGCTCGTTTATCTACCTAACACTTGCGGCGAGGCCTTGGCGGAAGCTTGGGGTAACGGTTGTTAAATACCTTGTTATGGCCGGTAGCTGTCCTCCGAGAACGGGCGCTACTGGCCGATCGCAGCCGGTGGCGACTGGCAGCGATCGGCCAAAAGCTGACGGTGGCTACAGGCAGAAATCGACCCACTGCTGCCGTCTAGATCAGATGTGATCTTTGTTGGAGCGGGCTTACCCGCAAAGAGGCTGCTTGAGCAACGCACATACTCTTCGAGCGATGTCATCTGTGCCATCGGGAATGTCCACTGAAATGCCTAAATAGTGTTCAAGGTGCAGGGTGAGCGTGTGTTCATCTACCAACAGATCCCAGTAGCGCTGGTCTTGACCATCGAGCCTCTCTTTCCAGCAACCTCCCAGCCCTTGCTCAAGAACCCGGGCCACGTCCTCGAAAAGCGTCCAGTCGGCTGCTTCTGATACTTCAATCCTCACCATGCGTCACCTCACCACCAGAAGTCCCCCGATTCTGGTGGCTCCTGCGAATGGTCGCAATGGGTCGAAAGAGCACGGTCGACAGGGTTACCTACGCTCACCTTTTTCTCACGGTTGGGTTGATGCCCAAATACCCTAAGATTCAAGCGCAGTGCCATGTCACTGATAGAATGCCTCGCCCAAATTAGAGAAACGGAGAGTCGCATGAGCTTCGACATTATTATTTTGAGACCTACAGACCTGAGCATAAACGACTTGGCTGCCGTAGAGAGTGTGGAGGATATTGGGTCTCCAGCCTCTGTCAGCACTTCTGTGGATTTAGTATTCCCAGGGGGGACTCAAGGTGCATTTGCCGCGGGTGATTGTTACTTCGTTGAGTCAGCTCTGAGCGGAGATCCAGTGACTTCCATACATCTGACTCTCAGGTTTGGCAATGACTGGTCTGAATCAGCCAAAGGTGAGTTCTTAGCGTTGCTTTCCAGGCTATGCCAAGGGCTCCAGTCGCAAGCCTATGCGGTGTCTGACAATTCACGGATCGCATCTTTTCTATAGGGATGGTCGATCATGCCGATTCCTGTGGTGATCTAACGTCCGCTATTGGCCGATAGCAACCTGGCAGACAGAGCTGCGATCGACCCAAAGCGGACATTTGACAGAAATGTAAGCGGTAACGAATTTTTCACTGTGGCTCCAATTCTGACCATAAACAACTGCGCCCAATGCCGGCCATTAACGTACCGTAGTCTTCAAAATTACTGGCACTCACCTCATCCTGGCTCGTCCACGTTGCTTCACACTCTTCGCACACCCACAGCAAAATATTTGTGGAGCGCACCCGCATTGCTCGAACGTAACCTTGGCTGCACCTTTGGCACTCAATCAGCATACAAATAATCTCTGACAAGACTTCGATGTAGTCTAATCCTATCGGCTGCTTCTGGCCGAAAGCACCCTGTCATGGATGGCTGCTTTGGGTCGATTGTGTTGAAAAGTCGGTTTTCCCAAAACACTCGAATATTGACGGATGAAAACACCTCTGTTGCACGCTGCTACGTGAAATCCGAGTCCTGAACATACTGCCAAAAATTCAGATTTCAATCTCAGGCGCGTACCTTTTTGGCGTGGAATTCGAAGCCGACTTTTTCAACAGAATCGGCCGGTAGCCGCCCTTCTAAGCGAAAGCCCATAGTTCGATAACACTCGCCTTGATCATCACAAACCGCTCCTCCCAGAGCATTTATTGCTGTAACACCTATTTGCCATGTAACACGCATGTCGACAAACCAATGACAGCTGTGTAACGCCATATAAATCATTTAAAATCATATACTTATATATTTCCGTAACACGCGTAACACCCGTAACACGGTTTTATTAGGGTATCCCCTAGCCCCATTAGTATTGCTCCTCCAGCGAAGCGAGATGGGTCATGCTCTTGGCTTTGGTTCGATAGTGGGGACCCTGGAGCATTCTTGAAGGTACGGGGTAGAAAACCCGCGCGTTCGTGTTAGCAGCTGGATTTTTTAAGTTGGTTGACAGGTTGACGTGGTTGACACCCATCACCATGGTTGACGCCACGCAGGTGTTCACTATCAGCAACAGATACAGCCACCTTTACCGAAGCTGTAACGATGGCCCTTTTCCTTCAAGATCCTTTCAATTTCAACGATTGAAATTTCAGTAACTTCCGGCACCTCCCACTAACTCGATCCCGCGGGTTTCATGCCCCGTACCAGCGTCACCTTCCCAGGGTCCCCGGCAGCTTTTCATTTGATCCCCCTAGCTAGAAACGCCTTGACTGAGTATGTTTCCCTCTCGATAGCTCACAAGGAAGTGCCGTGTTCTGGAATAGAGAAAAAAGAGTCAAGGTAGAGTTGACGACACCGATCAACATTTCTATCCCTCCGTTGCATCCCGTTCGTGAGGTGCCAGCCGATCCCCAAGAGGTAAAAACAAATACAGACCTAGCCTTCAAGCTGGTCGTCTACGGTGCTGTGTTCTTACAGTCGGCTCTCGTAGTCACTGGATATTCGGTACTACTGGCTTACTACGAGCAATTCGGCATCGATACAAACGAACTCACACTGAGTACACCCACCCTGCTGCTCTACGGCTACGTGAATATTTTCACCGGGGCTTTGACCGCAGCAAGTCGAATCCCCATCTTTGGACCTGCCCTTCTTGCGCTATTGTTTATTGGCGTTGCTGCGATCTTCATCGGGCTCATCACAAAACGACTGAAGGCACAGGTGATTATTGGCCTTTCGACCTGGATCGGCTTTTCTATGTTTGTAGTTTTTCTCGCCCCAGCAGCTGGTGTTAAGAAAGGCGTGAATATGGGCTTGGAAAAATTCGGTGAGTACGCAGGGCAACCAGTACCTACGGCATTGGAGACTATCCATAGCGTTACGACGGACAAGGGTCAGAAGCTCACAGGCCACCTGATTCTGGCAGATACCAAAAACACCTTTCTGCTTGTTAACGGCACGGTCTTCAAAATCGATGGAAGCACTGGTCGAGTCATTCGCGAGACGGACCTGCGTGCCGAAGAGCCAAAAACGAAATCGAACAAGTGAATTAGATCCCCGTGTATGGACAAGGATTCTCGTGCCCCCCCTTGAGGATCATCTGGTACACGTCACCAGCATTTATGGGGTATGTGGATATCGCTTCAAATGCCCCTGCCTTGGAGAACGCTCATGGAGGATATCTCGCTGCTCGCATCATTGCTAAAGCGCATGAACGAAAACCAGCTGGCGTTAGGGGCTGCTATCGAGGAGCTGTCGAACTGGGTTGAGCAAAGAGGATCGACAGAAGTCGCACAGAACATTCGAGGGACGCTGGACACTCTGGATGGGAACGCAGGATTCATCACCCTTGCCCTCGCCTCACTGTCGGCAGAAGGTCGGACAAAGAAATAACTATCCAGCTGGATGGCAACACACCACTAGCGACTTGGTGTTGCTTGACCCTGCGGGGATACCACGAAAGCTGTGGCCAGAAAGAAGCACCGTGTATGCCCACGTGTATGCCTAACCGGCCAACCACCAAATAGACCCAATAGATACGGGCCCATGACTGCCCAGTTCAAACGACGCCGGGCACCAGATACAGATAAAAAAGCCCCAGGTCGAAAGACCTGGGGCTTTTTCGTTTGTTTGCGCCACAGCCCCGCAACCCACTGGTGGCACACATCTACCGCACAACCCATCCCACCCAGCGCTCGCCCGCTACAACACTTGCAAATACCGCCCCAGATCCCCCGCGCTCACGGGTTGCCTGGCCATCCCCAGCAATGGGATGCGGTGGGCCTTGGCCCAGGCAAATACGCGCGGTTGGTCGGCGAACGCAAAGTCGCCCAATAGTAAAAAGCGCTTTATCAGGCAGCCTTGATTCAAGCTTTTGAGGTGGCGTTTATCGGCGGTGCTTATCTTGAAACCATCGACAATAAAGCAATCGATCCTTTTGGTTTTGGCCATGGCGTTCAGTACTTCGTTCATGGATGCGCACAAGCCGATCCGGAAATACCCGGCTTCATTCAACAACGCACTGTAGTTGAGCAGGACACCGGCGTGGCGGCACAGCACCATGATGTTTTTCTGCTTGACCCTCTTGCCGCTCATATTGACGATCCATAGCCCTAAATGAGGGCATGATCGAAGGTGCGCTTGCCGCCGGCCATCAGGCAGTTCTTAAAAGTTGAAGTGTCTTATTGAAACTTCCCCGCATTTACACAGTAAGTCACCAGGGCCTGGTCGGTACTTACCTCAAGCTTGCGCATCGCTGAGACCTTTTGCGCGCTGACGGTCTTGCTGCTGCGATTAACCATGCGCGCAATGTCTGTGACGCTGTGGCCGGCCACGAACAGGCGCAGCACTTCCATCTCTCGCAGGGACAAGCTGGCAAAGCGCTCGTTGATCTGCTGCTGATTGTGGATAACCGAAGTGGCTTCCTGCACAGGGCTCTGGTAATTGCGGCGCAAGGCCAGGGCGTTCAGGGCGTTTTCAATTTCTTCGTGCAAGTGGTTTTTTTGAATGACCCCCATCACCCCCAATTCATGCAGGCGTGACACGATCAAATTGTTCGACATCATGGTCAGCACCAGGATCTGTGTGTCGACAAACCTTCGGGTGAGGTACTCGATCAGTTTGAGGCCATCACCGAATGTCGAATCGCCGGGCATGTGAAAATCGGTAATGACCACGTCCGGTTTTTCGCTCTGCAGCCTGTCGATCAATTGGCTGGAACTGGTCGCTTCACCCACCACTTCAAAACGAGCATCGCGCTGGATAACTTCACGCACGCCGAGCAGCACGATGGGATGATCGTCCGCAATCACTACCTTGATTTTTTTCATGTCTACCTGTCCGATGGTTGGCCTTGAGCGCCTGGGTTGGACGCCATGGCGTCCATGACCGCTTCCAGGCGCTGTAACAGGGTGCGTACCTGAGTCGCCAGGCTCGGGTTCAGTGAGCCCTTGTGCAGCGACTCTTCCAGTGCGTTGCAGGCAGCACTCAAACGCAAGGCACGAATCGATGCGAGGGACCCATTCATGCGGTGCAAGTGGCGCACCACCTGTTCTTTGTCACCGCTGTCGAGGCCCTGCCGAGTCAGGCGGACGTCGTCCTGCAGGGTGGTGATGAACAGCCGGTGCATGCTTGCGGAAAACTGGATCCACCCGTCCATATCGCCCGGCTGCAAGGTCGAACCTGCCCGCTGTCTATCCACGCGCTCGCCGCCATAGCGCAGCAGCGTTTTGCGCAACGCGTCCAGGCTCAAGGGTTTGACCACCCAGGTGTCCATGCCCGCCGCCAGGCACTGCTCACCCTCTTCGCGCAGGGCGTTTGCAGTGACGCCAATGATCGGCGTTTGTCGATCACGCTCGCGCAGGGCACGGGTCAGGCCATAACCGTCAAGCCGGGGCATATTGATATCGGTGATGACCAGATCAAAGGTGCCAGGCGACCAGCGTTGCAGCGCTTCCTCACCATCTTCAGCGGCGACCACCCACGCGCCCAGCGCCTCGAGCTGCTCCTGCAAAATGGCGCGATTGATCGGGTTGTCCTCGGCCACCAACACCCTCAACCCCAAACGCTGGTCACTCATGCGTTCGGTGGGCCCTGGCGGTTTGACCCCGCCTGGGTGCGCCTGCGACAGCGTTCGGGCGATACCGCGAATGTCGTAGGCGTTGACCGTCCACGCATGCCTGAACGCTTCGGTCTGGGGTGCAGCGAGCTCAGTCGCCGTGATGCACACCCCCCTCCAATCGCTTTGCTGGCCAGCCCCGGTCACCCGGTCCAGCAGCAACTCATGTTGCTCTCCCTGGTAACCCGGCGGCAACGCAGCCGCACGCGCGCCCCAGCGGTTGAGCCAATCAATCAGCGATTGCTCAAGCTCCTTGAACGGGGCGCGCACGTACACCGTCACCCCTTGCAGCTCAATCGCCGAACAGTCCGGCAGTGGGCCTGGGACGATAGGCAGGCGCTGATGAAGGGAAAAACTGCTGCCCAGCCCCGGCTCGCTGACCACTCGCAATTGTGCGCCCATCAATTCACTCAAGCGTGAGCAGATCGACAAGCCAAGGCCCGCGCCGCCAGCCTGCTGGCTGCCGGCCAGCTGTGAGAACGGTTTGAATAATTGTCCTAGTTGCTTTTCGCTGATGCCGGCGCCCGTGTCGGAAACCTGCCATTGCAACGTGGCGTGGGTCGTTTCCAGGTCTGTCACCTTGAGACGCACGATGACCCGCCCGGAATCAGTGAACTTGATCGCATTACTCAGCAGGTTATTCACGATTTGCCGAATGCGGCCAGGGTCACCGCTCATCAGCGCAGGCAATGTCGAATCCACACACGCAAAGACCTGCAGCCCCTTGTTGAGGCCTGCTGCGGCATAGCTGTTGACGGCATCTTCGAAGACATCCAGCGGGCTGAAGGTCACGGTCTCAAGTGCCATTTGGCCGGATTCGATTTTCGACACGTCCAGTACATCGCTGATCAGCTGGAACAACACCGCCGACGAACGCTCGATGGTCTGCAGATAATCCTGTTGGCGAGCGTCCAACTGGGTCAGCCCCAGCAGCTCAAGGTTGCCCAGCACGCCATAAAGCGGCGTGCGAATTTCATGGCTCATGGTCGCCAGGAACAACGTCTTGGCGGCACTCGCCTCGTCAGCGGAACGCTTGGCCTGCTCCATCAGCAGGGCATCATCAACATGGCGGGTGATGTCATTGAACCCACAGAGCACCACGTCCTCATCCTGATAGCGACTGAACCTGAACGAAACCAGCAAATGCCGCCCCGCCACCTCGATCTGCATCTCGCGCGGCTCTTCGTCTTGATAGTCGCGGTTGAGCAAGCCGATCAGCTCGGTGGTGCCCTGCCACTCCTGGGCGCGCTGATTTTCCAGCAGCACCTGGTTGTTGTTGCGTTGAACCACACACAGGCCCACCGGCGCGCTTTGGAGCATGGCGCGGTTGAACTCTTCGCTTTCAGTCAGCAAACGCGTCGCTCGCAACGCAGGCTCGACAATGCCGGCGCGGTACCAGCGATTGACCCGCCAGCCCAAAAACACGGCGAGCAAAAACACGGCGCCTGTGCCCAGCAATGACCATTTGGCGAAGCGAAAGAAGTTTTCATAGCTGATGGTGTACAAGCCGATCCATTGGTCCTTGCCGGTGGAAACCACCTTGAAGCGCAAGCCTTCGGCGCCCAGGCTCATGCCCACCGGCAATGACGCAGAATCCTGGGCATCGCCCAGCAGCACATCACCTGCCGGAGAGATCAGCGTGACGCGATGGTCAATCGGTCGGATCAACAAGCGGTCCAGGTCGTTGATTTGCCCGGCGTCCAACAATGCTGCAACCGTCAGCAACCCCTCATCCCGACGTTCGGGCATGACCGCCGGGTTCAGGTCCAGGCCGATAAACGCCACGATCGTCTCGGTGCCCGGCAACAATCCCCGGGGCGCACGCATCCAGCTCACGCGCCGATTATTGAGTTGCGGATGCCGGGCGAGCAGTCCCTGGTACAAGTCCGCTGTTACGTCAAAGAAGTTGCTCTTGAGCAAGATCGATTGCTTGCGTGTGCCATCGACGCCGGGAATCGCGATGTTGAACTGGTCACTGGGCGAAAACAGGAATATCTGGGGCGCCGAATAGAAAGAGCTGGCCCAGAATGCGCTGTAGAAATCGGTCATTTGCACGCCCAGCGAATAGCCGCCCTGCAATTGCTCAGGGTCATAGCGCTTGCGCTCGCTCAGGGTAAAAGGCTGAGACAGGGCCAGGCCGTGATTCTGGAACACCCGCTCCTGGCCTTTTTGCAAAATCTCAACGCGCGAAACCGGGCGAATATTGAGCAGCGTATTCTGGTTGGTGCGGTCATAGGCACTGGCGACACTGCGCAAAAACGTGTCGTATTCGTGGATGCTCTCGATCAAACCCGAAAAATGGAAGTCGACCTTGATCCGTTCTTCGTCCAATACCCGTTCAACTGCCCAGTAACACATGCTGACCAGCAGCACCGTCAGGCCGGCGAGCACCAGCAACAGCTTGTTGATTCGTTGAGAGCTCAAGGCGAACACGCCGAACTTCAGGCTTGCATTTTTCATCGCCGACGCCCCGGGTCTTGGAATGAGACGGCGGGGAGCTTCTCCGCCATTGCTGCCATTCCATGGCGCGCTACAGGTAGACCATTTGATCTCAATTTAGTGCTGGCTTAAGGCCATCTTCGCGCAACAGCTCGAAAAACCGCTCCGCCGGCACAGCGGCGCAGATTAAAAAGCCCTGCGCCTGATCACATTGGATCTTGCGTAGGAACTCTAGCTCGTCCTGGGTTTCCACGCCTTCAGCCGTCACCGTCAGGCCCAACTTGCGGCTCAGTTCGACAAGGCTGTGTAACGCTGTGGCGAGACTTTCGTTGTCGACACAACCGTGGACCAGCGAGCGGTCAATCTTTAGTTCGCTGAAGGGCGTGGAAATCAGATTGAAATACGAACTGAAGCCTTTGCCGAAGTCGTCCTGCGCCAACCCGAAGCCTTTCATGCGCAAGCGACAGGCGCCTGCGTAATAATCGCTGAGCGACTCGGTGGTGGATGTCTCCATCAACTCGAACCCGATCGAGGCGGGTTCGGCCCCCAGGGCCAACACGCGATCATGCAAACGGTCGGCAAGGTCGTGGCGGTCAAGCAAGTGGGTCGGCAAGTTGATCGACACCGGCACTTCGCAGCCGCGACGGCGCCAGTACGCCTGCGCCTCGATGGTCTGCTCCAGCATCAGCCACAGCAACTGATCTTCCAGGCCGAAACGTTGAAGTGCGGGGAGAAAGTCCCGGGGCAGCAACGTGCCCTGCTGTGGGTGTCGCCAACGCACCAACGCTTCGGCGCTGCACACCCGGCCATCACGCAAGGATTTTTTCGGTTGAAACCACGCCTGTATTTCTCCGCGCTCCATGGCTGCCAGCAGGCACTGGCGCGCGGGTTGCGTCGGATGACGGTGGGAAGCATCCAAGTCACTGCGGCGCTTATTGAGGCTATCGCGCAAGCGCATGATGTCGCACGCATCCACCGGTTTGGAAATAAGCCCCAGCACGTCCAGGTCCAAGTTCTTTGCTACCAGCCCGGCACTCACCAACATACGCCTGGATGCCACACTCATGAGCGCCAGGGCAGGCGGCTTGCCAAGCCTGGCAATGCTCTGGATCAGTTGCACGCCATCCATCACCGGCATGAACAGGTCAGTCACGACCATATCGTAGGAGTGAGTGTTCAGGCGCTGCAGCGCCGTAGCACCATCCCACACCGCCTCTACACTGAACCCACCCAGGGTGCTGAACAGGTTGCGCAAAAACTCATGCTGGAAGGGGTGATCTTCAACAATCAGCACCCGATAGGGTTTCAATTGCCACTCCTTCGGTAAGGTTCCAGGCAGGCGTAAAGCGTGCGCAAGGCAAACGGCTTGACCAGGCAGCGGTTCATGCCTGCTTCCAGGCAGCGCTCACCCTCCTCGCTCATTGCATTCGCGGTAGCGCCGATGATTGGCAAGTGGCAGTCGAGGCTGCGCAATTTGGCGGTCAATTCGTAGCCGTTCATGTGCGGCATATTGATGTCGGTGAGGATCAGATCGAACGCGCTGTGGCGCCACATCTCCAGCGCCGTCAGCCCATCACCGGCCAACTCGACCGTACAGCCCAGCTCTTCGAGCTGGTCGCGCAGAATCAGCTGATTAATGACGTTATCTTCGGCCACCAGCACATGCATACCCAGGTTGAATACCGGGTAGCGCTGCGCGGTTGCCGTGGCGCCGCGCATGAGTTGCCCTTGAGCGGCCCCGACCGCCATGCGCAGGGCTTTCAAGCTGTTGAAACTGACCATGCCGGTCGAGTCGTTCAGTGCATCATCATGCAGGTCACTGGCCGCCAGCACGCGTGGGCCCTCCCAGTGCGCGGCCAATGTTTCGCCGGGCCGGCCAGGATGCAGTTCAAGCAGTACCGCACCTTCCGTATGGTCATGGGCCTTGGGCAGGCCGACTTGGGCGCGCGCGCCCCAACGGCACAACCAGCCACAGATACTGACGGCCAACTCGCGTATCGGCGAGACCACGCAGACCAGTTCCGGCAACAACTCGTCAGCGCCCGGCGACGGCTCCATTGCCGACAGCTGTTCAAGGGGCAAGTGCAAGGTAAAGCTGCTGCCCAGGCCAGGCTCGCTCACCACACGCATGCTGCCGTTCATCAAGTGCATCAGGCGTTTGCAAATGGACAGGCCCAAGCCGGTTCCCGCCACCACGTGGGTATTGCCGTCGGCCTGGTAGAACGGCTCGAAAAGATGTTGCTGGTCTTCGTGGGAGATACCTTTGCCGGTGTCGCAGACCTGCCAGTGCAGCATCACACGCTCACCGTCGCGGCTGTCTAGCCTGACGCGCAGGATGATCCGACCGCTGTCGGTAAATTTCAGCGCATTGTTGAGCAAGTTACTCAGGATCTGCCGAATGCGGCTGACGTCACCCTTCAGCCAGTCCGGCAATTGCGGGTCGACACAGGCGAACAACTGCAGGCCCTTGCGTTGAGCTGCGGCGGCATAGGCGTGAATCACTTCCTCGATCAATTCCAGCGGTGAGAACCGGTTGCACTCCAGTTGCAATTGCCCCGCCTCGATACGCGACACATCCAACACATCGCTGATCAGTTGCAGCAGGTTGGCGGATGAGCCCTCGATTGCCTGCAGGTAGCTTTTTTGCTGATCGCTCAACTCAGTGCGCGCCAATAGCTCCAGGGTGCCCAGCACGCCGTAAAGCGGCGTGCGAATTTCATGGCTCATAGTGGCGAGGAACAAAGTCTTGGCTTCGTTGGCAGCGTCCGCCATGCGCCGCGCCCGGTCCAGGGCGACCTCTACCTGCATGCGCGCGCTGATGTCGCTGAACGCACAAATCAACACGTCTTCGCGCTTATACCGCGTGCGCGCGAAGCTCAGGTACAGGTGGCGACCATCCGCCAGCTGCAACTCATCGACTGTGGTGTGTTCGCCGTCATCAAAACCGCGACGTATCCAGTCGGCACTGCGTTGCTGGCGCTCCTGGCTGTCGCCGATCCACTGCGTATACAGCGGGTTATCCAGAACCACCTCGCCGTCCTGGCGGCGCAGCACGCACAGCGCCACGGGCGCAATGCGGATCACCGCCCGGCTGAAGGCTTCGCTCTCCACCAGCGCCTCAATGCGGTTGCCGGCCGGTACGATCAGGCGCTGATCGATACGCCGCATCAGCCAGATCATCAGCCAAGTGACCAGCACGCAGAGCAACAGGCTGATTACCACCGGCGTTATCAGCACCGTCAGCAGTGAGTGCATGTCGAGGGCGTAGACGATTTGCCAGTTCGAAAACCCCAATTGTTTGCGAATCGCCAGATGATCCGGCAGCCACTGACCGCCGACAAAGCCGAACGACTGGGTCGCCGGCATCTGGCTTAATTCCAGGCGTAACGACTGCCCTTGCGCGCTATCAAAAATCAGCTGGCCGCTGGCGTCGAGCAAGATGAACTGACCGGCGTTTTTGTTTTGCAGGGCGCTCAGCAGATCGGGCGATTCGACCTCCAACCCCAGCCAGCCGGATTGAGGGCTACGGTCATCCAGACGGGTGAATATGTACAGCGGGGAATCCTCTCGCTCAGGGTCGGTGAGCCAGAGTTCGTCGACGCCGCTGTCATATTCCGCGTTGAGCCGCGCCAGCAAATGCGGGGCAATCAGCTGCACCGGTTCGCGAGCACTGAACAGGCGAACCACCTCGGCCTGAGTGCCGGTCGCGGCGTACAGCAGGTTCACCCGGTTGAGGCGCAGGTAGTCGAGCATGCGGTGGGTCAACCACAGGCTCCAGGCCTGTTTGTCCGTCCCAAGGCCGATATGCACCTCTTCGCCCGCGACCACGTTCGCGCTGGCTACCGGCGCCGTAACGCTGCGCACCGCTGCCAGCCGCAACGTCTTGAGCAATGTCTGGCGGCTGACGAAAAAATTCTGCGCATCGGATATCGCCGCATTCATATAACTGCGTCGCTGGGATATCTCCTGGCTCAGTGTCGCGCTCAGATAACTGTAGACCCCGGCGTAAAACCCCAGCACCAGAGCGATGACCAACAGGCGCAGCAGCTTTCTCGCCGCCGCGGGCGTTGAGAACGACGTGTCGAGCGGAGGTAGGGATTGGCGTAGTTTCATGAGCGAACGTTAATCCACCGGCCTTGGCGCCGGAATAAGACGATCCTCAAAGTACCCGTCGCTTTCACCAGGTTTCTCTAAACGCTCGCCAGGCATTGCCATGACGCAGCTTTTAAGAATCGCCTGATTAAACCCAACGCCTCATCTCCATAAGATTGCGGCGCCTGGACAGCCCCCCTACGCCCTTTGGCGAAAAACGGACGGCGTCCACGCACAGCCCTAACCATCTTTAATGAGGAGTTCCACCATGAAGCGCATTGCCTTGATCCTGGCCATGACCGCCGCGCCAGCCCTGACCTTCGCGGCCGCCGCGAACACCATCACATTCACCGGCCAGGTGTCGGATCAGACCTGTGCTGTAGCGGTCAACGGCAACGCAGCGAATCCGGTGATCCTGATGCCTACCGTCAGCGCCGCCGCCCTGAACGCAGTGGGCAGCACCGCCGGCGAAACGCCCTTCACCATCAGCGTGAGCGGCTGCACCGCACCGTCTTCGAGCCTTGCCATCAAGACCGCTTTCCAGGGCAGCAACGTGACCAGCGCCGGCAACCTTGCCAACGCGGGCACGGCCACCAACGTACAAGTGCAACTGCTCAGCGAAGCAGGTGGTTCAGCCGTTGTACTCAACGGGATTACCTCGGTTCCAGGCTTGACCCTGGCCTCCGGCGCCACCAGCGCCAGCCACGATTTCGCTGTTCGCTACATCAGCGAAGCCGGCGCCGCCACGGCCGGTACTGTGTCCGCCACCGCGCAATACGCCCTGGACTACCTGTAATCCCAGGTACCTGCCGGGCCCCGTGCCCGGCATGTTTACCCACCCCCTCATTCTTCACCCGCTCTGCGCCTGTTGGACGGAGAACACTATGACTCGCCTGAAGAAAACCACACTCGCCCTGGCGCTGGCACTCGGCACAGCCATCACCGCCTATGCCCACGCCAGCGTTGTAATGACCGGCACCCGTGTGATCTACCCAGCCCAGGCCCAGGAAAAAATGGTGCAACTGAGCAATCAGGACACCCATCCCTACCTGGTCCAACTGTGGCTCGACACGGGCAACCCAAACCTCACGCCGCAGACAGCAGACGCGCCGTTTATCGCCAGCCCGCAGGTGTTTCGCATGAATCCCAATGCCGGCCAGGTCGTGCGCCTGGTCTTCACCGGCAAGGACCTGGCCAAGGACCGCGAATCGCTGTTCTACCTCAATTTCGTGCAGATGCCGGCCATGAAGGCCAGCGAGTTGCAAGCCAACAAGTTGCTGCTCACGGTCAGCAGCCGCATGAAGGTGTTTTACCGCCCGCAAGCGTTGGCCGGAAACCCCGACGCGCTGAGCCAATCCCTGCATTTCAAGCTTCAGGGCAAAGCCGTGGTCGCCAGCAATGACAGCGGCTACTTCGCCACCGTGCGCCGGGCCGACGTCGTCAGCCGAGGCACGTCCTACGCCCTTGCCCAGGCATCGATGATCGCCCCGTTGAGCCAGGCCAACTGGGCGTTGCCCGCGGGTGCCTCGGCCGCTGCGGGAGACACCGTGCGCCTGACATTGGTCAACGATTTCGGTGCTGATGTCGTCACTGACCTGCCCCTTCTTTGATCGGCCTGGGGTGATCGTCATGCCTACCTATCGCGTATCAGCCTTCACGATGAATCCTTTATTCGAACCGCACCGCGGGTTACGCGGTTTGGTGCAATCCGCCCTGCTCAGCACGATCAGCCTGATGAGCCCGACGATCGCCCTCGCGCAAGGCACCGTGCCCGCGTCCAGCGACGCTTATGTCTTCGACGACAACCTGCTGTTTGGCGGCGGTTCACTGGCGCGTTTCAACCAGGTCAACGCCATTGAACCCGGGCAATACCGGGTCGACGTGTTTACCAACGGCCGCTTTGTCGAGCGCGTTGACCTGCGCTTCGCCGACCAGGGTGAAGGCGATGTGCAGCCCTGCCTGCCCGCTGCGCTACTGGAACGGAGCGGTGTGCTCAAAAGCGCGCTCCCGCACGCCGGCACGGACCAGTGCCTGGTGCTCGCCAACGCCGTGCATGGCGCGTCGACCGCCTTCGATTTCGGGCGCATGCGTCTGGACCTCAGCGTGCCCCAGAGCCTGATGCTGAAAACCCCGCGCGGCTATGTCGCGCCGCAAAACCTGGACGGCGGCAACACCATCGGTTTCGTCAACTACAGCGCCAGCCAATATCACGTCTCACGCACAGGCAACTACAGCGCCAGTTCCGACTCAAGCTACCTGGCCCTCAACAGCGGGATGAACATCGGTCTTTGGCGCCTGCGCCAACAAGGCAATTGGCGTTATGACAACGATAACGGCAGCCACTGGAACACCACCCGCACTTACGCCCAACGCGCCCTGCCCGGTTTACAGGGCGAAATGACCGTGGGCCAGGGGTTTACTGCAGGCCGGTTTTTTTCCGGCATGAGCTACACCGGCCTGGAGATTGCCTCGGACGACCGCATGCTGCCGGAGTCAGTGCGCGGTTATGCACCGACCGTGCGCGGCATTGCCAAAACCAACGCGCAGGTGATCGTGCGCCAGAACGGCAATGACATCTATCAGACCACCGTCGCGCCGGGGCCATTTGAAATCAGCGACCTCTACTCCACCAGCTACAACGGCGACCTTGATGTCTCGGTGGTCGAGGCCGACGGCAGCGTCAGCCGCTTCACCGTACCGTTTTCGGCGGTGCCCGAGTCGTTGCGCCCCGGGCTGTCGCGCTACAGCATGGCGCTGGGCCGCAGCCGTGACTTCGGCGACCACGACCCGTTCAGCGAGATGACCTACCAGCGTGGCCTGACCAACAGCGTGACCGCCAACAGTGGCTTGCGGGTTGCCGAGGGCTACCAGGCGCTGGTGCTCGGCGGCGTCTACGCCAGCACGCTCGGCGCATTCGGGCTGGACACCACTTACTCGCGCGCCAACCTGCCGAACGAAGGCCAGCTCGATGGCTGGATGGCGCGCCTGTCCTACAGCCGCACGTTCCAGCCGACCAACACCACGTTGTCGATTGCCGGCTATCGCTACTCAACCGAAGGCTATCGCGACCTCGGCGACGTGCTCGGCGTGCGCGAGTCGATCCGCAACCGGCAAACCTGGGAGTCGACGAGCTATATGCAACGCTCGCGCTTCGAGGTGTCGATCAATCAAAACCTCAATGACTACGGCAGCGTGTTTTTATCCGGTTCGACCCAGGACTACCGCAGCGGCCGCGAACGCGACACACAGTTGCAATTTGGCTGGGCCAACACCTTGCGCAACAACGTCAGCGTCAACCTCTCGGTATCGCGCCAGAGCACCGGCAGTTACCTGAACCGGCGAAGCGGCAATTACAACGACCAACTGGGCAACACCGTTTCCGACAACGGCGTCGGCACCACGCGCAGTGCCGGCACCCAGGAAACCGTCACGCTGCTCTCGGTGTCGTTCCCACTGGGCAGCCCGGCCAGCCCGAATGTGCCGTCGCTGAGCAGCTCGGTGACGCACAGCTCGACCTCCGGCGACCTGTATCAAACCTCGCTGTCGGGCACCCAGGGGGCTGATCAGACCTTGAGCTACAGCCTTGACGTGTCCCGCGACGCCGAACAGAAACAGAACGTGTGGAGCGCCAACCTGCAGAAATACCTGCCCAGCGCCTCGGTCAGCGCCAGCGCGTCCAAAGGGCAGGATTACTGGCAAGCCTCCGGCAGCGCTCGCGGGGCCTTGGCCGTGCACGGCGGCGGCGTAACGTTCGGGCCTTACCTGGGCGACACCTTCGCCCTGATTGAAGCCAAGGGCGCCAGCGGTGCGAAAGTCATGAACGGCATGGGCGCAACCATCGACAGCGACGGCTACGCGCTGGTGCCGTCACTGACGCCTTACCGCTATAACACGGTGGCCATCAACCCTGAGGGCATGAGTGAAAAGGCCGAACTCGACGACGGCCAGCGCCGCGTCGCGCCCTATGCCGGCGCGGCCGTGAAGGTTGAATTCAAGACCCGTGTCGGCAACGCCATCCTGGTCAAAGCCGTGCGCCCCGGCGGCGAAGCGGTCCCCATGGGCGCTGATGTACTGGACGAAAACGCCAGTGTCATCGGGATGGTCGGCCAAGGCAGCCAGGCTTACCTGCGCACCGAGAAACTCAAGGGCCGCCTGACCGTCCGTTGGGGCGAAGGCGCAGACGAGCAGTGCGCGATGCAGTTCGACCTGACGCAACAGGATGTCAGCCAGGCGCTGATCAAACTCAACAGCGCCTGCCGCCGCCCCTGAACCCTTTTCATAACGGAGCTCACCATGACGTTTTTTCGCCCTCTCTTCACACTGCTACTGAGCCTCGGCGTCGGTGTTGCTGCGGATGCCCAGGCCACCTGCACGCGCGTCTACAACGGCAGTCAAGTGTATGACGGCAACTCGGCACAACTGACATTTGGCCGGGTTAACCTGACCTCGACCTACCTGCAACCGGTGGGTACGCATTTGGGCTCCGTGGTGGTCTCGCCCGCAACGGCGCCCGGGCTCACCAGCGAGACCGTGCTGTGGCAATGCGACCTGAGCGACGCGGACAGTATTTACGAGGTGTTCGCCACCAACGGTGACGACCGTGTCGGTGGGTATTGGGAAATCGGCAACGGTTCAGGGGCCTCGGTCAACGATGGCTTGCCCGGTTACTACGCCACGTGGTTCCCCTATGTCGGGATCAAATTGACGCACCTGAACTCCGGCAAAGTGCTCACACGCTATTGGCAGGACGCCAAAATCACCCAATACGACACGGTCGGCAGCAAGATCCAGATCAAGGCCAAACACTTGAGCATGATCCAGGGCGACCTCGCTCGCGTGTCCAGCCTCCCGCCCACGTCGGGCTCGGGCAGTAACTATTGCGGGGGCCAGGCAGCCTCCAGCGGCAGTGGCACCTACAGCTATACCTGCACCCAGCCCAATGCCTATGTGCAGTTTCGCGGCGGGGGTATCGCCTCGGACGCGGTGGGCACGGACTCCAATACCCACTACAACTTCTGGGGCGCGGGCAACGGCATTGCGTTCGGCATGCGCTCGGCGGCGTCTATCAGTTACACCGCCACCTGCGTGGCCCGCAACGTCACGCCAGTGGTGAGTTTCCTGCCGATTACCGCCAGTGAGCTCAACCAGGGCATGACGCGCAGCAGTGACTTCACCATCGGGCTGGAATGCAGCAACACCGCCAACTCTGGCACCGCCAGCAACCAGACCGCGCTGGGTATTCAGGTGGCCTACAGCGCGTATACCCAAGCGCAGTCCCTGGGCCTGTTGACCAGTGGCGGCGGGGTGTCGTACCTGGTGTCCAACGGCTACGGCAGCGACCCTTCGGTGGCCACGGGCGTCGGTATCAGCTTGCGTAACGCCAGCAACGGCAGCGCCATGAATTTTCTGGGATGGTCAGGCAGCGGCACGGGCGCCACCGGCGGCTGGTACCCGGTACTGGCAGGTGCCAGCAGCGCCGGCAGCAACGCGTCCGGCTACACCAGCTACCTGCAGACGATTACCGCGACCCTCAGCACCCTGCCGGGCAAAACCGCCACGCCGGGCAAGGTCAACGCCACCGCCTACGTACTGGTGAAAGTCCAATGATCCGGCTGGCTTTCTACTCGGTGATGGTGTGGGTGTGCGCGGCGATGAGCGCGTCTTCGATTGCCCGCGCCGGGCTAATGCCCGAACAGACCCGCTTGATCTTCCACGAGGGCCAGGCCCAACGCTCGCTGATGCTGGCCAACACCAACCCCTACCCCGTAGTGGTACAAACCTGGGTCGACAACGGTGAAGGCAACCGCGCGCCGGAAAACTCAGCCTCGGCGATGATCGCCCTGCCCTCGGTATTTCGCCTGCAACCCCAGGCGTTGCAGGGCCTGCGCATTGTTTACGACGGCAGTGCGCTGCCCAAGGACCGCGAGTCCGTGAGTTGGCTGAACTTGTACGAGATCCCGCCCGCCAAAGCCGATGCGCCAGCGCTTTCGACGCGCGTCGCGGTGGCCATGAACACCCAGATGAAAATCTTCTACCGCCCCGCTCACCTGCCCAGCGCGCCCGAGGAAATGGCCGGCGCCCTGACCTTTCGCATCGAACGGCAGGCAGGCACCTGGGTACTGGTGTGCCATAACCCTAGCCCCTATCACGCGTCTTTTTCTTCTTTGCGCGTGGGTGCTCAAGGGCGTGAACGAGCCGTTGCTAAGACCCTCGACATGATGGCCCCGCCCCTCAGCGAAAAAGCCTACCCGCTGGGCAATTTCAGCCTCGGCGCCGACGCCAATATCCCCGTCAGCTATACGCTGATCGACGACGGCGGCCACTACCTCGATGGCCGCGCCACCGCCGCCGTGCATCAGCTGCCGTAATAAGCAGCGTGGGTGCGCATCAGCGCTTGTGCAACGCCTCCAACCTTGCCGGCAAATCGTCGTTGGGAAAGCGTTTATACAGCGCCAGCAGCTTCTCGTCGGCGGCTTGGGTTTGACCCGCTGCACGCAGGTCGAGAATCTCCTGCAACCCCTCCTCCAACGAAGGCAACGCCACCGGCGCGCGCTTGCTCAGTTTCGCCGCGGAAGTATCGGCCATCTCAGCTTGTAGCGGCGCACGGTCTGCCTTGGGCGCAACAGCCATCCTGGCCATGGGCGCCGGGGCGGGTGCGGAAAACGCTTGCGGCGGTGGGGCCGCAGAGAAGGTCGCCGTGGATATCTCTTGCTGCGGCACAGGCTCA
Organism: Pseudomonas sp. AC463; assembly: GCF_979253585.1. Lineage (NCBI taxonomy): Bacteria > Pseudomonadati > Pseudomonadota > Gammaproteobacteria > Pseudomonadales > Pseudomonadaceae > Pseudomonas > Pseudomonas sp. AC463. The sequence continues at coordinate 58,930 of NZ_CEEDDZ010000005.1, read as the reverse complement.
CGCATGACCACGCCGATCATCAGCGCTACACCGGCGACGGTGGCGAATGCCATTTGCCAGCGTGGTTGTTGGCAGGCGTGCAGCCAGCGCTGCAACAGGCTCGGCTGCGGCGCCGGGGCTTCGCGGCGGGCGGTGTTGAGGATGAAGGCGTCCAGAGACGCCGGCGGTTCGCCGGTGCTGTGTTGACGCAAATGCTGGAGCAGGTCGTCGTCGGGGGTATGTCGGGAATCGGTCATACGGGGATCTCCTCGGCCAGCAGGCGGCGCAGTTTCTGCTGGGCGTAACGCAGGCGGCTTTTTACGGTTTCCAGCGGGGCGCCGGTGAGGGCGGCGATTTGCGGCACCTCGAGGTCGCCGTGCAGGCGCAGCAGGAAGACTTCGCGCTGGTCTTCGGGCAAGCCTTGCAACGCGGCGTCGAGGCGCGCCTGGTCGCGGCTCAGGCTCAGTTGTTGCTCGGGGCCGGCACTATCGTCGGGCTGGGCGTGCAGTTGCTCGTCGTAGCTGTCGTGCAACGGGTTGTGGATGCCGTGCTTGCGCCAGTAGTCGATCAGACGATTGCGGGCAATCTGGAACAGCCACGTACGAAAACTCGCCCGCCCCTGTGGCTGGGTGCTGCTGCGGATCAGGCTGAGCCAGGTCTCCTGGTAGATTTCCTCGGCCAGTTCGGCCTTGTTGCTCAGGGCTACCAGGAACCGGTAAAGGCCTTGGCGATGGCGCGCGTACAGGGCTTCGAACGCGGCTGCGTCGCCGGTGCGGTAGCGGGTCAGCAGCGCTTCGTCGCTGGGTGGGTCGTTTGGAGCGGGCATGTCGATGGCAAACTCCCTTTATTTCAGTGTTGGGTTGGCGCCTTGAGGCTCTGTGCCAACTCCACCAGTTGCACAAACTCATTGCGCAGGCCGAACGGGTCATCCCCTCGGGCCGAACGGGCCAGTGCGGCGGTGTCCTGCAAGCGCATGCTGCCAGTGTAGCGGCCATCCCCCTTGAGCTGTTGGGCGAAGGCTGCCACGGCGGCCGAGAAACGCAGGTCGTCGCTGGCGTTGGTGGCCTGGTTGCCGATGGGCCGCTCGATCAGTTGGCTGTCGCCGCCCGCCGCAGGTTTGTAGCGCACGCGTAACATCGCCAGCTCCGAGGACGTACTCCCCGAAGCAGGTTCGGAGGCGTAGCGCAAAGGCTCCAACCAGCCTTTCTGGCCCTTGGGCACAATTTCGTACAGTGCGGTCACAGTGTGTCCTGCGCCAATCTCACCGGCGTCGACCTTGTCGTTGTTGAAATCCTCACGCTTCAAGGCGCGGTTTTCATAGCCGAGCAAGCGGTACTCGCGGACCTGGGCCGGGTTGAATTCCACCTGCAACTTCACATCCCGCGCCACCACCGCCAGGGTCGAGCTGAGTTGGTCCACCAGCACTTTGCGGGCTTCACGCAGGTTGTCGATGTAGGCGTAGTTGCCGTCGCCGGCGTCGGCCAGTTGTTCCATCAGGTGTTCGTTGTAGTTATCCACACCAAAGCCGAGGGTGGTGAGGGAGACGCCACTTTTGCGCTGGTCGACGGCCATTTGCTTGAGGCTGTCGAAGTCGCTGATGCCGACGTTGAAGTCACCGTCGGTGGCCAACAGGATGCGGTTGATACCCTTGTCGATAAAGCCTTCGCGGGCCATCTGGTAGGCCAGTTCGATGCCGGATGCGCCGGCCGTGGAGCCGCCGGCGGTGAGTTGGTCGATGGCATTGCGCAGCTTGGTTTTTTCGCGGCCGGACGTAGGCTTGAGCACCACACGGGACTCCCCGGCGTAGACCACCAGCGACACGCGGTCCTGGTCACGCAGTTGGTCCACCAGCAGCTTCAGGGTGCTTTTCACCAGCGGCAAGCCTTCGCGGCGGTCCATGGAGCCGGACACATCCACCAGAAACACCAGGTTGGCCGGCGCCAGCTCTGCCACAGCGCGGTCCGAGGCCTTGATGCCGATGCGCAGCAACTGCGTGTGTGGGTTCCACGGTGTGGCCGCGACTTCGGTGGTTACACCAAACGGCGAGCCATCGCTGGGCAGCGCGTAGTTGTAAGGGAAGTAGTTGACCATTTCCTCCAGTCGTACAGCGCCCTCAGGCGGCAGACTGCCTTGGTTGAGGAAACGCCTTACGTTGGCATAGCTGCCGGTATCAACATCGACGCTGAAGGTCGAAACCGGCGTTTCGGCCACCCGGTGCACCGGGTTGTCCGGCAGGTTCTCGTAGTGCTCACGCGGTTGGCTGCGGTATTGCGTGGCGGCTGAATCCTGCATCACCAGGCGCGTAGTCATGGGCGCGGGCAGCGGCATGCGCTTGCTCAGGGCGCCTGGTACGGCTTCGCTTTGTAGCTGCGACACCGGCGCGGCGTCAGCAGGCGTGGCCACATCATGGGAGGAAGGCAGCCCACAACCGGCCAGCGTCACCAGCAAGGTAGCCATGAAACCCTGGGTAGCAGGGCGAAAGTAAGGGCAGGGCATTGACTTAACCTCATGAGTGAATAATCCGTTCAAAAGGTCAGACGTAAGCCTTCAGAGGTTCGGGTTAATACCCGGCAGACGCGGTGGGGAAATGTGCTATGCGGTTGCTGACCCAACGGTGCCGGGCGCAAAGGTCAAAATCAAACACTTCGTATAAAAAACCAATGTTTGCAGCCACTTTCGGACGTCGCGATGAGGACTGATTCAGACACATATCAGCCTTTGGAAATTTCTTCTGACACTGGCAGTTTCGCTCTTCGCAATAGGGAGTCTGCGTACTAAATCAAGGAAGGAAAAGCGCCACCAACGAGCAGGAATTATTACAATGAAAATAAATCATACGACGCCTTACGGTTTTCCCCTCCCGCACGTGGGCCCGCAGCTCAAGGGGTCCTCTCCTTTACGGGCGATCTTCCGACCGTTTATTCAGCCCTTCATTCAACACCGCTTCGTGCGCCCGGCCATACAGTCGAACATACGACCAGATCGCCGCATGGACGGCCCTGCCACCCACACCCATGCGGGCAATCATGACGCCACTCAGCGCCCGGACGATCCGTACATACACAAAGCCAACCGGCAATCCTTCAATAAACAGCGGGCCATCGAGCAGCTCACACGGCCGGCAGCCAAGTGGCGGGATTCAAACCAAAACAACCAGACGGAGATTTCCTACTCTTTCAAACAGGGCTTCGGCGCGGGGTTCAACGAACAGCAGAAACAATCAGCCCGGCGCTCTATAGAGTCGTGGGGCGATGTGGCCAATCTGGCCTTCACCGAGAACGGCGGCCCGGCCGAAGGGCAATTGAGCTTCAGCGTGAACGGCAGCATCGGCGTTGCCGACGGCACATACCCTCACGCTCATCACGGACATAACAGGGGCGGTGATACCCGCTACAACCCAAATCATGTGAAGCGTCACACGATAACCCACGAAATCGGCCACGCCCTCGGCCTGAGCCATCCTGGTGATTACGACGGTCGCCCTGACGATACCAAACGAATCTATGCCCAGGACTCCAAAGCCCACACCGTCATGAGCTATTACAGCGCTCAACCCAGTGGCAAAAAGATAAGTGGCAACCCGTTGGCGCCCATGATGGATGACATCAGCGCGATTCAGCGCCAGTACGGAGTCAATCATCAAACCCGGCGGGAAGACAACACCTACGGTTTCAACTCCAATACCGGGAGGGATTACTACTCGCTGAGAAGCAACCGCGACGCCGCGGTGTTCTGCATATGGGATGGCGCCGGCAACGACACCCTGGATGTCTCGGGTTACCAGCACAAGCAGGTGATCAATCTCAGGGCCGGTTCGTTTTCCGATGTCGGTGGCGATCAGGGCAATGTCTCCATCGCCCGCAATTGCCTGATTGAAAATGCCATTGGCGGGGCGGGCAATGATGCGCTGATAGGAAATGAAGCCGATAACCGACTCACCGGTGGGGGCGGCGGTGACCGTCTGCGCGGAGGGAGCGGCGCAAATACCTTTGTCTACAACCGAGCCAGCGATTCCACGCCGGAAAACCCCGATGAAATCATGGATTTCACCAGCGGTACCGACACAGTCGATGTGTCGCAGGCGTTGAGAAATGCTGGCCTCTCGTCCCTTGCCTTCGTCAGCGCCTTTAGCGGTAAAGCCGGCGAGACGCTGCTCACCTATGACGAAAAAACCGGTAAAGGTTCGGTGTCCATCGACACGACGGGTGATGGAAAAGCGACCCTGCAAATCACAACCCACGGGCAAGTCAAACCCGACGATATCGTCCACGCCCATGCCTCCAGGCGAATACCCCGCGTCGCCACGCCGTCCATCACGCCACACGTCGATACAACAGAGCCACGACCTCGCTTCATTTTCAACAAGGCCAGCGAATCGGACATGACCAACTCCCGACTGTTGACGAATTTCATCAGCGGTACAGACAAAATTGATTTAAGAGGGGTGCAGCAAGAGACCAACGTTCGCTTCACCCTGGTCAAGGCCTTTACCGGACGAATTGGCGATACCGTGGTGACGTTCAACAGGCACACACAACGCTACTTTATCGCCGTGGACCTGACCGGCAACCGCAGAACGGACTTCCTGGTGAGAAGCACGGGGTTGATTAGACCAGGGGATGTCATTGCGGGCTGAGGCTCTTTGGCGAGATAAGAAACTGCACGCTCAAGTTATGCGCCGCCGGGTCGAGACAATCACTTGGTTCGTTCATTTATAGGGAAATTTCGTGCTGAAAAACCTCTTCCGGGCGACGGCGCTGATCGGCGCATTGTCGATGACCGGCTGCGTGTCCTATACCGTCACCGGCCCCGTCGGCGCCCCGCTCCACCCAGCCTCCGTCAGCAGCCAGCGCAGCGCGCAAATAGCGGACGTGGCCGTAACAGCCGTCGACATCAACGACGCCAACAAGACCGCGATCAGCCGCTCGCTCACCGTGCAGCTCAATCAATACGTGCGCACCGCAGGCTACTTCAAGCAGGTCACCGAATACCCCGTGCGCCTGGGCGAAGACGATGTGACGCTCAAGTTCACCATGACCTCCCTCAAAGGCCACCGTGGCGTACACCCGGCCTACTTCCCGGGTGCCTTGCTGACACTGACGATCTGGATCTGGGTCAACGGTCCGATTTACGTCGATACCTTTGACGTGGCCGGTGACCTGACGATCGTAAACCGCGACGGCAAAGTGCTGTCCAGCGCCAAGGAAGAGGTCAAGTTCGAACGCAACGTGGGCCTCTACGGCCGCGAATACTGGGCGCCGACCATGGGCGCCAAACAGCTGAACGAGCTGGTATCCCAATTGCTCGATTCCGCCACGACAAAACTGCCCAAGGAGTAACTCATGAAAGGATTGATCAAACGTAGCCTGGTCTTCGCAGCAGTCTTGCTGACCGGTTGCGTCTCTTACTCGCAACACGAATTGCCCGCGGTAACTACCTGGCCGCCGACCGCCAACGCCCCGGCGCAGAAGCCTACGGCCTACGTTCGCACCACGGCGCTGAACCAGGTCAACGGCGGCCCAGGCAACGCGGCGGCCGGCGCCCCAGCCGTGCTGTGGGAAAAGGCCGTGGCCGATTCGTTTCGCCAGTCCAACCGCTTTTCGCGAGTGAGCACCGACAAGGTCGATTCGGATATTTATGCCGATGCCACCCTGTACAACAACGAACAGTTCAGCATGGCCTCGGCGATCATCACCGGGGTGACGTTCTTCATCATCCCGACCACGGCGAAGAACACCTTCACCCTGGAAACGGTGTTCAAGGACAAGGACGGCAAGGAGCTGGGCCGCGTTAAAAAAAGCGAGTCCGTGCGCACCTGGATGCAACTGGTGCTGATCGTGGGCATCCCGTTCCAGGCCGATTCGCGCGAAGTGGTCGAGGCGTTGACGCGCAGCACACTGGATGAGGCGGTGCAGCGCAAGCTGCTGTAAGCCGGTTCAGGCTGCCGGGGCACCCTCAGCCACGGGATCTGCCATCATCAAAAATGTCCGACAGGCCGCGCACCTGCGTCAGGTTGCCGGTCTGGATCACGATGGTCTTGGCGAACATATCCCCCAGGCGCGTGCGCGACTCCAGGAAGATCCACACCCAATCGATCACCACCAGCGCCCCGGAGTTGCGGGTGAACGACTGCGAAAGCGTGCAGCCCTTGCGGGTTTTGCGGTCGACCGTGGCGATGCTCAGCAGGCGCTTGCCCAGGCTTTGGCCGTTGGGCAGCGCGTCGGCCAGCAGGAAGTAGGCAAAGGCCGCAAAAAACGCGCAGAGAAAGCTGGCCTTGGCCGTCACGGCGGGCACGTAGGCCGCCAGCACGCCGGCGCAGAATTTGACAACGAAAAAGATCAGCACCGCGAAGGCGCAGTCGATGAGACGCGCGGCCAGACGCCGGCCGATGCTGGCCAGGATGGTCGGGCGTGCAGCGATATTATTTGCGTCCATGCGGGGTCTCTCCAATTTAAATTAAGTGTCACGGAAATGTCGTGCCGATGCGCGCCCGTTCATTCGAGAACCAGATACCGGTGACCTTGCCCACCACATCCTCAAGCGCAACCTGCCCCATAAAGCGGCTGTCATTGCTGTTGTAGCGGTTGTCGCCCAGCAGAAACACGTGCCCTGGCTCAACCTTGACCGGTGCCATCGCCAGCGACTCAGGGCCTTTCACCCGGTCGGCCGGTGCGTGAAACAGCCCCAGGTTTTCAGCGTTGCGGATCAACTCGCCATTCACGATGGTCAGCGTATCCCCCGCTACACCCGCCACACGCTTGACCGCCTCGGTGCCATTCCAGCGATACACCACGATATCGCCGACCTTGGGCGCGCCTGGACGCAGGTCCGACATGATGTAGTCGCCAATGGACAGCGTCGGCGCCATCGAGCCCGACGGTATGAAATAGTTTTTGAAGCCCAGCAGCGGCACCCGAAAGACATCGAGCATCAGCACCAGGATCACCAGCACGCCGACGTACAGGGCATGGAAACGTTTGCGCGGCACATTGGCCGGGCCGGTGTAGCGACGGGCCAATACGGCCGAGGTCACCGCCGAGGCAAGTTTGACAACGATGATGAAGCCGAAGAACAGATACAAACCGACGGGCGTGGTGACCAGGCCGCACAGCCCCATCAGCACAATGCCAGCGAGTAGCAGCGCCGCAACGCGAATGCCCCAATTGATGCGGCCGACATAGACCAGGCCCCAGCCGGGCATCAGACAAGACATCAGGAAGGCCTGGAGGGGGAGTTTTATGGGTTTCATTGGTCATCCTTGAAGAGGCATAAGCGGAAATTAACGAACATTAAAAAACCACAGAACAACACCCATGACAAAGCCAGCCCCGGCCATTTGCAGGTAGAACGGCACATACGCGTTCATGAGCTCGGCAATATCCTCACCACCACTCAACCAATACCCGGCAACCTGAAAGAACACGCACATCACCACCAGGGCCAACGCACAGGCACAAGGAAGATAAATAGCGACCCACCAAGGTTCGTCTTTTTTCATGACCACTGAATCATCAATTTCCGCCCATCACCGACTGATCCTTATTACGCCCGAATAATCACCAAACGCCGGCGCCCTTTCGTAATTTTCAAGCGGATCATACGTTGACTGGGCTTCCTCCACGCTATTGGCAGCATCCAAAATAGACTGAGGGACGTCGGTGAACACCGTAACTCGGGGGCTTTTTGACGGACTCAATCAATCTTAGCTACCCGCTGACGGCGCCTTATTGCTGCGCACGCCAATCGACATAACCTTTCACCTCAATCAATTGATTAAGGATGAAGCGTGAGAAGTTATCGGCCACCACACTCACCTCATCGATCTCCGGATCTATCTCTACTATCGACCAAGTATTGGCCGCGTCAAAAGCATAAAACACACCAGCGCCAGTACTCGCAAAAACATACATCCGGCTACACGCATCCACCTCACACCCGGCGACAGCAGCGTATTTATCCGGACCGTCTTCGATATAAAGCGCGCTGTCTAAATCGCCAAATCCAAAGGTACCTAGAAATGCCAGATAGTCAGCGGGAACACTGTCGCGGTCCGCTGCATCGACTCCGCTCAAGATAGCTTCACGATCAGTCACGCAACGTCCGAAATCGCCCTCGTACAGTTCAGCGCAGGTGATATGGCTAATGAACTCACGAATCTCAAGTGCGTTTTCCATGATCATTTTCCGAATGTTTTCTCTGCAAACCCCTGGGCTGTGTGGGTGCTTCACGTCGCGAATGACTCAATAGCCTCCGGCACTCAAGTCCGCAATCGAAAGCCAGTAGGCGACCACCGCGTCAAACGCTTCATCGCTGGCCTGAGCCTGCAACGCCACAAGCGCCTGCCGCGCATCGGCGCGGGCCACTAGCACGGCGGGCAATCCGAGTGCTTCGAATGTCTTCCTGGTATTCATAACTTCACAGTATAAAAGGACGAATAACAGGAATCGGGCCACCCTTTATTTAAAACGGGTTTCCAGGTGCCTGCGATGCGTGCTCACTACCGCTCCTTACGCAAATCCTTGATGATCCGATTCCAATAGCGCACCGCTTCAAAATGCTGTTGCCGGGTCAACCAGGTCTTGTTGTCGGGGCTGGATGGGTCCCCCCCCAGGATGACCGGAGTGATTTCGAATAGCTCCATACCTTTGGGACGCATTGGCCGTTTTTGATCATTCATCTGAATCTGCCAACCGGGTAAACAGCTCAGGCAAGTTGCCCGCTACGCGCTCGGCATATTGGCGCTCCATACCGATGAAGGGGAGGCGCACTATCGGCATGGCCGCATCCTCCAGATCAAAACCATACCCCTCACCGCCGCCATCAGAAGCGAACAAAAAAACGCCTGGAGCGTAGGTTGCTACTTCATATTCCCGGTTGAAATCGGCCAGTTCCTCAGCCGCCCAAAGAATGATGTAGTTATCACCGATAAAGCCTTCACCACCATTGTGATTTTGCAAAAAATCGATATAGCTTTCAGGCAGCGAAAAACCTAAGGACTTCGACAGCCTGCCTACTACCTCCGATTCGGCTGGAGGATTGAGTTGCCCCTGTGTCAGGTCATATTTCATCACAATTTCCCCAAGTCTTTTTGCAGTTTGTTCCACCAGGGCGTCACTTGCTGCCGATGCACATCGCGCGGCAGGATCTCTTTGTTGTTGATGTCCGTCGGACTACCACCAAACTTGACCGGATTGGATTCATGTACATCCACGCGCACACCGACAAGCCCTTGGTCTTTGCGAATTTCGCGGTTGGCTTTGTTGGCGGCATTTCGGGCGGCATTATACTCTGCCCCTTCCAGCAATCTGAAAGGCCGGGCATTATACTCTGCCCCTTCCAGCAATCTGAAAGGCCCGGCAGGCTGCACTACTCCGGCAGGGTAACCCGCCCAATCTGAAATCGAGAAGCTGCCTGATGGAAGCTCCGCAGCCGCTTGAAGGCTCGCACGCTCCGAAGAGTTGGCGGCAATGGCTCTTTCGGCGCTGGAGAGGGAAAATAGGGGTCAGACCACTATTCTTCTATTCTTTTAGCTCACACTTTTTGGGCGTCCTGACACACCCTGCGAAACTCGTCTGCCTAATGCCTGCTCAATCTCGGCCGCAAACTTCTGATCGCCCAAAACGTAATTACCGTTTGTAGAAAATCGAATTTGCTCTATCAACTCATGTGAGAGCCGATCCTTGAATAAAGACCGGTAGGATTCGGCTTGTTGCACGGTGCTGCTACCTAACTCTTTATAGACCGCATGTGGGCTTAAAAAGCTTGATGGCTCGCCCAGTGCATTTGCCCTGTAGCTGGTCCAGCGATAGTCGCCCGGATGAGCAACCATGCCCGCTCTAACCGGGTTCATTTCGATATATCGATAGCAATCTAAAACATAGTTGTCTTGTTGAACCAGACAAGAGCGGAAACGTCCTTCCCACAACGTGCCCGTTCGTTGATATGTTCGATTGATGTATTGAACGTAGCGCTGCCCCAGCCCTTTCATAAATAGACCAGCCCCTGCGAAGCAGGTGGGAGTCAACAACAAGTGAACGTGATTTGTCATCAAGCACATTGCGTGAATTTTACAGCCATACAATTCAGCAAGCAGGTCTAATTTATCAACGTAAAAAATATAGTCTTCGTCTGAATAAAAACACGCAGACCGGTTGTTTCCCCGCTGAATAATGTGCACCGGGATATCCGGCAGTATAACCCTAGGACGGCGAGCCATATAAACCCCTAAATGGATAAGGAGCTTACAGCTTAGCCGCACATCACTAGGCCAACAAAATCGAATAATTACAAAAAATAAATCATATCTTAAAAGAGCAATTTTTCTGAACTCAAAAAAGCGCAAAAACGTGGTCTGACCCCTATTTCTCTGAAAACCAATCTTATTTTTTTGACTTACTGATTACATATTGATCAAGATATTCTTTCAGCGGCTTGGCGGTCCCTAAAACATGAAGCTCTCCAGTTTCCTTATCAATCAGGAATGGTCCATTTCCAGCCAGTTGAGCCGACAGGCTACCTGTCTCCAAATACTCTTTAGATTGATAGCAAAAAAACCATCCCTCAGAGAATTCGCCCTCATGTGTTAGCTGCAAAGCAATCTCAGAGTCTTTCAAATATTCCTTAGCTCTTTCCAAAGCGTATTCGTAGGTAATCATTAGTTAGTTCTCAGTAACTGCAATGTCTTAAAATTACTCATATTCGCCGGCTTTCCAGTCTGCCCATCGAGATAACGAATAGCCCCATTCTGATTAACCACGTTGAATACATGGCCTGGCTGACCTGGACCATAGGAGCCAAACACAATCCCACGTGCGCCGTCCCCACCACCAATCATGTGCTGGGTGATGGTTTCGGGTGAAGACACACCGCTAAACTTAGCTCCATATTGCTTCTCCAGCACGGTCAACGGAACCCCCTTGGTGGAGTTTATCGGCAATGCAGATGCTGGATTACCTGCCAGTGTTGCATCAGTAGCAATTGAACAATTAACGCAGTTATGAGTTCGCCCAGCGTCTGGATAACCTGGATTGACGTTCCTTATTGAACCCGCAGTTTCGTCCGCGACCCCTGCCGCTTTTGCACCGCTGCCGGCCGACTGGCCTTTCAACACACTCGGCAAGCCAGCCGCCGACGCGTTCAACGCCCCAAGGAAAATATTCTGAGCCCCGGCGGCGCCATCACCATTGTAAGCCTGCACGCCACCGTAAGTGATCTGGAATACCCCACTTTCTGCCGTCGCCAACCGAACCGCCAGGCCTACCGGCCCGCCCAGCACATACAAGGCCGGCGTACCGATAGCGGCCTCGCCTTGATACGTCTGGTCGATGCGTAATACGCCTTGCGCCTTGTAGTAGAGCTGTTCGTTTTCACTGAGGGGGCGGTTGATCTGCGCCAGCACACCTTCCGGATAGAGGCGATCCAGCGACGCCATCTTGTCGGGATACCGGGCCGCATAAGCCACCTCGTTGCTTTGCAGCAACGGACCTGGCCGTATCAACGCGTTGATACGACGATCAGCTTCATCCTTCCCATACACCGCGTAGAGTGCGTTAGCGTAATCCCCGAGATACGCCTCTGCGGCGGCTTTATCAGCCTGCGACATGGAACCAGGATTACGGCGCAGGCGCTCAACCAATGCGTCGGAAATCTGATCCTGCTGATCAAGCGCAATAAGTGTCTGCGCGTCCTTGGTGGTGTACTTATTGCGGTTAAGCGCATCGCGCGCCTGTTGCAGCGCCGACTCGTTTGCGGGACTCAACAGGTTATTTTCAACCGCATTTTTCCCAACCTGCGCCCCTGCTACCGCGTCCAGCGCGCCCTTGCCGGTCAGCGCACCGGAAAGGCCACCCGCCAACGTCGAAAGGCTGGAGATCGTCTGCTTTTGCTCTTGGGTCAGGCTTTCATTGCTGATGACGCCATACAGGTGCTCCTTGATCAGCCTGGCGGTTTCTTCCGCCGCGACAGCGCCCGCCGCGCCCGCAAGCGCCGAGTTGCCGCTGGCCCGGGCCAGTACGGCGCCCAACACCGCGTGGGCCATCAGGTTGGCATTCGGGTCGCCCTTGGTCAGGTCCTTGACTTGCTCTGCCAGATACGGCGCCGCCGCACCCGCCAACGCACCGCCCACACTGCCGCCCATGGCCGCCTGCACCACGGCGGTTACCGCCTGGCTGGCTTTCTGGAAACTGCTGCCAACGCCGTAGTCGTTTTGCGCCTGCTGAAGGATCTGATCGCGCGACGGGTTGGCAATCCCATCGTCCATCAGCTTCTGGCGTGCGGCCTTGCCGGCCTCGGTGCTGGGGTCCTGGGCATCGCGGATTTTCGCGGCGGCAATCGCGTCGCCAATGCCCTTGGTCAATTCCATCGAGCTCTTGATCAGGTCCATGCGTTCCTGCATGGCCTTTTCATCGGGTTTGTCGAGGCGCTGGTTGGCGTTGGCGGTGTCGCGGTTCAAGCCCACCAGGTCGTTGGCGCCTGCGGGGTTGCGCACCACGATCGTGCCTTCGCTGACCGCGCTGCGGGTATGGCTGTGATCCGAATCGTCGAGCGCCATGCCGTACGGGGCGCCCGGCTTGAGGGTGCCCACGCCGCCGCCATAGGAGCCGGAAACACTGAAGCCCGCCGACTTGCTCTCGATCTCGCTCTTGTTCTTGATGTCGCTGACCAACAGGCGGTCAGTCAACAGCAGGTTCCGGTCGGCCGTGGCCTCACTGGCAATCACCGCGCCTTGCAGGGTGGTGTTCCTGGCCACGTCGATGGTGTAGCCGCCTTTGCCGGCGAAGAAGCCGCTCTGGTCGGTCACGGCCTGGTAGTCGCTGTTCATTTTCGACGCCGCCAGGTTGGCGGACGCTGCAACCGTGGAGCCGTAGCAGAACGGCGGAATGCAGATGCTCGCGCCAAAGCCGGCGCTGTCCTGCTTGCTCTTGGAGGTTTCACTGTCCTGCAGCGACACGATATCGAGGTTGCCGCCGATGTCCGCGTCAATGCGGTCGGCGCGCACCTGCGCCCCGATCAGGCGGGTGTCCTGCCCGCTGCGCAGTACCAACGCGCCAGTGTCCAGCGTGGTGTTGACCTGCGTTACGGAGCCGCCCGAGCCCAGGTTCTTGGCGGTTTGCGCACCCAGGTCGAGGGTGAAGCCGTTTTGCTCGCCAACATTGAAGCTGGCACCGATGGCGGTCCTGTTGCGCGAACCGTCATTCTTACGGTCAGTGGTGTTCTGCGCGCTTTGCAGCAGGATGTTGTTTTTCGCGGACAACAACGTGCTGCCGGCCTTCAACGAACTGCCGGTGATCGTCAGGTCACCCAGGGTGCCCGGTGCATCACCGGCCGCGATGATCGACAGATTTCCGCCGGCGTTGAGGCTGCTCTGGTGAGCGGTTTGCGCGGTGTATTCGCTGCTGCTTTTGGTGCGCGTGTTAGCCAGCTCGGTGCCGATCTTGATCAGCGAGCCGTTGCCGGCCGAGCCACCTTTTTTGTCCTTGAAATCAGTGCTCTGGTCGGCCAGCTCGCCCAACTGATTATTCAGGTTGTAGGTCGCCAGCGCCGCCTGGGCAATTTTCACCGCCTTGAGGCGCGGGTCGTCAGAGCTGCGGGCCGCTTCGGCCGCGTCGCGGATGCTGGTGGCGGTATCGACTACGGTACCGGCAACCACGCGGCCGACGGCCAGGCTCTTGGAACTGTCTTTACTGGTCTGGCTGGCGGTCTCCATGCCGGAGCTGACGGTGACATTGGCACCGCTCAACGCCATGTTTTTGGTGCTCACCAGATCACTGGCAATCACCGCCAACTCACGCCCGGCGGTCAGCGACACATTGCCCGCGCTGGAGCCAATGGTGCTGCCGGTCAGGGTCATTTCATTGGCCGTGCCGTTGTGTTTCGAGCTGTTGATGTACAGCTTCTGGTTGCCGGTCATGTCATCCAGACCGAGCTTGTTGCCGGTGAGCACACCGGTCAGGTTGCGATTTTTTTCCTTGTGCATGTCGGTGCGCGCGAAGGTGTTCTGCGCCGCGTCGACGGTCAGGTCGCGGCCGGCCTGTACGGCGAGGTCGCCGGTGCTGACCAGGGACGAGCCGGTGACGGTCGCGTCGCGCTTGGCCGCCACGGTGACGGTTTCGCCGGAGACCATGCTGCCCATGGCGGTGGTGCGTTTTTCGTCGACCTTGTCCTGGACTTTGCTCGACTTGAGCCCGCCCCAGCTGCTTTTGCTCTCTTTGCGTTCATGGCGGGCGCTGTCGGAATTGCTCACGGCCAGGATGTTCACGTCCTGCGCGGCCACCAGTTGCGTGGCGCCTTTTTCAGCGGTCACGGCACTGCCGGCCAGCAGCAGGTCCGCACCGGAAACGACGGTGCTGTTGGTCCCGGCGCTGACGAGGCTGCCGACGTTGTTCACCGCGTCGGTTTCATCCAGGCGGAATTTCTTGCCCTGGGAGGTCTTCTTGGTCTTGCTGTAGAAGCTGTAGTCCTGGTCTTCGGCCGCTTTGAGGCTGAGGTTGCGACCGGACACCAGGTAGGCCTCGGTGCCGGCGTTGACCTGGCTGGCCACCAGTTGCAGATCCTGCCCGGCGCTCAGGGTGGCGTCGCCGCCGGCCTTGATCACACTGGCGACTTGCTGGACGTGGTCCTCGATGCGTTTGATCTTTTTCGAGTTGTACGCCAAGTGCTGTTCGTTGGCCGCCGCGCCTGCGGTGAGGTCGCGGGTGGCGATCAGGTTGATATCGCGCTTGGCATCCACCTGGCTGGCCACAGCGCTGATGTCGCGGCCGGCGACCACGTGCAGGTCACGGCCAGCGTCCACAACGGAGCCTTGTTGAGCGATGGTGGTGAAGTTCGAGCGGTTGCCGATGGCGCCGCTGTCGAGGGTTTTCGAGGCGGTGATGTTGACGTCGCCGACCGATTGGACGCTGGTGTCGGCGCCACTTTTGAGCACGCCGCCGACGTTGTTGAAATTGCCGCCGGCTTGCAGGGTCAGCGCGTTGGCTGATTCGATGCGCGCGGCGCTGTCGACAAAGTCGCTGCGCTCGGTGCGGTAGGCGCTGGCGCTTTCATGGGTGGTGACCGTGCGTTCGTTGAGCAGCTCGGCACCGGCGGCGAGGTTGACGTCGCCCCCGGTAATCACACCCCCGGCGCGGTTGGTCAGGTTGCTGCCGCTGAGCAGGTCGAGACGCCCGCCGGCTTGCATCAAGCCGCTGTTGGTGAGGTTGCTGCCGGCGTTCGCCAACAGGCTGCCGGTGGCGCGCAAGGTGCCGGCGTTGTTGAGAGTGCTGCCGGTGATCAGGCTGACGTCGCTGCCGGAAATCAGCGCGCCGCTCGGGGCCAGGCGGTCATTCGCCTGGGCCAGGTACAGCACCGGCACCAGCACTTGTTGCCCGGCGACGGTGGCGTTTTCCAGCCACACGATATCGTGGGTCAGGGCCGCGACTTGCTCGGCGGTGAGGCTCACGCCCACCGACAGGCTGAGGGCGTCCTTGCTGCCGATGGCGTTGTCCATCAGGTGCTTGAACAGGTCGGCGTCGCTGGTCTGGCCGTCGATAAAACGCTGGCCGGTGCGGGCGAGCACGGCTTGCTGGATCAGCCGTTGCTCGTAGAAACCATCGCCCAGGCGCTTTTGCGCGGTGTCGGGGTCGTAGCCGAGCTTGGTCAGCAGGTAGTCCGAACCCAGGAACAGACGCATATCGGTCAGTGCCGGGTTGGTTTCGATCAGGTACTTGTGCGGGCTGGCGGCGAACTGGCTGGTGGGCAGGTTGCTCGCGCCATTGCCATCGTTGAGGTGGAACAGCCCGTTGGGCCCGGTGGGCAGGTCGAAGCCCGGCAGGCCCAGCGGGTTGACCTGTTGCTGGGCCACGTCCGGCGGCAATTGCGGGTTGAGGTGCACCTCAGTCGAGTACCCCGGCGCGTTGGCGTTCGCGCCACTGCCGACGTAGGTGTAGCCACGGCTCACCACGCGGTTATCGATGCCGTCCTGGGCCTTCACATCCACAGCACCACCGGCCTGGATCACGGCGGCGAAGCTTTGATCGGACGGCGCCAGCTCTGTGGTGGTGGCCAGTGCCGTGCGCTCGGACTCCATCACGCCGATAAACGTGGCCAGACCGGCTTCGAGGCCGCCAAGGTTGTTGGCGTCGTACTTGGCGCCACCGACCGAATACTGCTGGTTGAAGTCTGCGGCGTAGCGGTTCCAGCCCCCGGGCTTGCGCTCGCGGGGCGAAGTAAAGATACGGGTGTATTGCGTGTCATGGGTCACCAGGCCGACGTTGGTCAGCTGGTTGAGGCGCAGGGTCATGGCGCCGCCGGCGGCGATGCTACTGCTGCTGTTGAGCAGCTCGCCACCGGTCAGCAGCATGTCGCCGGCCGAGGTGATGCCGGACGCCGCCGAGGCATCGCTGACGATAAAGTGATCGCGTTGGGTGATCTCGAACGGCCGGTTCTGCTTGCCGCCGCTGCAGTCGCCGCCGGTCACGCCTTCGATACAGGCGGTGGGGGTGATCGAGGCGCTGTAGATGCCGGATTGGGTGGTCAGCACGGTGCGGATGTTGTCGATGGTGCTGGCGGCCAGCATCAGGTTGCGTTCGCTTTCGAGGGTGCCCGAGCTGTTGATGATGCTGGTGGCCAGGCCGCCCTGGCCGTCGCGGTCGACCTGCAGGTTGCCCATGGCGTAGATAGCCGCGCCGAGGTTTTTCAGACGGTCGACCTTGAGGCTCATGTCGCCGCCGCTGAAGATCAGGCCGTGGTCATTGAGCAGGTTGCCCACAGTCAAATCGACGCTGCCCTGGCTGGCGACGGTGCCGCCGACGGTCCAGTCCAGCCCTTTACCAACCAGGCTGCGGGTGCCGAGCAATCGGCCGGTGGCGGTCTGCTGCAGGTTGTCGACGTTGACCGTCAAGCGCCCGGCTTCGATGGCGGTGCTGTTGGTCCACTGGGTTTTGTCCAGGGTCAGGTCGCCGTGGGTGACGAGGCTGCCGCCGACGTCATCGAGGCTGATGCCGCTGAGGTCAAGCACACCGGTGCCCACGTGCAACACCTTGCCGCCGGTGTTCTGGAAGGTGGTGGCAGCGAGGCTCAACTGGTCGTTGGCGGTTTCCAGGCTGCCGCTGTTATTCAGCAGGCCGCCGATGGCGTAGCGGGTTTTGCCGGTGGTGCCGAGCGCGCGCATTTGCCCGCTGTTGCTGAGGCTGGCGGTGCTCACATCCAGGGTCGTGGCGCTTTCGATCAGGCCACGGTTGGTCAGGTTGCCGCGTAATGTGAAGTCGACTTGGTTGCCGGCGATCTCGCCGCCGTTGTCCACATTCACACCCGTAAGGCCCACGCGATCACGGGCGAACAGCGCACCGCGGCCGTTGTTGAAGGCGGTGGCGTCGACCACGGCGTTGCCGGCTTTGGCCGCAATGCGCCCGCCGTCGTTATCGAGGGTACCGGCGATGATGGTGACGTCGGCTTTTTCGCTGTGGATCAGGCCATTCGCGCCGTTTTGCACCAGGCCGCCGGCGGTGAGGCTCAGGCCATCGTTGGCGGCCAGGGTGCCGTTGTTTCGGTTGTCGAGGCTGTTGGCGAAGACGGTCAGCAGGCCTTGGCTGGCGAGCTTGCCGCCCTGGTTGTCGATGTGCGCGGCGCGCTGGATCAGCAACGGGCCGGCACTCGCCAGCTTGCCGTTGCGGTTGATCAGGTCGCCGAGCAGATCCAGGGTGATGGTGCTGGCGCCGGTGAGGTTGCCGTCGCTGTTGTTCAGCGTATTGCCGTGCAGCGTGAACGCGCCGGTGCTGTCGATGATGCCGCCCTGGCTGTTATCCAGCAGGCCGATGACGTTGAGGGTCTGTACGCCGTCGCTGAGCAGCCGGCCGTTGTTGCGGTTGTCGACGCTACCGGCGGTGAGGGTCAGCCACTGTTTCGCGCTCAGCGTGCCGCCCTGGTTGTCCAGGCTTTGCGCGGCTGTAGCCGTGAGGTTGCGATTGCCGATGACGGTACCGGTGTTGGTGATCTGCTGGCCGTCGAGAGTGACGTCGCCACCGGCATTGCGTGTGTTGTCGGCGTTGACCCCGGCTTCGATGATGCCGCTGTTGGTCAACTGGCCGTTGCTGGCCAGGGTGATGCTGTCGCGGGCGGCGAGGGTCTTGCTATTTTTCAGCGCGCCCTTGGTTTGCGCCTTGATGTGGGTACCGGCGTACACCGCGCCCTTGGTTTCGAGGCTCGCGGCCTTGATGTCCACCGCGCCACTGGCGGCAGCCTGGGCCATGCTCAAGTGGCCGTTGGCATCGAGTTGAATATCGCCGCCACTGGCCGCCAGCTTGCCGTCGAGCTTCACGCCCACACCGGCTTCGGTGCCTACCAGTTTGATTGCGCCGGCGTACATGCCGCCCAGTGCCGACGAGTCGATGGCCAACTCCGGCTTGGCGCTGCCATCGTCGGCGCGCACGGTGGTTTTCAGGCTTTGTGCGTCGACGTCATTGCGCCCGGCAATTACCGTGAGCTGACGCGCGTTGATCTCGGCGTTGATCTTGGCCGAGCGGGTGATGATCTCGAAGCGGTCGACGTTACTCGCGTTCAAACCCTTGCCGTCGATGGTCACCGCGCCGCCATCGACCTGGTAGTGGTCCAGGCGGCCGACTTTATCGATCACCGGCTTACCGGTGGTCAGCGTGACATTCGGCGTGTTGATAAAACCGCAACCGTTGCAGCTGATGCCGTAGGGGTTGGCCACGATCACTTTGGCCGACTGGCCCGCCACTTCGGTGTAGCCGCGCAACTGGCTGGGGCTGCCGCCGTTGACTTCGTTGAGGATGACATTCGCGGCGCGGCCCTTGAGGTTCGGGTTGCCGACGATGATCCCGCCCAGCTGGGTGTTCTGCACCGCGCCGGTGGCGTTGTTGAGGATTACGCCGTTGGCGCCGACGTTGTAGTCCTTGAACTGGTTGTGGGACAGCCCGCTGCCATTGGGGGTGGCGATGTTCACCACGGGCACGCCGTTGCCTGCCTGGCCGAGGGTGGTGCCGGGGCCGCTGACCACGATACCGTCAGCCTGCGCCAGCAGCGGCTGCCAGAACAGCGCGTTGGCCAGGATCAAGGCCAGGCCGCGTTGGCTCAGGGTTTTCAGGGCAGAAACAGGGCGAACGTCCATATTCAAAATCTCAGGGCAGCGGGCATTGAATTACAGGAAGAAATCCACGTGGAAATACACCGGCGCTTCGCGCTCGGTGACCACGCCAGGTCGCTCCAGGGAATGGGCAAAGGTCACGCTGGTGCTCACGTGCTTGCCGCGGGCGAACAGCTCGACAGAGTTACTCGACACACGGCCGTGCTCGTTATCGTTGTAGCGGTCGTTGCGAATCACGCCCTGGTCATAACCGACGCTGGCACCGTATTCGGCGAAGGCCGGGCGCAGCCAGTCGAGGGTCACCGGGCGCGCCCAGCGCACTTCGTTGCGCCAGTAACCGCCGCTGTCGCCGTTGAGTTGCTGGTCCTTGAAGCCACGCACCGAGTACGAACCGCCGAGGCTCATGCGTTGCGGCGCGTACAGCACATCTTCGCTGCGCTGCCCGGTGGCCAGGCTGGAAAAACTCAACGACTCGCCCCACAGCGTGAACGGCTGCAGGTAGCTCAGGGTGGCGGTGTATTTGCGATAGCGCGGCGTGGCCGTCAGGTTGCCCTGGGCGTCGCGCTCTTGCCGGTTGCTTTGCGCGTCAAACGCGCCAATACCGTTTTGCATGCCCACATCCAGGTTGACGAAGGCACTGCCGATGCGCCGCCCATGGTTGAGGCCAACCTGAAGTTCGCTGAGACGGTTGCTGCTGGTGCCCAGCTTGGCGTCGAGCAGGTAGTTGTTGGTGCGCAGGTGCGTCAGGCCGACGTTGACCGAGGTTTTGCTCACGTCGTCGCGGTGGATCACGCGTTCGGCACGCAGCTGGTGGTTCTGGCTGTCGCCGTTCTGCTTGAATTTGAAACCATTGAGCGTGCCGAAGGTGCGGTATTCGCTCTCGCTGTAGGTGTAGCTGAAGTTCCACCAGCCCCACGGCACGTTGTAATAGAGCATGCTGTTTTTCGAGGTTTTCTGGTGGTCGCTGACGGCGTCATGGCCGCCGCGCAGTATCAGTTGATCGGCCAGGCCCAGCGGGCTGTCCCACTCCAGGCCCGCGCCCCATTGCTGTTCGCCGGTGCTTTTCTGGCCGTCGTTATTGCGCGACAGGCTCGCGCGCCAGGGCTTTTGCGGCTGGTTCCTGACCAGCACTTCGCTGCCGCCCACTTCACTGCCGGGGGTCAGCTCCATTTGCGCCTGTTTGGACGGCAAACGGCTGAGCTGGTCCACCAGTTGCTCGACCTCCCGCAGGTTGAGCGCCTCGCCGACCTTGCCCGGAAACGCCATGGCCAGTTCGCGGTCGGTGACCGTGCTGCCCTGGGCGCCCTTCAAGCCTTCGAGTTTGCCTTCCACCACCAGCACTTGCAGATGGCCACTGGAGAGGTCTTGTTGCGGCAAGTAGGCGCGGCTGGTGACCCGGCCCTTGGCGAGGTAATAGTCAGTGATGACCTTGAGCAGTTCATTGAGCTGCGCAACGCCAAGGCATTCGCCCACATAGGGTTTGAGCAGACGCGTGCGGTCGGCGGCAGAGAGGCTGTCGGCGCCCTTGAGCTCGATGTCTTTGATCGGGAAACAACGGGTATCGGCAGGTGCTGCCGGGGCCTGGGGCGTGGTGCCTTTGCCGGGCAGGTCCTGGA
The DNA here is from genome assembly GCF_979253585.1 of Pseudomonas sp. AC463. NCBI lineage: Bacteria > Pseudomonadati > Pseudomonadota > Gammaproteobacteria > Pseudomonadales > Pseudomonadaceae > Pseudomonas > Pseudomonas sp. AC463. The sequence continues at coordinate 38,254 of NZ_CEEDDZ010000005.1, read as the reverse complement.
GTTCTTCCAGGCGCCGGCGCTGCTCTTCGAGCAGGCGGTTCTGCCGGTCGCGGATAAGGTCCTGATCCCCTGGCGTAGGGGCGGCCATGGCACTGTTGAGGCTCAAATAAGCGAGCAGCAAAGAGCACAGGAAATACCGAGTCCGTGGCAATAACAAAGGCATGTTCGATCCATCGAAAATCAACGGTCGGCAAACTAACATCGAACTTCGCTTAACCCAAGAAACTGAATTAGTTGCACGTTCGCACTTGTTAATCGCTCAACATATTGATTATTAACAACAAAAAACTATCAAAAAGGTGCCAGACCTATTATCGGAGTTATTATTCCGACAAGCGGCAGCTGTTTTGATAGCGATTCGTCGGATGACTTGGAAGTTGCCACTAGTTGGCCATCAAGTTCTAACCGAGATAAGTTAGTACCCTAAAAGTCCGATAAGTTCGCGGGGGTTTTGTGAATCAGGTCCCATTTATGGGTATTCACCTTCTTGGGCAGAATGCAAACCAATGTGGGAGGGGGCTTGCCCCCGATGAGGGTATATCAGTCAATATCTCTTTGACTGACCCACCACCATCGGGGGCAAGCCCCCTCCCACATTGGATTGTGATTTACAGCTCTAGCTCGCGTCTTTGTCGCGATCATGGCCGGGCACCAGGCTCAACCCCGGCTTTTCCACATCGCGGGAAACATGGGACTTCACTTCCGACACGCCGCCCTCCTCGTCGTTGTGGATCACCAACACGCCTGGCCGGCGCAATTGCTCAAGGTCGCCTTCACCCAGGCTGAAACTCTCGCTGAGGTTCTTGTCGCTCAGCGCCATGGCCTCGGCGCGGCGCTGGGCAAACTTGCGGCCCCGGCGTTGCTGGTAACGCGCCCAGCTGATCAGGATCACGGCGTTGAACAAGGCAATCCACAGGTAGACCTGCAGCGTGTTGAGCGCCGCAAAAATCGGCGCCTCCAGACGCGGGCCACCGTGAGTTTCCAGCATCGAGGTGATCCCGCGGGCCAGCAGCCAGATCAAACCGGCCCAGGCCAGCAGGGTCAACAGCACATCGATGATCCACATCACGGAACGTTGGCGGGTTCTGATCAGTTTCATGATCACGCCTCCTCTTCAACAGGTTTGATGCCGCGATCCGGGCTGACCCAGCGCGCGCGCTTCTGGTGCTGGTTGAACAGCACCTTGGGAAAGCTGACCAGGGTGGTGAACAGGCTCACCAGCCAGAACACCATCGGGTACCACACGGTCCAGAACAGGGTTTTCCACAGGTCTTTCTCGTAGCGGCGGTCGATCAGGATGCTCACCGCAAACTGCAACAGGCACACCATCGCCAGCACCAGCCCGGTAAACGCCGGCGGCATCAGGGACTCGACGGCGATCGCTTGCGGCAGCGGGATAAATTTGCCCACGCCCCAGAAGATCACCGACAACATGAACGTAAAGGCCCAGCCGGTGGACAGGCAGTACTCGAACAACAGCGGCCACAGGTAGCGATGACGCCATTGCCAGATGCCACGGATATTCTTGAACAGCACTTCAGCACCGCCCTGGGCCCAGCGCAGACGCTGCTTCCACAGGCCGCCGACGGTTTCCGGCATCAGGATCCAGCACAGCGCGCGGGGCTCATAGAAAATGCTCCAGTGATCGAGCTGCAGCTTCCAACTGACATCGATGTCCTCGGTGATCATGTCGGTGCTCCAGTAGTCGATGCGGTCCAGGGCTTTCTTGCGAAACGCCACCACCACACCCGATACCGTGAAGATCCGCCCGAATACCCGTTGCGTACGCTTGATCAAGCCGATGATCGACGAGAACTCACCCACCTGCACCCGCCCGATCAAGGTCGACCGCGTGCGGATGCGCGGGTTGCCGGTGACGGCGCCCAGGCGCGGGTTGTCGAGCATCGGCGCGACCATGTAGGCCGCCGCATTCTTGTCGAGCAACGCATCGCCGTCGATGCACACCAGGTATTCGCTGCGCGCAGCCACGGCGCCCATGCGTAGGGCCACGGCCTTGCCCTGGTTCTGCGCCAGGTGCAGCACGCGCAGGCGTGGGTGTTCCAATGCCAGGGCGTCGAGCACGGCGGCGGTGTTGTCCTTGGAGCCGTCATTCACCGCGATCACTTCGATGTTCGGGTACAGCTGGTCCAGCGCCGCGTGAATGGTATCGGCGGCGTTATCGCCTTCGTTGTAGCAAGGGATGATGATCGAGATCAGCGGGTTGCCGGCCAGGATCGGCGCCGGGGTGTCTTCTTCCCACGGCCAGTGGCGCTCCCAGTGCAGCCAGAAGTACAGGCCGCCAGCGATCCACAGCGCCGACATGAACAACGGGTAGAAGAACACGAAGTCCATCAGGAACTGCCCGGTGACCAGGAAGATCAGGCCCAAGGGCACACCCAGGACCAGAGCCAACACAAATAAAGCCAGGATTCTGTCGAACATGGTCAAGGGTTCCATTGGTTGGAAAGGGCCGGACGCACAGTCTTCAGGTCCGGGGAATTTTCCAGGAAGTTGTCCGGGTAGTAACCAAAACTCGTGACCCCCTGGCGTTTGAGCACACCCATCCATTCAGCCATTTGCCTGGCGTCGATATCCGGCGCGGCCTGGGTGCGCCAGTCTTTGGCTTGCAGTTCAAAAACCGTGCGCTGCAGGGCGCCGGGGCGCGCCTTGACCGTGGCCACCAGTTTCTCCAGCCAGGCATTGGACGTGCTGTACTCCTGGCCTTCCATCAGCGGCATGGCCATGGGCGCGGTCCAGTCGTAGGCCTGGAGGAAATCATCGAGGTTCTGCGCGAACCAGGCTTCACTGGCCGGGTTGAGCATCGGCTCGGCGAAGATATTGCGCGCGGTCTGCACCTGCGGCCCGCCGATGGCGCGGACCTTGGCGGTCAGCTCGTGGGTGAAGTCGATCAGGTAGCGGCTCTTGAAGCGCGTCCAGCGTTGCATCACCGCCGGGTCGGCGCGCAGGGCCTGGATGGTGTTCGGCAGGCCGTTGGCGGCGTAGGCCTTGAGCGCGGCGGGGCTGGCGTCTTCGAAGTCCGAGAGCACCGCATCGTCGTGATACAGCACGCCGTCGATAGCGTTGTTGCGCGCCAGGTCTTCGTAGATCTCGCCAATGATCTTGCGCACCTGCGGGTCGAACGGCGACAAGCGTTTGTACTGGTCAGGGTCGGTACCGATCTTGCCGGTTTCCGGGTCCCAACGGGTCACGCGTGGCAGCTTGGGGTCGAGGGCGAAACTCAGCACCGGCATCCACGCATAGACGGCGGCATGGGCACGGGTGTGCAACTGCCAGGAGACACGGTTGAACAGGTCGGCACGCACCGGCAGGTGGCGGTTGGGGAAGTACAGCTCATGCACCAGGCCGTCGCCCTTGGGGTCGGCGAAGGCTTGCAGGAACACGGTACCGGCGCCCATGTCGACCACCCGTTGTACCAGCTGGTCGAGGTTGCGTGCCTGCTGGGCCGGGTCCGGGTCGTAGACGTTGTCCAGGTCCACATGCAGCACCCGCAGCGGCGCCGGGGTTTGCACCGCGACGATGCTGTTGGCGAAGTGCTCGCCATCCGGGTCGGAGGCCACCAGGAAGCGCGGGCTGTTCATCAAGTCACTGGAGCTGTCGAGGCCGTCTTCCAGGGTCAGGGCCATCTGGTAGCCCTGCTCACCGACGATCGCCAGCGAGGTACCTTTGGCGGCGCCGTATGGCCACACCCAGACGCGTGGTTTCTTGCCGGTCACGCTCTGGATTTTTTGCGTGATCGCCGTGACATCCGCACGCATCCGCGCCTGAAACTGGGCCTGCGTTTCATAGCGCCCGGTGGCCGGGTCATAGCGCAGCGACGTCGCCGCCGGCTCCATGTTGCCCTGGGGGTTGGCGAGGATCCCGGTGTGGCTGGCGTCGGTGTGCGCGGCGATTTCCACCAGGCCCGACTGCGACACCTCACGAATCTGCTGCCAGGTCAGGAACTCCCCGCGCGGCCGTGGCGAGCCGGCAAAGTCCACCGGTTTGTTCAGCGGCGTATCGATCCAGTAGCCCACCGGCGCCAGCACCGCCGGCCAATGGTAGGCACGCAGGATCGGCATCACACGGGTGTAGAAGCTCGAATAGCCGTCATCGAAGCTGAGCATGATGGCTTTGGGCGGCAACGCAGGGCCGCCACGGCGCGCGGCCAGGATCTGGTCGACGCTGACCGCCTGGTAGCCGTTTTCACGCAGCCAGGCCAGCTGCTCGATCAGGCGCTCGGTGCGCACGGCCACCACGGCCTGGTCGGGGTCGCGGTCCTCGACGTCGTGATAGGCGATGCCCAGGAAGTGGTTCTTCGGCCACGGCGCTTCGTTGGCCGGTGTCGGCCGCTCGGCGGGTGGAGTGAATGGCGCGGGTTGCTGGGCGCAGGCACTGGCCAGCAATACACCCAGGACCAACAAGCAACGGCTGAGGACGGTCATGGTCAGGCTCTTCTAGAAACGGTAAGTGAGGTCGACGAGCAGGCGCAGATCGCGTTCGCGATCACCGTCGTAGGGTCGGCTGATCAGGCTCAGGTTCGCGCCGACGTCCAGTACGTCGTTCCAGCGATACCGTTGGCCGTAACCGACCAGGCCGATACCGCCGGTGGAGTAGTCCTGCTGCTTATAGGTACCCGCACCGACCTGGAACTGCTGGCTCCACTCGGTTTCGTAGCGGTGATAGAGCACGTGGTTGATGTTGATGATCGGCAACACGGTGAAGTCCGACTTCGGGTTGAAGTACACCGTGTCTTCCTTGCTGTTTTTGCTCGCGCCGACTTCCAGGCCCAGGTCCACTTGCACGCCCGGCGAGCTGTAGATGCCCTCGCGGCCGCTGAGCAAGGCTTCGAAGCGGTCGTTGCCGTCGCTGAAATGGGAGGGGCTGAGGGTCAGTTTCCACTCGCGGCTTTCATTCGCGCGCCAGCGGATAAAGCCGCTGCCACCGTTGGCCGTGACGCCATCGTTGAGCGCGCGCAGCGGCGTGGTGCTGAGCAGGTAGCCGAGGCTGCCGCCGTATTGCCAGTTATCGTTGATGTCGCGGGCAATCGACACGGCGGCGCCTTGCTTGGTGCCATCGCCGTAGGAGTGGTTGGACACCTCGGCTTCGATAGTCATGTCACGGGTACGCCGCTCCACGCCGACCACCTGCCAACGGTGCTGGCCGGTGCCTTCTTCGAAGTCGGCACGGGCATAACCGGCACCGGCGAACACGCGCCAGTCTTCGTCGATGGGCGGCGTGTACACACGCGTTTCGATGCCCCAGTCACGGCTCCCCGAGACCGCACCCGCATCGCCGCCGTTACCGCCGCCGAAGCTTTTGCCGGTGTAGGCCTCCACGCGCAGCTCGGCCATCTCATGCACATCGCGTAGGCGGCTGAGGCGCTGCACCTGGCGGTTGTCGGGGTTGCGCGCCACCACGTCATCGGTGAGCACGTCGAGCTGGCGCCACTCCTGCAGGTCCAGGGCGGTGTAGGCCTGGCTCACTTCCAGGCCGATATCGCGCGGGGCCTGGGCTTCGGTTTCCTTGAGCAGGCCTTCAGCGCGCCGTGGCAGGTCGCGGGCGCGGTACATGTCGGCCTGGGCCAGGCGCAGGCCGACGTTGCCCGGGGCTTTTGCCACCAGCGCTTCGAGGCCGGCTTCGCTGCCCGCCAGGTCGCCGCCGTAGGTACCGGCCTGCGCCGACAGTTGTTGCGCGTCCATCCAGCTGTCGTTGGGGTTGCCGATCGGCAGTCCCTTGAGTTCCACCCGTGGGTTCTGGCTGTTGGCCAGGCCGTTGGCGACCTCGCGGGCCTCCGTCACCTTGTCGCTTTCGAGCAAGGCATAAAACAGCGCCGTGCTGTCTTCTACATGGTCAGCCGGGTCGGCGTCCGGGGCAGTGATGGCCTGGCGATACAGCGGTTCGGACTTCTCCGGCTGGCGCTGGTCGAGGTAAGCGGCGGCCACCCAGCGCACGGCGTAGGTGGGCAATTGCACGCCTTCGCCCTTGAGGGTTTCGTACTCGCGGATCACTTCGGCGGTCCGCGCGCGCGCCTTGAGCGCGCCGAGGCGGTCGATGCGCCAGCCCACCACGTCGTCGTGGGCGCTGGCGTCGGGAGTCCAGCGCGCAAGCAAGCGGTCGTAGTCCTGCAGCGCGCGGTCGGCGATCACGTAGCGTTCTTGCTCGGTGCGCGTGGCGAATTCGGCCATGCGCACGCGCTCGGCAGCCAAGTCTCCTTCGAGGCGACGCTGGGTCACCGCGTCCACCAGGCCCGGGCGCTTGGCCGACAGGCGCAACGCGGCCTCCGGCAAACGGGCTTTTTGCAGGGCAACAATATATTCGCGGGCGACGTCCGGTTTGTCGCCGGCGCGGATAAACGCCTGGTCGAACTCGAACAGTGCGTCGTAGTTCAGGCCGGCGCGGGCCAGCGCGTAGCCCAGGGCCATGCGCCGGTTCGGGTCATCGGGCTTGGCGGCCACCAGCGCGCGGGTGCGTTGCACGGCTTCGTTGGCCTTGCCGCCGTCGGCCTGGGTGAGGGCCAGACCCAGTTGCAGGTCGACATTATTCGGTTCACGCAGCAGCGCGCGGCGATAGACCGCCTCGGCCTGCGCCCACTGCTTCTGGTTGCGATAGGTACGCGCGACGGTGGCCAATGCCTGGGAGGTCAAGTCGCGGTGCGTGCCCTGGGCCTCATACACCTTCAGCACTTCGGCGTCCTGGCCGGCCCAACCGGCGATCACCACATGGTCGCTGATCTGGCCGGGCGTCTGGCGCTCGGCGGGCAGTTGGCGCAATTGGGTGAGGGCGGGGGTGAAGTTGCCATTGCGCGCCTGAATGATCAGGGCGTCATAGGCCGCGTCGGCCATGGCGAAAGTGGGCATCAGCAACTGGCTGCACAAGGCGACCCCGACGAGCAGTCGCAACCGGCCTGATGCACTGAGTGGTAGGTTTCGCAACATATCGTGAGCTTCCTTACACACGGAAAGCTGTAACGATAGGTGGTCCTGAGCGATTCGCTTCAGGGTGCCGACGTCTAATGACCCGGCCTAGCTTTCCTGTAGGAACTATCCCCGACACGCGTGTGCAAAAGTACAAGTCAGAACAATTGTTCAGAATTGCATGAGAATCTGAAATGTGAATGGGGGAACGGGGTTGCCTGCGATAACAGCCCGCCGCCCGGCACGTGCGCCGGGCGTTTGACCTTTATCGCGGGCAACCCCGCTCCCCCATTATTTATTTTCGGGCGCGGCTGAAATCTTACTGCGCGCCGCTGACCGCACCCACTTTGGCCATGACAAAGCCAATGAACTGTTCAACGGTCATCTTCTGGCCATTAAACGTCACTTCATTGTTGGCGTAGTGCAGTTTGGACACCACATCGCTGCCCACCAGGGTCGCCAGTTGCGTACCCACGGCCATGCCGCTGACCATCTCGCTGGCCATCTGGGATTGCTGCTCGATGGCTTTCGGGTCGGTCACGCCACCGGCCTGCGCTTGCAGGGCGGCAACGTCGGCGATCATCGGCTTGGACAGCACCAGGTTGGCGTCCAGCAACGACACCATCTGCTTGCCCAGCTCAACTGGCGGCAGTTCCATCGACGCAGGCTTGGTCAGGTCAACAGAGAGGTTGAACTTGCTTTCGCCGTGGGTGGTTTTCAGGGACAGGTTTTCCAGCGCCACATGCGGCTTGGCGGCCAGCAGCTGGTTGACGTTGGCTTCAGCCAGGGTCTGCTCGGCTTCGGTCAGTTGCAGTTCCGGCACCGGTTGGCCGGCGGCGGCCGCGGCTTGCACCGGTTGCATCTTGTCCTGGTACAGCTTGGTCAGCACCAGACTCGACGGCACGTCGAGGTTCTTCAAGCTCACCGCCATGGCAGCGGAGCCGACAGGTTTGCCCTGGTAGCCGATCTCGTCGATCTTGTAATCGACGCGGCCGTCCATGTTGTTGTCTTTGATTTCGCTGGTGTCTTTCTGCTCGAAGCCCTTGAGCGTCACTACGGCCTTTTGCGGGCCGTAGATGAACTTGGCGTCGGTCAGTTCAACGGTGTTCTGCCCGGTATAGAAGCCGAAGGTGGATTTTTCCAGGTTGCTGGCGACGGTGAAGCCGGCAAACTCAGCGGCGAATGGCTGGCCATTGGCGTCGACCACGCTGATTTTGAGGTTGTTCATGTAGCCGTCAGCCTTGACCTTCTTGCCTTCGGCAGTGCTGTCGAAGTCCAGGTTGGCGCCGGAGAAGCTCGCCGAGGACGTGTCGTCCTTGAACTCCAGGGGCAGCAGCTCAACGTTGCCGTTGACCGAACGGTTGTAGCCGATGTTGGCCACGCCCTTGAGCGGCGACACGTCTTTGGCGGCGGCGAACCATTTTTCGGTGGTGGGGTTCTTTTCCAGCGCAAAGTGACTGGTGGCCATGACCGGCAGCCATTTCAGCGATACCAGACGCGAGAACGGCAGCGGGCCGTGTTCGATATGGTCGACAAACAGCAACTCGGGGTTGGGGTTCTGTTCGCCGAAGAACGAGCCTTGTGCCTTGAGGCGATAGTGCGCGGTGCTGCTGAACAAGCCACGATCCAGGGAGACCAGTTCCAGGTCCAGGGTGCCGTCGGTGCCGGCCATGGAGCGTTGCAGTTCCTTGTTGGCATCCTGGACCGCCGTTTGCAGCACGGGCTCCAGTTGCTTACCGGTGTACCAGGCGCCGCCTGCACTGACGACGCCAACGGCGACCACAAAACCCAAAAGAACGACTACTGGCTTATTCATGAAGTGACCTGATCAAATCCTGTGAGAAGTGGGCTGTCTTCCTTGAACCCCAAAGGGGTTGGCTCAAGCCCGCCGAAAGCGGGGGAAGATTAGCACTGGCGGCCACGAACGGCCCAGCTTTCTCAGAGGGGTCAGGTGTGCAGTTGGTTCACGAGTATTCGGTTTCGATCTCGTCGAGCTGGTGATCAAAACTCTTCAAGCGTGCGGTCCAGGTGTATACCAGCACCTCGAACTCGCGGTGGATCACGGCGTTGCCCGGGGTGTCGGACTTGGGATCACAGAAGTCCAGCTGGTAGCGCTCACGGGCCATTTGTGTGGCCACGTCGGACAATTCCCGCGCGTTATTCAGCCAATGCCTACCCTCGGCGACCTGTTGGTCGAGCAGTACGCACTGTTTTTTCAGGACTTCGAGGCTTTTTTCCAGCGGCGTCCCCGTGAGGTCGCCCATCACTTCCTGAAACGTGCGCCCGGGTTGCCAGTAGCTGCCCCAGAAATAGCGGTCGAACACGGTTTCGACGCGGCGCAGCGCGACCTTGGTGTCCCAGATGGCCACGCGGGTCTTGCCTTGTTCGAGGAGTTTTTTCTTGACCCGTTGATTCTGATAGGACGCCCAGGCGACCACGCCGATGGACAAGGTGCCGATCACCAGACAGGCGCTGTCGAGAAACACCATGGCCTTGTCGAGTTGGTGAGCCAGCATGACGCCGTAGAAATAGGTCGCCGATAACAACACCAGTGCGAAACATACGCACCAGAAAGCGGGAGCATAAGGGTTTTTCATTATTGGAATCCCCATGAGCAAACGCGAGCAGTGTCTGGTGAGGCATCACGGCGCCCCACCTCACAAAGCATAGCTATCGCTTCAGGGTTTGCTGGCCTGCGCAGGTTGCGTTCGTCCGCTTTCCCAACCGCCGCCCAAGGCCAGGAACAGATCGATCTGGCTCATGGCAACCTGGGTGTTGGCGGCGGCCAGCTGCGCACGCACATCGGTGTAGGTGCGCGTGGCTTGCAAGTCGGCCAAAAACGAGGCGCGGCCGGCCTGGAAGAAGCGGTGGGTCTGGTCGGCAGCTTCCTTGGCCGACTCGCCGGCGTCGGCCAGCGCGTCGCGGCGCTGCAACTGCGCGGTGTACTGCGCGAGGCCGGTCTGGGTTTCGCGGATGGCGTTGAGCACCACGCCGTCGAAGTGCGCCAGCGCGCCCTGGGTCGCGGCTTCGGCTTCGTGGATGCGCGCGCGGGCGCCGTTGGTCGGCACCGTCCAGCTGATCAGCGGGCCAAAACCCCAACGGTTGGTGGCCGGCGTGCCCAGGTTCTCGAGCAGGCCAACGGTGCCGACGGTGGCACCGATGCTGATGTCCGGGTACAGCGCGCCAGTGGCAACGCCGATACGCGCGGTGGCGGCGGCCAGTTGGCGCTCGGCCTGGCGTATGTCGGGGCGACGCTTGAGCAGCGCGGCGCCGTCGCCCACGGGCAGCAGCTGGGCGATATGCGGCAGCTCGGCGCAGCTGGCGGTGCCCGCCGGCAGTTGGACCAGCGGCTTGGCCAGCAGCATCGACAGGCGGAACAGCCCCGCCTGGCGCGCCGCTTCGTAGCGCGGCATGTCGGCGCGCAAGGATTTGTATTGGGTTTGCGAGCGCGTCACCTGGGTTTCATCACCACGGCCAGCGTCGCGCAGGCGCTGGGTGAGCTTGGTGCTCTGGGCTTGCAGGTCGAGGGACTCGTTGGCAATCGCCAGCTCTTCGTTGGCCGCGCACACCTGGGTGTAGGAGCGCACCACATCGGCGACCAGGGTGATGCGCGCGATGTCGGCGGCAGCCTGGGCGGCGTCGGCGCTGGCCTGGGCGCTCTCGATGCCGCGCTGCAAGGTGCCGAACAGGTCGAATTGATAAGACGTGGTGATACTCGCGGCGCCGATGTTGCCCACCGGAACTTTTTCCGTCAGCAAAAAGGCTTCGCCCGATTCCTGCAGGCGCTGGGCCTCAGCCTTGGCGCCAAGGCTCCAACCGCCGGCAGACTTGGCCTGGTCGGTCTGGAAGCGCGCGCGCTGCAAGTTGGCCGCAGCCACCCGCAGGTCGGTGTTGGAGGCCATGGCCTGGCGCACCAGCTCATCCAGGCGCGGGTCTTTGTACAGCTTCCACCAGTCGGCGGGCACCGGCGCCGACACCACGTTGTTGCCCTCGCCCGCCAGCTGCCCTTGCAGGTCGCTACGGTTGACGGCGGATTTTTCCGGCAGCGTGTAATCCGGCCCAACCACTTGGCAGGCTGACAGCAACAACCCCAGCGCAGCGGTTGCCAGAAGCTGCTTCATGGCTTGTCTCCGTCTTTGACCTGATCGCCGATGATCGACACCGTGGCCGTGCGCCCGGCGATCATGCGAAAGTCCGCCGGCACGTCATCAAAGGCAATGCGCACCGGGATCCGCTGGGCCAGGCGCACCCAGCTGAACGCCGGGTTGACGTTGGGCAGCAGGTTGGAGCCGCTGCTGCGGTCGCGGTCTTCGATGCCGGCGACGATGCTCTGCACGTGGCCGCGCAGGCGGGCGTTGTCGCCGATCACGCGGATGTCCACGGCCATGCCGACATGGATGCCGTCGAGCTTGGTCTCTTCGAAGTAGCCGTCGATGTGGAACGAATTGCTGTCCACCACCGACAACACCGGGCGCCCGGCGGTGACGAACTCTTGATTACGCGGCGCGCGGTCGTTGACGTAGCCGTCCACCGGGCTGCGGATCACCGAGCGGTCCAGGTTCAACTGGGCGGCGTCCACCGTCACCTGCGCTTCGGCCAGGGCCGATTGGGCGCGGGCCACGCGGGACTGGCTTTCTTCCAGTTGCTCGCTGGGCACCAGATTGCCCAGGCCTCGGTTGCGCTTGTACTCGCGGCTGGCCTGGGCCAGGGTTTCCTGGCGATCGGCCACGGCGGCCTGGGCTTGGCGCAGCGCCAGCTTGAAGCGGTCCTGGTCGACGGCGAACAGCACCTGGCCCTTGGTCACCAACTGGTTGTCGCGCACGTCCACTTGCTGGATCAGCCCGGACACGTCCGGCGCGATCTGCACGATGTCGGCACGGATGTGCCCGTCACGGGTCCAGGGCGCAAACATGTAGTACATGACCATGCGCCACACAACGACGACCGCAAACGTCACGATCAACAACGTGAGAACTACACGGCCGATGGTCAAAAAAGGTTTTTTCATGTCATCAGGTATCGACTGAGTGAGTCCACCGCACCCAGCAACAGCGCGTAGAGCCCCACATTGAACAATGCCCGGTGCCAGACCAGGCGATAGAAGTGGAGACGGGTCAACAACCCGTGCACCACCAGAAACAACACGTACGTAATGCCCATCAGCACCAGCAGCGTGGGCAGGAACACCCCGCTGATATCCAGATCACCGATCATAAAGGCGCTCCATCCGGCAGCGGCGCTTCCATCTCCGTGCCACCAATAAATTCCACGCCGGGCAACAGCGCCAGGCGTAAACCGGCCAGGGCGTGCAGCAGGTGCACGCGGGTGTCGTCTTCGTCTTGCAGGCCCTGGCCGTTGAGGGCGCGGCGCGTGCGGTCGAGGGTCATCAGCAGACCGCTCGGCGCGGGCAAGCGTTCACCCGCCTTGAGGCAGGCCTTGAAGTACCCGCCCACGCCCTCCACCACCTGGTTGAGCAGCACCCGCGGCACACCAAGGATGCGCGGCGAGTAGGCCAGCAGGTCGAGCAAGTTGAGCGCCACGCGCAGGTCGCGCAGGGCGATGCCGGTGTCCTGGCCGGTGAGGGCCAGGCGCGGCAAGTGCTGCATCAGGCGGTCGAGCATCTGCGCGGCCATGTGCCGGTGCTCGGCCAGGGTCGCGGGCTCGGTGAGGCTGACGATGTCGCGCCAGCTGAAACGGGTCAGGCGCTTGGCCGCCAGCTCGGCGCCGAACGGCCGCGCGATCAGCGTCCACACAAACGCAAACAGCAAGCCCACCGGCCCGGCCAGGTTGACGTTGGCGAAGTTTAAAAAGTCGGCGTCATAGGCGCCCTGGATGCTGATGAACGACGAGGTGTTCACCAGCGTCAGCAGCATGCCCAGGTAGAAACGCGGCTGCACCGTCAGCGTGCCGATGCAGATAAACGGCACGGCAAACGCCAGCACCAGCATCGGGAAATCGTGCAGGTTGGGCAGTACCAGAAACAGATACAGGCTGGCGAACAGCACCGACATGGCGGTCCAGAAAAAGAACCGGTAAATCTGCGGCGCCGGGTCGTCCATGGTCGCGAAAAAGCTGCAGGCCACGGCCGCGAGGATCACCGCGCTGCCGCCGTCGGTCCAGCCCAGCAAAATCCACAGCACCGAGGCGACAATGATCGCGCTGACGGTGGAAAACGCCGAGTAGAACATCAGGCCACGGTCGAGGAATGGCGTGAGCCGGCCCAGGCGCCAGTGGCGGTAGACGGCGCGCCAGGTGTCCTGGCTTTCGCACTGGATGGCGGCTTGCAGGCTGCGGCAGTCTTGCCACAGGTCGATCCATTCGCTCAGGCGGTACAGGGCGTTGGAGAACAGCAGCGTATGACGGTCGTCGAGCGCTTCGCCCTGGGGTTGCAGGGCGTCGAGTTGATCGCGCAGGGTGCGCCAGCGTTCCAGTGGGGCGCTGTCCTGGGTGTCTTCCAGCCACTGGCGGCTGGCGTCGAGTATCGGCGTGATGCGCTCGACAAACTCTGGCGCGCGGTGCTCGAGGGCATACAAGGCATCGTCGAGGGCATCCACCACCGGCAGCAGGTGGATCATGCGTCCACGCAGTTCCTTGGTGTTGCGCACCGTCTGCGGCCGCGCGCCTTCGTGGGGCAGTTGGCCGATCATCAATTCGAGGGTGTTGAAAGTGGCGACCATGCCGCCACGCAGGCTGCTGACCTCTTCGGGGTCCACGTTGCGCGTGAGAAAACGCAGGCTGTAGACCTGCGCATCGGCAAACCACTTGGCCACCGACCCGTCGAACACCGGCATCAGCCGGCGCGGCCAGAACATCGCACCCACCACGGCGGCCACGGCGATGCCGAGGAAGATTTCTTCGGTGCGCGCCTCGGCCACATCCCACACCGCCAGCGGGTTATCCACCACCGGCAAGGCGATCAGCGGCAAGGTGTAGCCGGCCAGCATCAGCGCATAGTTGTTGGCGGTGCGCAGGTGCATCGAGAGGAACAGCAAGGTGCCCGTCCACAACGCAATCACCACCACCAGAATGTAAGGCGACTGCACGAACATCGGCACAAAAAACACCGCCGCCGCCGCGCCCATCAGCGTGCCGATGGCTCGGTACAGGGCCTTGGAGCTGGTGGGGCCGACGAACGGGCTGGAGACGATATACACCGTGGCCATCGCCCAATACGGACGCGGCATCTGCATAAGCATGGCGATGTACAGGGCGATCATCGACGCGGCGAAGGTACGCACGCCGTAGAACCAGTCGCGGGCCGGCGGCATGCCGGTAAAAAATCCGTTCAAAGCGTCGCCGCCTCGAAAGCGCGCAGCACTCGCAGCGCGGCTTCCATATCGGTGGGTGCGATATCTGCCAGCACTTCCTTACGCAAACGCACCAATTGCTCTTCCACCGCCTGCACCAGTTCACGGCCGCGCTCGGTGAGGCTCAAGGCCTTGGCGCGGCGGTCGTGGACGTCTTCGGTGCGGCACACATAGCCGTCATTGCACAGCCGGTCGAGCAAACGCACCAGGGACGGGCTTTCCATCCCCGCTGCGTGGGCCACTTTGACCTGATGCACACCATCGCCCAAACGGCCGATCATCAACAACGGCACGGCGCAGGCTTCGGAAATACCGTAGCTCACCAGCGTGGTCTGGCAGATTTTGCGCCAGTTACGGGCGCCCACCACCATGCTGCTGCTGAGGTTCATCTGGAGTTGTTCGAGGGTCTGGGACACTGGATAGTTCGCATACAGTTAGTTTGCTAACTATCAATATGGTGGATGGATCCAGATGCGTCAAGTTTTGAAACAATTTCGCGGATGGGTGGGAGAGGTAAGTAAAGCGGATTCGGCGGCAGGTGCAGGATTTTCAGCAATAGCTGCAACACCGAGGAGTAAATGTGGGAGGGGGCTTGCCCCCTCCCACATTTAGACCGAGTTGGCTTCAGGCCTGTTGTTCAGTCATCGCCCACCCCGCAACATCAGATTCAACTCATCCACCACTTCCGCCCAATCCGCATCCTCCAGAATCTCCTCGCGCAAAAACGCGCGCTGGCTGTCCGTCCAGAAAAACGCATCGGCCAATTTCAGGTCAGCTTTGAGCGGGGAATGCACCGCGACAAACTGTTCGATGCTGACCGGATCATCCGGCAGGCCCAGTTGCTTGAACAGGGAGGGCAGGTTGTGCACGGGCGATTCCATGGTGGGCTCCAGATGAATAAGGTTTAAGTGAGTCTAGTGGCAGCCATCGGGCTGCGGCGGCGCCACGTTGCACAGCGCAAACAAACGCGCACGCGCGCCGCCGCCGTCCTGGCGACTGAGCTCGCGCCAGCCGCCGGGCAACGGAGCGAAGTCATCCGCCGCCTCGTCGCTGCTGATCAGCCACACCCGGCGGGTGCCGGCAGGCAATGCCGACAGCTGGTCGAGGTAGATGCGCCCGCCGTCCTGGTCCACCAGGGTGCCGAAACCGTAGGCATTCGGCCGGGTCGGGGTGCCGTCCGGCTTGGGCGGGGTGTAGAGCTGCAGTTGGGCGTCGGTCTGGTCGTAATACACGTAGCTGAGGTACCACATCATGTCGCTCAACACGATGCGGTCGTCTTCCTGATAATTGCGATTGACGAACTCCACGGGCACGTTGAATTGGTCGTGCTCA
Organism: Pseudomonas sp. AC463; assembly: GCF_979253585.1. Classification (NCBI taxonomy): domain Bacteria; kingdom Pseudomonadati; phylum Pseudomonadota; class Gammaproteobacteria; order Pseudomonadales; family Pseudomonadaceae; genus Pseudomonas; species Pseudomonas sp. AC463. Next base: position 22,701 of record NZ_CEEDDZ010000005.1, on the reverse strand, counting down.
TCCACGGCGAAATTGTTTTTCAAACCCACCAGTTCAACGCCTGCAAACAGCACGAACAACGCCGCGCCCAACCATGACAAACGGTCGATGGCCAGCGCCAGGAGGATCGGCAAGGCCAAGGCATAAACCGTGAGATATCGCTCGATAAACACCGGGGAAATGAACGACACCGCGTAGACCAGCAACAGCGGCAGCAGCAAAAACAGCGCCAGCAGCCTGGCCGGCCGATAGGGCTCGCGATCGCGCCAAGCGGTCACCACGACCACCGCAACCAATAACAGTGGAAACAACCAGAACAGCGGCGGCCAGAAACCCACGCCTTCATCCTGCAGCACGAACTGCCAGATCATCGACGGCAGGGACAGCAGGTTGACCGGTTCTTCCCAGCCGATATCCCCGCCCACTTTGAGTTGATCGACATGCTGAACCAGGTCCAGCAGATTCGGCAGCCACGGCAGGTACAGCAGCACAATCACCGCGTTCGCCACCCACCACGCAGGGCGGGTGATCAGGCGCGGCCCTGGCGTGCGCGACGTACTCAACAGCCCCAGGTAGGCCCAATGCACCAGCACGCACAGTGCGGTGAAGTAATGGGTGTAGAACCCGGCACTCATCAACAGCACATAAGCTGCCAGATAGCGTGTGCGCTCAGGCTGACGCACCCAATACACCAGCGCAAGCGTGGCGCCCAGCAGCCAGACGCCCAGCAGCGAATACATACGCACTTCCTGGCTGTAGCGCACCGCCGTCGGCAGCAGCGCCAGCAGTACCCCCGCCAGCAAGGCCGCGCGCCGGGTGGACAGTTGCCGCGTGAGCCAGATGCCCAGGCCCACGGCAATCACGCCGGGCAGAGCGCTCATGCCACGGATCGACCAGATGCCGTCGCCGAACAGTTCGATCCAGCCACGCAGCATGAAAAAATACAGCGGTGGATGCACATCATGGCCCGCGTGAAACCACAGGTCGGCCGTGGCGTACTCGCTGAGCAGCAGGCTGGAGCCTTCGTCACCCCAGATCGCCGCCGACGTCAGGTGATAAAAGCGCAAGGCCGTGGCCAGTGCCAGGATCGGCACCCACCACAAGCGGCTGACCCAACCGCCGCCCTCCCACGCAAGGGGATTGAAGGCGGATAACGCCCCGACCTTTTCGTTTGGCTCGACCACAGACCGACGCACTTCACTTCCCCTGCCACTGCCCTGACTGCCTCAGTGCAAACATCGCCACTCTAGGACAAAAGCCCCCCGATCGCCTCTGGAATCGGACAAATCGGCAATTTGTGTAGGGCTTCACCGAAGCGTCAGCAGGAACACGCTATTATTGCCGCCCTCCAAGGACTCAGGATCAAGGACACGTCATGCGCATCGGTTTTCTGTCACCTCTGGCACTGGCACTGCTCGCCGGCATTTCCCTACCGGCCCAGGCCAGTTCCGACGACACGTGCTACCCCGACTGGCGAGTCTCGCGTGACAGCCTCGACGCCTGCAGCAACCAACCCTTTCTCAGCCCGGGCAACGACAGCCGCGTGAACCTGCGCCTGCTGCTGGCCGACAAAAAGGCAGCCGCGCTGACCCCCAATGCCTTGAGCGAAGACGACCTGGCCCAGGGCTTTGGCCCGGTGCCGTTTCCGGTGTATCGCCTGACGCCTGTGCCCGCGACGAACGATGAGCCCGACAACCAGCCGGACACCTCGCGCACCGCCGAGCTCGACGCCCTGCTCAAACCCCTGGGCATCCAGCGCGACAGCGCCGAGGCCGCCGGGGACGCCTTCCTCAGTGGCGAAGGCAGCCGCTGCCGCAGCAACAACGACGACAGCGCCACCGCGTTTATCAGCCAGGTAATCAAGGCCGACGTGCCGGCCGCCGAGCGCGATGCGCTGGTCAAGGCGCGCCTGCAGCTGCTCACCACCTGCAACTCGGACGGCCAGGTCGTCGCCGAGCCGATCGACTCCTCCAACGGCCGCTTGCTGCGCACGTATTTGCAAGCCGCCGCCGATTTCTACAGTGGGCGCTTCAATGAGGCCGAACGCGGTTTTGCCGCCGCCAGCAGCAGCGAGTTGCCATGGCTCAAGGAAACCGCGCTGTACATGGCCGCGCGCACATCACTCAATCAGGCCCAGGCCGAAGCGTTCGACCAATACGACATGCCGCAGCTCGAACATGTGGATAAAACCGCCCTGGCCGCTGCCGAACAGGGCTTCCTCCATTACCTGAAAACTTATCCACAGGGCGAGTACGCCGCCTCCGCGCGCGGCCTGCTGCGCCGCGTGTATTGGCTGGCCGACGACGCCGACAAACTCGCCGAGGCCTACGCCTGGCAACTGACCCAGGCTACCGAGGCCGAGCGCAACGTGAGCCAGGATGAGCTGGTGGAAGAAGCCGACCTCAAGCTGTTGATGATCTACCGCGGGACCATTCCGACTCCGATGATCCAGCTCGTCACCGATTTGATGTCGATGCGCGCCCACACCCCACCGAGCCTGACCCGCGCCGACCTCGACGCGCAGAAAGCCGTGTTCGCCAATGACCCGGCCCTGTACGACTACCTGCAAGCCGCATTCGCCCTGTACGTCGAGCATCAACCCGACACCGCCTTGAAGCACCTGCCCAAGGACGTGCCGTCGAGCCTGGATTACTTCGCCTTCAGCCAGCAGACCCTGCGCGCCCTGGCGCTGGAAGCCAAGCAAGACTGGAAAGGCGCCGAAGCGCTGTGGCTGCAACTGCTGCCACTTGCCAGGCAACCCCTGCAACGCGACCAGCTTGAGCTGGCCCTGGCGATGAACTACGAGCGCAGCGGCCAGTTGGCCAAGGTGTTCGCCGCCGACTCGCCGATCAGCGCCAAGCAGGTGCGTTACATCCTGCTGCGCAACGTCGCCGGGCCTGAGTTGCTGCGCCAGCAGATCGCCCAGGCCAGCGACCCGCTGGAGCGTCAGACCGCGCAATTCGTGTTGCTCTATAAAGACTTGCTGCGCAGCCAGTTCGCCACCTTCGCCGACGACTTCAAGCAACTGCCCGCCGCAGCGCCTGAGGACAAGCTGGGCACCAGCCTGGGCTACGTCTACAGCGGCGGCCAGGCCTTGAAACTGTTCCAGTGGAACGGCGATAAAGCCGAATCCGGCTACGTCTGCCCAAGCATCGCGCAAACCGCCGCGACCTTGCAGAACGACGCCAAAAACCCGCAAGGCCTGAACTGCTTCGGTGAATTCATCCTGCGCAACAACCTCGACGGCATGCCCCTGGAGCAAGCCCGCGCAGCCGGCAGCCTGGGCAGCACCGCGTCCGACTTCAAAGGTGAAACCTTCTCGCGCCTCGACGGCTACAAACAGGTGATCGGCAACGCCAAGGCGCCAAAGAACGACAAGGCCTACGCTCTATTCCGCGCGATCAACTGCTACGCGCCCGCCGGCTACAACAGCTGCGGTGGGCAGGACGTCGAGCCTGCGGTGCGCAAGGCCTGGTTCCGCCAGCTCAAGAGCGGTTTTGCCGACACCCAGTGGGGCAAATCCCTGCAGTACTACTGGTGAAACACCTGTGGCTAGGCTTGCTGTTGCTGGCAAGCCCGGCCTTCGCCGCCGTCGACGCCCGCGACTATGACGCCTTCTGGCTGTGGAGCGGCGTGGCGCCACAACCGGTGCTCAAGCAGGCCAAAACCCTGTACATCCTCCAGGGCCAGATCAACTCCACCCGCCGCGCACCCCAACGCGGCGTGCAGATGATCGCCCAGGGCATCAGCGTGCCGCGCATTACCCAAGGCGAAATCTGGGTGGTGTACCGCGCCCACACCCTGCACTGGCCAGAGCGCGTCTACACCCAACTGCTCGGCCAGGTGCAACGCTGGCGCGACGCCGGCAACCCGGTGGTGGGCATCCAGATCGACTTCGACGCCCGCACCCAATACCTGCACGAATACGCCGACTTCTTGCGTGACCTGCGCCAACGCCTGCCCGCCGACTTGCGCCTGAGCATCACCGGCCTGATGGACTGGAGCAGCAACGCCGACCCCGCCGCCATCGCCCAGCTAAAGGGCGTGGTCGATGAAGTGGTGGTGCAGACGTACCAGGGCCGGCACAGCATCCCGGATTACGCGGCGTACCTGCCGCGCATGAACCGGTTGGGGCTGCCGTTCAAGATTGGGTTGATTCAGGGTGGGGAGTGGCAGGAGCCGGGGTATTTGAAGGAGGGGGAGTGGTTTCGGGGGTATGTGGTGTTTTTGCAAAACCCTTAACAAGCCCCCTCCCACATTTTTGACCGTGTTATTTCACGGCTGTCTGCAGCGGGTACACCGACTGCCAACCGCCGCCCAACGCTTTATACAACCCGACCATCGCCAGCGACACGCCGGTAGAACTCTCCACCCACTGCTCCTGCGTGGCCAGCAGCGCGCTTTGCACGGTGAGCACATTGACGAAATCCACCACGCCTTCGACGTATTGATGTTGCGCGGTGGTCAGGGCGATCTGGTTCTGGCGCACGGCTTCGGCGAGGCTGTCGCGGCGTAGTTGGCTGGCGTTGTAGCGGGTCAACTGGTCGTCGATTTCATGCCAGGCGCGCAGCACGGTTTGCTGGTACGCGAGGGCCGCTTCCTGTTGCTGGGCCTCGCGCAGGTTCAACATGCCTTGCAGGCGCCCGCCGTTGAACAGCGGCAGGCTGAACTGCGGGCCGAAGGCAAACGCGCGCGAGCCCCACGAGCCGAAATCCGACAACTGCATGGCCTGGGAACCAAGGCTGCCCGACAGGGTGATGCGCGGGTAAAAATCGCCCTTGGCCACGCCGATGCTGGCGGTGGCGGCGTGCAAACGCGCTTCTGCCTGGCGGATATCCGGGCGCCGCTCGGCGAGTTCCGACGGCAGGCCGATGGCGACCTGGCGCTGGGTCTGCGGCACGCCGGCGTCCTTGGACAGCTGCGCGTGCAGGGCTTGCGGAGGCTCGCCCATCAACAGGCTGAGGGCGTTGATCAACTGGTCCTGACGCTGCTGCAGATCCGGCAGGCGCGCCTCGATGGCGGCGACCTGGGCGGCGGCTTCGGCCACGTCCAGATCCGTCGCTACGCCGTCGGCCAGGCGCAGTTGCGAGAGCTTGAGGCTGTGGCGCGCGACGTCGAGATTCTGCTCGGTAACGGCACGGGTGTTTTGCACGCCGCGCAGCTGGATGTAGTCCTGGGCGGTTTCGGCGAGCACCGACAACAGCACGGCGCGGCGGTCGTTTTCGGCGACTTGCAGGGTGGCGTCGGCGGCTTCGGTTTCGCGTTTGACGCGGCCCCAGAAATCCAGCTCCCAGGAAGCGGAGAAACCCGCGTCCCACTGGTTGAACGCCGCGCGGCCGTTGTTGCCGGACGGGTCGCTCAAGCCTTTGCCGCTGTTGCGTTGGCGCGCGTAGTCGCCGCTGGCGTTGACGGTCGGGTAGCGCTCGGCGGTGGTCACCTGGCGCACGGCGCGGCTTTGCTCCAGGCGGCTGCTGGCCAGCTTGAGGTCGAGGTTATCGCTGAGCGCACGGCGTGTGAGGGCCGAGAGTTGCGCGTCGTGGAACACGTCCCACCAGCGCTCTTGCAGCGGGTCGCTGACCGCGCGGCTGGCAGCCTGACGCCCTTGGGGCTCGGCCCATTGCGTCACTTGCGGGCCCTGGGGCTTGTGGAAATCCGGGCCGACCGTGCAGGCGCTCAGGCTGATCAGGCTCAAGGTGAGCCAGGCGAACTGTTTCATTGCTGCGCCACCTCACGCTGCTGCGCGACCGGCTGGGTGTCGACGCTGGCTTCCACCGACATGCCCACCCGCAGGCGCTCGGTCAAAGGCTGGTTAGGCTCCAGCACGATTTTCACCGGAATGCGCTGCACCACCTTGGTGAAGTTACCGGTGGCGTTGTCGGGTTTGACCGAGGCAAACGTTACCCCGGTCGCCGGCGCCAGGCTTTCCAGATGGCCGTTGAGCAACTCGCCGTCGAGGCTGTCGACGCGCACTTGCACCGCTTGGCCGGCGTGCATGTGGGACAGTTGGGTTTCCTGGAAATTGGCTACCACATAGGCCTCGGCCAGCGGCACCACGGCGAGGATCTTGCTGCCCGGCGTCACATAGGCGCCGACCCGCACCGCGCGCTCGCCGACCATGCCATCCACCGGCGCGACGATGCGCGTGTAGGAGAGCTGAAAGCTGGCCAGTTCCAACGCCGCTTGGGCGCGTTTGAGCCCGCCTTCGGCCGCATCACGCTGGGCGGTGAGGATCTCGACCTGTTTGCGTTCAGCCGCCAGCACCGCCGTGGCATTGGCCAGGCGCGCGGTGGCCTGGTCGATGCGGGTCTTGGCTTGCTGGGCGTTTTGCACCGTGCCGGCGCCGACGCCGGCGAGGTGGTTGTAGCGGTTCAGTTCGTGCTCGGCAAAGGCCACTTCGGCGCGGTCTGCGGCCACGGTGGCCTGGGCCTGGGCGATCACCGAGCTTTGGCGCTCCAGCGTCGCAGTGGCGTTTTTCAGCTGGGCGCGGGCCACCAGGGTGTCGGCATCGGCGGCCTGGGCGGCGGCGCGAAAATCCCGGTCGTCGATCAGCGCCAGCAGTTGGCCGGCCTGGACGCGCTGGTTGTCTTCCACCAGCACTTCCTTGATAAACCCGGCCACGCGCGGCGCGACCAGGGTGAAGTCGGCGGCGACGAAAGCGTCGTTGGTGCTCTGGCGCTTGCTGCCCAGAATGCCCGGCGCGACCAGGTACACCAGCACGCCGACGGCAAACACGGCGATGACGGAGACGGCAATTTTGTCTTTGCGTTTCATGAGAAGTCCTTGAGGCTAGGTCGGTGCGCGAGGCGGAAAGATCCGCGTGGGCATCCAGAAAATCAGCAGGATCAACGCCACCGCGACACCGGCCATGACGTAATAGAGATCCGAAGAAGTGAGCACCACGGCCTGCTCGTGCAGGCGGTGCGCCAGGCCTGGCGCGTCGCCGTCGGCCAGGGGCGAATTACCCAGGCGGTCCACCAGCATGGTCGAGTGAAAATGCAGGCGCTGGGTGGTCAGCGCATCCAGCACGCCGGTGGCGACCACGGCGGCCAGGCCCTTGACCGTGTTGAACCAGGCCGAGGCGAACGGCCCGTCAGTCGGTTGGATGCTGCCGGTTGAGAGCATCAGCAAAGGCAACACGGCCATGGGTTGCCCGAAGATTTGCAGCAGATACCAGCCATAGAAATCATTGCGTATCCACGCCGAAGTCAGCTGCGAGCTGCCCACGCAGCACAGCACCAGCATGCCGAGGCCGACCCCCAACACCCAACGGCAATCGACCCAGCGCAGGTTGCACAGCGCCGCCACCAGCGGCAGCGCGATCAATTGCGGCAGGGCCATCAGCAGCATCACCGGCGCGGTTTGCAGCGGGCGATAACCCTGGACCTGGGCGAGGAAACTCGACGGGATGATGATCACCGAGGTCAGCACCATCAACACGCCCGCCAGCACGATCAGGGCAAACGACAGGTTGCGCAGGCCGAGCATCTGCAACTTGAAAAACGGCATCGGGTGCGACCATTCATTGAACATGAACAACACCAGCAACACGCCGCCGCCGCACAGCAGGAAAGTGATCAGGCCCGACTCGAACCAGTCCAGCCGGTTGCCTTGCAGAATGCCGATCACCAGCATGCAGATCGCCGGAAACCCCAGCAGCAGGCCGCGCCAGTTGAACTGCTTGAAGCGCTCCAGGCGCAGCGGGTCCTGCGGCAAGCCGTAGGCCACGGCCGCCATGGCCAGCAGGCACGGGCCGACGATCTGCCAGAACGCCCACTGCCAGCCGACGTATTCGGTCCACAGCGCCGCCAGCGGCGTGCCGAGGCTCGGCCCGAAAGTAGCAGTGAGCGCATAGCCGGCCAGGCCATACAGCTTGACGTTGGCCGGCAGGAAGCGCAGCGCCACGGTCATCAGCATCGGCGGCAACGCGCCGCCGGCAAAACCCTGCACGGTGCGCAGCAGCAACAGGCTTTCGTAGTTCGGCGCGAACGGGCACAGGATCCCCAGCAGCGTGAACAGGCCAATCGCGCACAGAGTGAAGCGGCGCAGGGAAAAGGTCACCGAGCACCAAGGCGCAAAGGCCATGGCCGACACGGAGGTGGCCGTGTAGGCAGCGACCAGCCAGGTGCCTTCGTCGAAACCGATGTACAGCGCGCCACGGATGTCGGCGAGGGCCACTTTGGTGACCATCTCGTTGAGACCGGACACCAGCACCGCCAGCAACACACCGACCAGGCCGATGATGATGCGCGGGCCGAATACCGGAGGGGTCATCGCGACGGGTTTGGCTGCGGCCTCGAGGGTGGGGGCAGCGAGGGAAGTCATGTACGGGTAGCTCGGGATTATAAATACCCGAGCAGTTTAATCAGACACATACATTACAAAAAGTTACTTATTGGCAGCTTATAAGTGCGCCGGACGCAAACCTAAATCCACTGCAGGTCAAATGTGGGAGGGGGCTTGCCCCTCCCACATTTCTACCCTTGCATGACTTGGGAATCAGGTCGGCTGGGCTGCCAGCCAGGTGGCGTGGCAGCTCTCGCGCATGGTTTCGCGCAGCCATTTGTGGGCCGGGTCCTTGTCGAAACGCGGGTGCCAGGATTGGGCCAACACCAGGGTGGGCAGCGAAATCGGCAGGGCGAAAGAGCGCAACGGCAGTTTCAGGCGGTTAGCACTCAGGAGCGCTTCCTTGGGTACCGGCAGGATCAGGTCGGAATCGGGCAACATGAACATCGCGCCGTGAAAGCCCGGGGCGATCATCGCCACGCGGCGTTCCAGGCCCTGGGCGTTCAACGCGGTATCGATCGGCCCGCGGGCGATGCCGCGCCGCGAGATGCTGATGTGGGAATAGCTGGCAAACCGCGCCGCCGTAATTTCTTCATCGAACAGCGGGTGGTCTTCCCGCGCCAGGCCGACGAAGGTGGTGGAGAACAGGTTCTGCACCTTCACCTCAGGGCTGGACGGCAGCGTATTGCTTACCCGCAGATCCAGCCGCCCTTCGCGCAGCGCGTCGTCGTCGGTATCGCCCTCGGGCACAAAACACAGCTCGCACAGCGGCGCCATGCGCTCCATGGTGTCGAACAGACGCCCGCCATAAACACCGATAAAAAAGTCGTTGGCGCGCACGCTGAAGCGGCGGCGCAAGGTGCTCAGGTCAACCTGGTCGGCCGAGCGAAACAGCAGCGCGGCCTGCTCCACCACGTTGCGCACCTGACCCTGCAACTGCAGGGCCTTGGGCGTCGGCACCAGGCCGCGGCCGGCGCGCACCAGGATCGGGTCGCCCACCGCCTCGCGAATACGCGTGAGGGTACGGCTCATGGCAGCCGGGCTGAGGTTCATCCGCCGCGCCGCGCCGACCACACTGCCCTCGTCGAGCAGCGCGTCGAGGGCGACCAGCAGGTTCATGTCCGGTAATTGCATGCCAAGCACTCGTGATCGATAAGGAGTGAACTGGGCGCAATCCTAGCAGGGTTAGGTGGTTTAGCGTTGCATGCCCCAACGTTTCACGGTGAGCCGCTCGAAGGTGTCAAACACCAGGTTCTCCACCAGCAAGCCGATCAGGATCACCACGGCCAAGCCGGCAAACACTTTGTCGGTGTACAGCTCGTTGCGGTTCTGGAAGATGTACCAGCCCAGCCCGCCCTTGCCGCTGGTGGCGCCGAACACCAGTTCGGCGGCGATCAGCGTGCGCCAGGCAAATGCCCAGCCGATTTTCAGGCCGGCGAGGATCGACGGCAGCGCCGCCGGGATCAGGATGAACAGCACAAAGCGCATGCCCTTGAGGCCATAGTTGCGACCGGCCATGCGCAGGGTTTCGGACACGCCAAGAAACCCCGAATAGGTATTGAGCGCCAGCGCCCACAGCACCGAATGCACCAGCACGAAAATCAGGCTGTTCTGCCCCAGGCCGAACCACAGCAACGCCAGCGGCAGCAAGGCAATCGCCGGCAACGGGTTGAACATCGAGGTCAGCGTACTCAGCAGGTCGCGGCCCAACTGGGTCGACACCGCCAGCGTGGTCAGCGCAAACGCCAGCACGATGCCGATCAGGTAACCTTTGATCAGCACCGCCAGCGAGATGCTGACTTTGCTCAACAACTCGCCACTGAGCAGGCCGTCGTACAGCGCGGCAGAGGTCTGCAAGAAGCTCGGCAGCAGCAGGTCATTGTTCTGATAACGCGCGACCGCTTCCCACAAGATCGCCAGCACGATCAGGATCAGGCCCTTGCGCAGCCAGCCTTGTTGCCACAGGCGTTGGCGCAGCGGCAGCTCGCGTTCCACGGGGACGCTGAGCAGTGGTTCGAGGGTGATTTCGTATTCCTGGCGCATGGGTTGTCCCTTCAGTAAGCGATGCGGATATCGGCAAAACCCAACTCACGTTCGGCTTCTTGCGCTTCATCGAACAGCAGGCGATGAATGCGCCGCGCCGACGCCTGGAAGTCCACACCGCCAAGGCTGTGCAGGTCGTATTGATGGCTGTGGATTTCCGCGCGCACGCGCCCCGGGTGCGGCGACAGCAACAGGATGCGATTGCCCACCACCAGCGCTTCTTCGATGGAATGGGTGACGAACAGCAGGGTGAAGCGCACCTCTTCCCAGAGCAGCAGCAGTTCTTCCTGCATCTTGCGGCGGGTCAGGGCGTCGAGGGCGGCGAAGGGCTCGTCCATCAACAGGATTTTCGGCTGCATGGCCAGCGCGCGGGCGATGGCCACGCGGGCTTTCATGCCGCCGGAGAGGGTGTGGGGGTATGCGTCGGCAAAGTTGCTCAGGCCGACTTTATCGAGGTAGTGCAGCGCACGTTCTTCAGCCTCGCGACGGCCTAAGGTCTTTGACGCCAGCAGCGGGAACATCACGTTCTGCTTGACGGTTTTCCACGGCGGCAACTGGTCGAATTCCTGGAACACCACGATGCGGTCCGGCCCCGGCTGCTCGACCTTCTGGCCCAGCAGGCGGATCTCGCCTTCGCAGGGTTTGATAAACCCGGCGATGGACTTGAGCAAGGTGGACTTGCCGCAACCCGAAGGCCCCAGCAAGACGTAGCGATCCGCCGGGTCGATCTCGAAACTGACCTGGTGGGTGGCCCGCACCACGCGCTCGGGGGTGCGGTATTCCAGACTGACTTTGTCCACCGCCAGCAATGGGGCGGTGGTGTGCAGGTTGCTGGCCGTGTGGCCTTGCAAGGGCGCGTTCATCTCAACTTCCTTGCAGGGGCTTGGCGTCCTGGAAGAAGTAGTCCTTCCACGATTCAGGCTTGTTTTTGATGGCGCCGACGCGGTAGAGAAATTCCGCCAGCGGGTAAGTGTTTTTCGGCGTGACGCTGAATTCGAACTGCGGGTTGTCGATGATTTTCAGCAACGCGGCGCGGTCGATCTTGGCCTTGGTCACGCGGATGTAGGTGTCGGCGGCGGCGCCTTTGTCGTTCTGGGCGAACTGCGCGGCTTCGGTCAGCGCCTCGACGAAGGCCTTGTAGGTTTTCGGGTTGTCGTTGCGGAATTTCTCGGTGGCGAACAGCACGGTCGGCGAGTTCGGGCCGAGCAGGTCGTAGGTGTTCAGCACCACGTGCACGTTAGGGTTGGCCAGGGCCTGGTCCTGGAACGGCGGGTTGGAGAAATGCCCGGTCAGCTCGGTACCGCCGGCGATCAATGCAGCGGTGGCGTCCGGGTGCGGAACGGCGACGGTGTACTTGTCGAGGCGATTGAATTCCTTGTCGCCCCATTGCTTGGCAGCGGCGTATTGCAGGAAGCGCGACTGCACCGACACACCCACCGCCGGCACGGCGATGCGGTCCTTGTCGGTGAAATCGGCGATGGTTTTAACCTTGGGGTTGTTGCTCACCAGGTAGTAGGGGAAGTTGCCCAGGGAGGCCACGGCCTTGACGTTCTGCTTGCCGTGGGTGCGGTCCCAGATGGTCAGGAGCGGGCCGACGCCGGCACCGGCAATGTCGATGGAGCCCGACAGCAGCGCGTCGTTGACCGCTGCGCCGCCGGACAGTTGAGTCCAGTCGACCTTGATGTCGATGCCTTCCTGCTTGCCGTATTTTTCGATCAGGTTCTGGTCGCGCACCACATTGAGCAACAGGTAGACGATGCCGAATTGTTCGGCGATGCGGATCTCACCTTCGGCCTGCGCGGCCGCCGGGGCCACGAGGCTGCCGGCCAACAGGCTGACACCCAGGCCGACGGTTGCCGCCAGCCGTGCAAATGGAATTTTCCTGGACATGGTCATGCTCCGAATCAGAAAGGCGCGTCGCCCTGGATGGTGGTGCGAAACAGCTTGCGGCGCAGGTAGCTCGGGCAACCGGCGGCCAGGTGGATCAGCGAGCGGTTGTCCCAGAACACCAGGTCGTGGGGCTGCCACTGGTGGCGATAGATGTTCTGCGGCAGCACACTGTGGGCGTAAAGTTGGGCCAGCAGGTCGCGGCTTTCGTCTTCGGGCAGGCCAACGATTCGAGTGGTGAAACCTTCGCTGACGAACAGCGCCTTGCGGCCGTTTTCCGGGTGGGTGCGCACGATGGGGTGCACCACTTCGGCGACCTGGGCGAGCTGCTCCGGCGTGAGCGTTGGGCGCCAGTTGCCCTCGAATTTGGTTTCGCTGTAACGCGCGGTGTAGGAATGCGCGGCGCTGCGGCCTTCTACCGCTTTGCGCAGGTGCTCGGGTAACTGGTCCCAGGCTTTGTGCATGTCGGCGAACAAGGTGTCGCCGCCTTCGGAAGGCAGTTCCTGGGCATGCAGCATCGAGCCCAGGCTCGGCAGTTCTTTATAGGACAGGTCCGAATGCCAGAATTTGCCCGCGTCGCCCAGGCCGATGGATTGGCCATTTTCGATGATGTTGGAGACGATCAGGATTTCCGGGTGGTTGGCCAGCAGGAACTGCTTGAGCACGTGGATCTGCAACACGCCGAAACGGCGGCTGAAGGCGATCTGTTGTTCGGGGGTGATGCGTTGATCGCGAAACACCACGACGTGGTGGTCCAGGTGCGCGCGGTGGATGCGCGCGAAATCCTCGTCGTTGATCGGGCGTGATAAGTCCAGGCCAATGATCTCGGCGCCAACGCTGCCGGGCAGTGGACGAATCTCAAACGCTTGGGCGGTAGGGGTCGCTGTTGGAACAGTAGAGGTGGCGGACATGAGGTCACTCCCGGTCAGACAGGAGAGTGACTTTATAGGTATAAGAACGGCACTTTAAATACCGTTAGTGAATATCGATATACGGGAATGTACCGGCGACGTAAGACGCCATAATGGCTGCTCGTGGGCGCCTGGAGCAGCATGTTGAAGCGCTTACAAGCCGAAACCGTGGGCGTTTGACAAGCTTATGGGCAGCCTCTAGTGTGCATTGGATCCAATTAGCCACCCTATCCCAATAAGGAGGATAGCGTAACCGTGACGCAGAAGCCGAACCCTTTGAACAGCATCAAGATCAGCGGCCCTATTGCGGCTCATCTCGCTCGTTCAGTGATTGAAGAAACCTTGCGCAATGCCATCCTGGATGGGCGTTTGCCTTGCGGCACTGCCATGCGTCAACAGGAGCTGGCCAGCCTTTTCGGTGTTAGCCGCATGCCGGTGCGTGAAGCCTTGCGCCAGCTCGAAGCCCAGTCGTTGCTGCATGTGGTAACGCACAAGGGCGCCGTGGTGGCACCGTTGATCGAGGATAACTCGGCCGAAACCTATGCGCTGCGGATGTTGCTGGAATCCGAAGCATTGCGCTTGTCGATCCCCTTGCTCACCGACGCCGATATCGCCGAGGCCGACGCCTTCATCTGTGCGCTGGAGAAAGAAAAAGACTACACCGAGATTGGCCGCCTCAATCGCCTGTTTCACATGGCGCTCTATGGCAAGGCTCCCAACCAGCGGCTGCTCAAGTTGGTGGAGCACGGGTTGAACGAAGAGGAACGCTTCCTGCGGTTCAACCTGGAGGCGATGGGGCTGGGCGAGACGTCCCAGGAAGACCACCGTGAATTGCTGAACCTGGTGGCACAGAAGAAAACCGATGAAAGCATCCTGACGCTGCGCAATCACTTGATGCGCGGGATGGAAGTGATCACGACCTACCTCAATGGCCTTGAGGCCGCCGGTAAGTAAGTCATACAACAGACACCTCGCTTCCCCCCGCCCTGCCCTCAAGTGCTGCGGGGCGTGCCTATCACGCAGTGCCCCGCGCCGAAGAAACTTCCCACATCTAATAGAACAACTTACTGACATCCAATATTATTTGGAAAAACATCTAACACTTTTATATGCTCGCCAAACTGTTTAACCAGCTTATTATCTTTCATCACTAAACCAGACACTTCACCCGCCGGCGCGACCCGCAAGTGTGCTGCCCTGCGCGCCTGGTTTGGTTCACATCGACTCAACTCTTTTTGCCGACCTTAAAAGCCCATCGCTGTTACAACAGCAGACGCAACAACTTATAGGCATCAACCATGCATCAACCGTTACTTGAAAAAACAAAATTGCAGTTATTCAACCATCCGTTATTTGCGGAAATAACTTCACTTCCAAAGTTACAACTTTTTATGGAAAGTCATGTATTCGCTGTATGGGATTTCATGACACTCACCAAGCGCCTGCAACAGGACCTGACCTGCACCCAATTGCCCTGGCTACCACCTGCCGACACGCAAGCCGCACGCCTGATCAACGAGATCGTGCTGGGCGAAGAATCCGACATGCATCCGCGCCTGGGCCATTGCAGCCACTTCGAGTTGTACCTGGAAGCCATGGCCGAAATCGGCGCCAGTACCTCGGCAATCAACCGCTTCGTCGCGCTGTTGCGTGACGGCCAGGCGGTGCCCACGGCCTTGCAGCAGGTCGGCCCGCCGCGCGGCGTGGCCCGCTTCGTCAGTGCCACTTTGCACATTGCACTGAACGCGCCCACGCACTGTGTAGCGGCGGCGTTTGTGCAGGGTCGCGAGTGCATCATCCCCGCGATGTTCGAGCGCATCCTGCAAGTCGATCAGGTCATCCAGGCACCGACCTTGTACGGCTATTTAAAGCGCCACATCGAATTGGACACCCAGGATCACGGCCCTGCAGCGCAGCAGTTGCTTGAACGCCTGGTCGGCGCCGATCCGGCTTTCTCGCAACAGGCCAACGAGGCCGCCCTCGCCGCCGTTGAAACCCGGATCACATTCTGGAACGAGGTGCAGGCCTCGCTGCAAGAGGTGCACCCATGAACAGCGCCGACTACTTGCCCATTGCCGACGACTGGGACCGCCGCGCAACCATCCGCACCCGCCCTCGTCGCCTGCTGGAAAACGACGACAAGCTGATCTACCCGCTGTGCCGTCAACCTTTGGTACTCAGTGCCACCTTTGTAGAACACTGCCGCCAGTGGCGCGAGTTCGTGCTGGTACAAAGCTTTTACAAATTCATCAACGACGTGGTGATTTTCGAGACCGAAATCGTCGACAGGACTGCACGCGGCATTGCCAAGAATCGCTTCGCCATGCCCTTCCCGCTTGCCTGCCGCGTGGATGCGATGACGGTGGTGGTGGACGAGGACTACCACGCACTGGTCGCGCTCGACTTCCTGCAACAAGCCGTGGCCATGACCGGTATACAACCGCTGGCCCTGCCGGAGCAGATCGAGTTGAGCCGCGCAGTGCCGGCGGCGCAGGCGCTGGTCCCTGCCCACCTGCACGATGCCGTGGAGCTGATTGGCGTGGCCATCGCCGAAAACACCGTAACCCACGATGTAGCGGCGTTTTCCAAGGACGGCAGTATCAAGGCCTCGGTGCGTGGCTTGATGGCCGATCACCTGTTTGACGAAGGGCGTCACGCGCAATTCTGGACGCGGTTGGTACGCCTGTATTGGCAAGCCGCCAGCCCGGATGACCGCGACAGCATTGCCAGGGTACTGCCGACGTTCCTGGCGCATTACCTGACCAACGACCTGCAGAAGAACTTCGACCTGCAGTTGGTCGAACACCTCGATGTCAGCCATAGCGTACGCAGCGCATTGCGCGATGAAGTCACGGCGCTGGCGTTTCCCATCACCCGCCAGCATCCGTTGATGGGCAACATCGCAGCCTTCCTGCAACACAGCGGCTTGTTGCAAACGCCGAGTGTGGCGCAGGCGCTCCACAACTATCTGCCTGCGTCCGGGAGGCCGACATGAGGTGCCTGACGATCGGATGGAGCGGTATCAGCAGCGCGCTTGGCGCCGTCAGGGACGAGCTGGAACAGTACGGGCATCGCTCAGGGGACGAGGCCATCGACCTGCTGATTGAAGATGGCAGCCAATCGCTGCCGACCTGCACGGGAGAGAATCCCTGGTTGAGTCTGCGCGTGGGGATTGGCCCGATAAGCCACTGCGGGCTGCCCGGCTTGCAACTGCGCGCCTATGACCGTGGCCGGCAGTTATTGGCCGTAATGGACATCGTCGATGAGCCCAGTGGCAACGGCCAGCGACTGCGCCGACAGGTTACGCAGACGCTGGTCGAATGGGTCGCGCTGCACGTCAGCGGCTTCTCGCGGGACCCTGGGTATTTCTCGGCTCGTACACAGCCCAATGACTGGCCCGAGCAAGGCTTGCAAGCGCTGGATGCGCTGGCGTTCCTGCATCGGTTCAATTGCACCGCAAACCCCGCATTGACGCAGCACGCCCGGATACCGGTGATCGAACGCCTGCAGGCCAGCCTCCACACCTTCGCTGCTCGGCCGGCATTGAACATCGCCGGTCGCCGGGTGAGCTACCTTCAACTACAGGCTCGCGCCCTGGCAATCCAACAACGATTGCGCCCGCTGCTGCAGGCTTATAAAGCCCCCCCGGTGGTGGGTGTGTACCTGGAAAAATCCATCGATTTATACGCCAGCATTCTTGCGGTACTGGGCTGTGGCGCGGTGTACCTGCCATTGGGATCGGAGCACCCACCTCATCGCCATCAGGTGATGCTCGAAAGCGCGGGGGCATGCGTACTGCTGGATGCCGGGCAGCATCCGGCACGAGGTGGGTTCATTGCACTGGATGTCAGCACTGTCGACGCGCTGGATACCGATACCACGTCCCCATTGATGCACCAACGCCCTGCCCCCGAAGCGCCTTGTATGACGCTCTATACCTCGGGCACCACCGGCCAGCCAAAAGGCGTGCTGCTCAGCCACGGCAACCTGGCGCACTTCACCACGTGGTATCGGTCGTGTATGGACCTGGATGAGCAAAGCCGGGTCCTGCAGTTTTCGCCATTGAGCTTCGACTCTTCACTGGTCGATATTTTCCCTGCCTTGATAGCCGGAGCAGAACTGATCGTCCCCAGCGAAGAACAGCGGCGCGACCCTCGGCAACTGCTGGACCTGCTCTGCCGGCAACGCGTCACACATGCCTTTTTACCCCCCGCCCTGCTCAGCATCCTGCCACTTGATCAACCCCTGGGTTTGACGCACCTGCTCACCGGTGGCGATGTCTGCGAACCCTGTGTGATCGAACAACTGGCGGGCCAGTGCCAGTTCCACAACCTCTACGGCCCCACGGAGGCCACGGTGCTGGTCACCCACCGAACGTGGCGCCCCGGCGACAGCAATCGCAACCTTGGCCAACCCATCGCGAACAGCCAGGTGCTGATCCTCGATGACACCCTGCAACCGGTGGATGAACAGGTGATGGGCGAGGTTTACATCGTGGGTCCAGGCGTAAGCCTGGGGTATGTAAACACGCCGCAACAGACGCCCAGCCCTTTTGTCGAACTGGTAGTGCCTGGCGGCCAGAACCTTCGGGCCTACCGCAGCGGTGACCTGGCCAAGTGGACGGCGCAGGGCATCGTGCTGGGCGGGCGGCGCGATGATCAGGTAAAAATCCGAGGGTTTCGGGTGGAGCCAGGGGAAATCGAGCAATGCTTGCGCGAAAGCCGGCTGTATCGTCAGGCGGCGGTGGTTATCGACCGCGACGGCGGCATCCGCGGCTTTGTCGCCCAGGCCGCACCGGGCGCCACACTGGCGGCCCTGCAGCAGCACGCCCGGCAACAGCTGCCGGATTACATGCGCCCGGGCTTCTGGAACGAATTGCCCTGCATGCCCTACTCCGGCAATGGCAAGGTCGACCGCGAGGCACTGCTGGCGATACCGTCGCCGCCGGCATTGCAGCCCGCCCGCAACACGGCACACACAGCGCTTGAAGTACGTCTGATGCAGCTGTGGAGCGAGCTGTTGGCGCTGCCGCTGGATGCGCTGTGCATTGATGCCGGTTTCTTCGAACTGGGCGGCCATTCGATTTTGCTGTCGGCCCTGTTACTGCGTGTGCGCGAGCAATTCGGCCGCAGTTTCGCATTGAGCCATTTTATTGAGGCGCCCACGATCAGGGCGCTCGCAACACTTCTTGAGCACGGCGAACGGCCCAACGCACGTTACACCCAGGCCATTCGGGATGCTCAACCGGACTGGACAATCGCGACACTGCCCGAAGGCCGCGCCGGCGACCCACAGCGGGTGATCGTGACGGGGGCCAATAGCTTCGTCGGTGTGCACATCGTCGAAGCATTACTGGCCGCGGGTGCAACTGAGGTGGCGTGCCTGGTGCGTGAGGCGCCGGGGTACACGGCGATGGCGCGGTTTAACCAGGCACTCAGTGAGTATCGCCTGCAACACCTGGACATGCGCCGGGTACGGGTTGTCGCTGCCGATATCAGCCGGCCGCGATTGGGCTTGGCCAACGACGTGTATGACACCCTGGCCGAAGGCTATGGCGTACTGGTGCACAACGCGGCGCGGGTCAACCACGTAATGGAGTACGCCACACTGGCCAGGGACAACGTCGATCCCATACTCGAGTGCCTGCGTTTGTGTGAGAGCCGGCGCAAAAAAGTCTTCAATTTTGTCTCGACGCTGTCGGCCGCAAGCAGCATCGACTCGTTGGGCTATGTGCTTGAGGCGCCTGCTGCAGCCACGTTGCCGCTGTACATCAAGAATGGTTACAACCTCTCCAAATGGGTTGCCGAGCAACAGTTGACCCATGCAGTGAAACAAGGCGCCTGGGTGAATATCCATCGTCCCGGCAACATCAGCTTCAACCGCCGCAACGGTGTCTGCCAGCCGAAGAAAAACCGCCTGATGCTGATGCTCAAGGGCTCGTTGCAATTGGGCCTGCTACCTCGCCTGGAGTTGAACTTCGACCTGATGCCGGTGGACTTCCTGGCGGGTTTCATTGCGTTCCACTGCGCCAGCTTTCGAGCCGAGAGCAGCGTGTTCAACCTGCATAACCCACAACCTCTGAGCTGGGATAACTACCTGGATGCCTTCAGCCAGGCCGGCCACAGGTTCGAGCGGGTGAGCCTGGCGCAGTGGCAACAGGCGCTGCGCACAGTGGGCGAGGACAACGCCCTGTTTGGCGTACTCGGCTTCTATCTCGATCACCTGGATGAAGACATCGGCGATACCTCGAAAATCCGCCATGACAACGCGCGACGGGGTGTTCAGCAGATGGGGGAGGAGTACCCCAGAAAAGACCCAGCGTTGTTGAGCAAAGGCTGTAGCTACCTCAAGACCATCGGCTTCCTTTGAAACGCCTCAGGACAATTTCATGAAACCACTGCAACCCGATACGTTAATCCGCAACCCTAACGGCGTGCCGATAATGGCCTCTGTTGAGGTCAGCTGCCCTGCTGCCCGCCTGTGGAGCATGGTAGGAAAGTTCTCGGGCTTCGATGCGTTCATTCCTACCCTCAAGCGTATCGAAATGACCGGTAGCGGCGTGGGCGCCCTGCGCACGAAATTTTTCCACGATGGCAACTGTGTCGTGGAGCAACTCAATAGCTACGACGAACAGGCCATGCACATGACCTGGACCACAATCTACAACACGCTCGGCGTGGCGAGATTGTGGGCAGCCATCCACGTGCAGGCACTGGGAGCACAGCGATCCAGGGTGACCTGGACCATCATTGCCGAGCCCGTAGACGCGGCACAGGCAGGGTTTGAACAGTTTGTGCAGAATTTTGCCGACAGCGCCCTGGAGAATGTGCGCCAGCTGCTTGGCCAAGCGGCAGGAGCGAAGCGCCTCGCTCCTGCCTGATCAGTCAGCGGGTCAGATCTTGAAGCTGTCGACCAGCTGCTTCAACCGATTGGCCTGCTGCGACAGTGCATCGCAGTCTTTCAGGGTTTCGTTGAGGTTGGTCACGCCCTGCTGGTTCAGCAGGTTGATCTGGTTGATATCCACGTTGAGGGTTTCCACCACGGCTGTCTGCTCCTCAGTGGCGGCGGCGACCGACTGGTTCATGCCATCGATCTCGACGATCCGCTGCGTCACGCTGACCAAGCGCTCACCGGCCTGGTTGGCGACCTCTACGCTTTCCTCGCTGGAGGCTTGGCTGGCATTCATAGTCGTCACTGCCTCACGCGAGCCCACTTGCAGCGAAGTAATCATTTTGTGGATTTCTTCAGCAGACTCCTGGGTGCGGTGAGCGAGGTTGCGCACCTCATCGGCGACCACCGCAAAACCACGCCCGGCCTCCCCTGCACGCGCCGCCTCAATCGCCGCGTTGAGCGCGAGCAAGTTGGTTTGCTGGGAGATACCTTTGATCACATCCAGGATATGGCCAATGTTATCCGTGCTGGCATTCAAGGTTTCGATCTGGGTGCAGGACAGGCTGATTTTTTGCGACAGTTCCGACATCGCCAGGATCGTTTGCTCCACGACCTTGCGCCCATCATCGGCCTGCTCGCTGGCACCACTGGCGTGTTGCGATGCATCGGCAGCGTTACGTGCGATTTCCTGGGTGGCGGCTCCCAGCTCGTTGATCGCTGCAGCCACGCTATTGGTGCGTGCACTTTGCTCGTCGGAGCCGATGATCGAGGCGTTCGAAGAAGCCATCACGCGCTGGGACAGATCATGTACCTGGCGCGTAGCCGACGACACTTCGGAAATCGACGCGTGAATACGTTCCACGAACTGATTGAACGCACTGCCGACTTCGCCGAACTCGTCCTTGCTGGTGACAGCCAGGCGCCGGGTCAAGTCGCCTTCGCCCTGAGCGATATCCTGCATGGCAACACCCATGGTCGTCAGGGGCCGGAGCAACACTTGGATCAGCAAGCTCAACAGCACGGCAATCACGACCACGGCGATCAACATGGCAATCAATGCCGAAGTACGGAATTTGCCCAGCGGTGCGTAGGCTTTGTCTTTGTCGATCGACAGGCCGATATACCAGTCTGCACCTGGCAAGCCGCTGATCGGGGTGAATGACAGGATGCGATCCTGGCCATTGAGGACGACGTCCTGGTTAACCCTCTCGATACGGACATTGGTACCCGGGTAGATATCCTTGAGGTTCTTCATCACCTGGTCCTGGTCCGGGCTGACGATGACCTGTCCGTCGCCGCTGACCAGGAACGCATGGCCGATACCACCGAAATCCACCGAATTGATGATCTTCACCAAGGTCTGCAGGCTCAGGTCTCCACCGACCACACCGAGCAATTCGCCGTTCTTTTTTACCGGCATGGCGATGGTCACGATCTGGCCACCCACTGCAGCCATATAGGGCGGCGTAAGCATGGGCTTGTCAGCTGTCACTGCCTGCTTGTACCAAGGGCGCTGGCGTGGGTCGTAGCCGTCGGGCATTTTCGCGTCCGGACGCTGGGTAAATACGCCGTTGGTTTGCCCAACATAGGTGAACTGGAAGTTCGAGGTGAACGCTGGCTGGTCAACCAACCCTGGGAGGTCGGCAGCACTGCCTTGGTGGGCAACATTTTGCGTGAGGCTTTCGAGCACCAGTATTCGGCCACTGAGCCAGTTCTGCACACTGCTGGCGGTGAGTTCACCGGATTGTTGGATAGACGACTCCAGATTCTGCTTGATCGTGCTGCGCTGCAGATAGTCGTTGTAGAGGGTGAATAACGCGAAGGCTAGAACCACGACGCCTGACGCGGCCAGCAGAATTTTATGACTGAACTTGAGATTCATTTCATCGACTTCTTTTGCCAAAGGGGGGTGAGCGTGCCGAGTGGAACATTCCATGTAACGGTATAGGCAGCATCTCCGGCCGCTCTATTTCGGTGCACGCATGGCTCATCAGGCTTTCGGCCGAGCCGAGGCAAAACTTAGGAAAGTTGTGGGATGGATCCTCATTTTACGTAGGAAACCGATAAGTGGTTGTCGTACAAGAACCTGAGCTGTCGGGCTATCCAGCTGAACGCTGCGCCTGCGTAATAACAGCCCTAAACGACAAAACCCCTGTCTGCGTTAGCAGACAGGGGTTTCGGAATTCAATCTTGACGATGACCTACTCTCACATGGGGAAACCCCACACTACCATCGGCGATGCATCGTTTCACTGCTGAGTTCGGGATGGGATCAGGTGGTTCCAATGCTCTATGGTCGTCAAGAAATTCTGTGTATCGGACCGCTGCGTCAGGCAACGTGCCGATGAAATTCATGGACTTCTACATAAACAAAACCCCTGTTTGCGTTAGCAAACAGGGGTTCTGGAATTTAATCTTGACGATGACCTACTCTCACATGGGGAAACCCCACACTACCATCGGCGATGCATCGTTTCACTACTGAGTTCGGGATGGGATCAGGTGGTTCCAATGCTCTATGGTCGTCAAGAAATTCGGGTACTGAGTCGTGACCAGTTGGCCTCGCTTCAGCAAATTGGGTATGTGATAGCCAGGTGTTTTGTGAGATATCGAACTTTCGGTTCGTATCGTCTTCACACACCGCAATCTGGTCTCTTTCGTCTTTTCAACGAGGAGCATCAAATTGCTTGGGTGTTATATGGTCAAG